>CAZSWQ010000066.1:0-9854 GCA_964611025.1 uncultured Ruminiclostridium sp.
CCTCCTGCTCCCCCCCCCACCTCCCTTGGGGCCTACGTCGGGTGTTTCTGCGGGGGCGGGGGCGGTCAGGGGGGCAGATGTCATGGCATCTTTGGCATGGGCAACAAACAGCTCTTGTACGGCTTTATATTCGCCCATGCCCCGCAAAATGCTCTCCACTTCGTAACCCTCGGCGGTCAAGATGCTCTGCCAAGAATCGGCTTCTGTACCCGCCATGTCGTTGTTCGCATGGTCACCCGCCACAATCATGAGGGGCAACAAAATCACTTTTTTGGGTGCGAGGGTTTCGAGGGCATTTTTGATGTCGTCCAAATCGGGCTTGGCTTCGACTGTGCCGATGAGGTGACGGGTTTCGCCTCGCTCGTTCAGCGCATTTTGCAAATTTTCATAGGTCTTGTTGGCTTCGTGGGTCGTGCCGTGTCCCATCCAGACAAACACAGTCTCGTCATTGGACAGGGCTTTGGTCTCCTCCAGCATGCCAGCAACGACTGCTTGGTAATCGCTCTCACTGTCCAGCAGTTGCTTGCCCAGACGGATGCTGTCGAACTTGTCCACATAGCTTTGGGCTTCTGCGACCACGTCATCGTATTCCAAACCGTTCATGACATGGGTGGGCTGAATGATGACGTCTTCCACACCGTCTGCCACCAGACGGTCAAGTGCCTGACGCACGTTGTCCACATCGAGCTTGTCCCGTTCTTTCAAAATGTCCAAAATAATCTGGCTGGTGAAGGCACGGCGCACTTGGTAATCGGGGTAGGCGGTGACAAGGGCGGTTTCAATCCCGCCAATGCTCGCCTCACGGGTTTCTGCATAGCTTGTGCCGAAGCTGACCGCCAAAATGGCGGGTTTGGACTTGTCCAAATCGGCTTCGCCAGCGGCAGGGGTTGTGCCGCCACAGGCGACCAGCGACAAGAGCAAACACACAAGTAGGGCAAACGAACAAAGTTTTTTCATGATAGTTCCTCCTAGAAAAATAATATGGTCAGCGATAGGCGTCCAAATAGGCACACATCGTCTGCCGAAAGGGAATGAGGCTGGGCTGGTGGAGCGAAGATGCCCAGCTGTACCAAAACAATGCCAACAGGCGAATGTATGTGCGGAGTTTGTTGCGACGCTGGGGGCTGGTCTCGCTTTGCAAATATAAATCCATGAGGTGTTCCACCCGTTTGGGGGGCAAGTAGTCGTAGACAATGAACGAGGCGAAATCCAAATCGGGGTCTGCTCGGCTGGCAAATTCCCAATCCACAAGATAGGTCTCCCCTGCGGTGAGCAGAAAATTGTCCTTGTGGGCATCGCAATGCACCAGACTGGTTTTGCTCTCTTTGCGGTAGGCATCGTAGGCACTGAGCAAACTGTTTTTATCTTTTTGATATGGTGCATCGGGCAGGTACTGGGCTTCCCAGTCTTGCAAATGCCCTGCCAAGTTGAGCGGGGCAAGATTGGGTATCTGCTGGGTGTGTACCCGATGCAAAACCGAAAAACAGCGTAAGACCTCAGCATCTTGGGCGGGGTCGCAGGGCTGGGCATTCGGAATATATTCACTCAATTTCACACCCGTTTCAAGGTCGAAATGGCAAACCCGCTCCACGAAATCCAAAGGGGCAAGTGCCTGTAAAATGCGTCCCTCTTGCTGGCGGTTTTGGACGTTCTGGGGCAGACGGAGCACATAGCGACAGCCCTCCAGCGTCAGGCGGTAATTGTGGTTGTTCAAGCCCAAAGGCAGACGTTCGAGTTTGTCGGGAGCTTTTCCCAAGAGGGTCTCACAGAGCCTGTTTACCATGCTTCCAGCCCCCAAGCCACAAGCAAAACCCCCGCCATGCCCAAAATAGCCGTGGCATAGAGCAGACGTTTTGCCCGCAAAATATCATTTGCGGAAACGGCTTGCAGGGCATCGCCTAGGTGGGCTTTTTCAAAAAGCATCCCGCCATAGCTGGCATTGCCCGCCAACTGAATCCGCAGTGCCCCTGCACAGACGGCTTCGCTCTGTCCTGCGTTGGGGCTGGCATGGGCATTGCGGTCACGCCAAAAGATGTGCCAAGCGTGTTTCAGGTCATAGCCCAGAAGCCCCGTTGCCAGCAACATCAGCCCCGCCGTCACACGGGCTGGGATGAAATTGGCGAAATCGTCCAATTTTGCAGCACAGCGTCCAAAGTGCAAATAGCGTTCGTTTTTGTAGCCCAGCATGGAATCCATGGTGTTGATGGACTTATAGCACAGCCCCAAACTCGCCCCGCCAAGGGTACAAAACAACAGCGGGGCGATGACACCATCAGAGGTGTTTTCTGCCACGGTCTCAATGCAGGCTTTGCAAATGCCCGTCTCGTCCAAATTTGCCGTATCCCGCCCGACAATGCGGGCAAGTTGCCGTCTCGACTGGGGCAAGTCGCCCGTCTGGAGCACCCGATACACCCCCTCTGCCTCCTTGCCCAGACATTTTGTGGCGAGGATTTGCCAAGAGAGCAGGCTCTCCAGCACGAAGCCCACTGCCGTATGCAAACGATAGGCAAAATACAAGAGCAAGAGGGGAATCGCTGTGGAAACCAGCACAACCCAGAGACAGAGCAGCCCCCCCCGCAGGCATTCTTGTTTTGCTGTGAGGACAGGTTTGGCACGCAGAAATGTTTCTGTTTTATGGATGAGCCTTCCTATGAAACAGACGGGATGGGGCAGGTGTTCTGGATCACCCAGAAGCAAATCCAAACCAAAGCCGAGCAAAAGTGCCCAAAGGTGCAAGGGCATTTCAAACACCCCCCCAGTACGCATGGGAACACAAATGCCCCGCCTGCAACTGACAGACATAGCCCGTCCCGTTTGCTACTTGAAACGAGAAATCATCCGCCCTGCGTCCCGTCAGGTGGCTCATGATGCTCATGATGCTTCCCCCGTGGATGCTGAAAAAGAGCGTCTCCTCGTCTTGGGCATGGGCTAGGATTTCTTCCAGTGCTTGCACTGTACGCTGGTGAAATGTCTCTCGGGACTCGCCCTCAGGAAAAGGCAATGTCCCCCCGCTCATGAGCCAAGCTTGGTACTGGGGGTCATGTTCCAAATCCAAATGCGTTTTGCCCTCCCAAGCACCAAAATCACATTCCCGCAAGGCAGGAATCACCTTGGCGGGTTTTGTGGGGTATAACAGCTGGGCGGTCTGTCTGCAACGCAGGAGCGGGGAGGTGTACAGATGGTCAATTTTGGGGGGCATGAGGGTTTGTACCTGCAAAACCGCTTCAGGGGTCAAGGGTTCATCGGTTCTGCCCAAGTAGCGTTTGGCACGATTGCCCGAGGTCTGCCCGTGACGCAAGAAATACAAGGTCATTTCAGCCTTGTCCCCAGCCCGCAATAGACCCGCCAAACCGCCTCAGCCTCCTCTGCCAGTTGGCAACACAAACGCCCTGTACGCTCCCGTATTGCCCGCTCGTGCGGGTCGATGGGCACAAGCCCCCCGCCCACCTCTGCACAGAGCAAAATGCTTTCTGGGTTCTGTGCAAGATAGGCAAACAGTTCCGCTTCCAGTGCTCTGCCCTGACGCACCCCCTCCGCTATCCAGTCCTCCAAATGGGAAATGAGTTTTTTCCCCCCAACCAGTGTTCCAGAAACACAATCGGTCTCTGCTATGCCGTAGGTGGCACGGGCAAAGTCATGTTTCCCCTGCCCCCTGCCCCCGATGATTAGCACCATAACAAACACATCCTTTCTACAAACATGAGCACCACCAGACAAAAAAGCTCGCACAACTGAATGAAGTAGCCCAAAATATCGCCCGTCATGCCCCCGAATGTCCGACATGCCATGCGGTGGACATAGACGAGCACCCCGAGGGCAGTCATGCCCAAAACCAAGGCATAGAGCGGGGCTTGCCAAATGCCCAAACCCAAGAGCAAAAGCAGATAGCCCGCCATGCTCCCCAGCACCAGACGGGGCTTTGCGGTGCTTTGGAAATAGTAGAGCATCCCGCTCTGTTTCGCCAGCGGAAAACGCAACAGTGCCACCGTCCCCAGCACACGGGAGAGCACAAACACAAAACAATATATGGGCAAAACCCCTGCTGACACCTGCATGAGACAGGCGAAATACACCAGCAAATACAAGCCCAATTTCATGAGTGCAAATGCCCCAACATGGGGGTCTTGCAAAATGTCCAACTTGCGTTCTTTTGGCTGGTAGGAGGCACGGGCATCCACGGTGTCGCAAAAACCGTCCAAGTGTATGCCCCCCGTCAGAAAAATAATCAGGGTCAAAATGCCCCCCGCACAGACCCCCGCTTGCAACTGTAAAACCCCGCAGAGCCACAGCCAGATCCAAACCAAGCCCCCCAGCACCGCCCCAATGAGGGGAAAAAAACACAGCGAACGGGCGGCGGTCTCGTCTGTCCAATCGGTTTTGGGGCAGGGCAGGCGGGAAAAAGTCGACAGTGCCACAAACAAAGCCTGTATCACAGCGGAAGCCCTCCTTGGGGGGCTTTGTGGAAAATGGGAAGCCCTACCACCACTTCCACCACGGCTTCGGCTTCTTCTGCCAGACGGCGGTTGAGCTGGGCGAGCTGGTCTAGGTACTGTTCGCAAAGCGGGTCATACTGCTCCCCTGTGGAAAAAATATCATTGGAAACGACCACCAGACAGGCGCTTTTTTCTTCCAGAACCAATAGCCCCGCCAAAATGTTTTCTACGCAAGATTCTTGTACTCCTGCGGACGAAAACATCTCATTTGCCAGCAAATTGGACAGGCACTCCACCAATACACAACTGTTTGGCAAAATATCCACCTTGCCAATGTCCGTGTACTGCTCCAGCGTTTGAAAGCCCTTGTCTTGTCGCAAGGCTCTGTGCCGTGCAACACGGGCTTCGTCTTCGGCATCGGAGACCTGCATACAGGCGAGGTAGTAGCGGGGCAAATGACTAGACCTCAAAACCAAGCGTTCGGCAAATTCTGATTTTCCGTTTGATGCCCCGCCCAAAACCAAATACAACACGGCTTACATCTCCTCAGGGTAGAGCACCATCAAATTTTGATAGACCTTCAGCCCCATATCCAAGAGGGGCAGAACTGCCACCGCCCCCGTGCCTTCGCCCAGTGCCATCTGCAAATCCAAAGGTGCGTGTCCCACACCCAGTGTATCCAAAAGAAGGCGGGTGGCGGGTTCTGCGGATTGGTGCGAGGGCAGGAGATAGTCTGCACTGTGGGGGGCAAAGCGTTTGGCGAGCAGGGCGGAAACATAGGAGATGAAACCGTCCAAGACCACGGGAAGCCCCAGCGAAGCCGCCCCCAAGACCAGTCCGCACAGGGCGGCAATGTCAAAGCCACCCAGTTTGGACAAAATGTCCAAGGGGTCATGGGGGTCGGGTTTGTGTTTGGCGATGGCGGTTTCGATGGCATGGATTTTACGCACCAAACCCGCATCGTCCAGCCCCGCCCCACGTCCTGTGACCTCAGCAACGGGCACATCACAGAGCACAGCTGTGAGGGCACTGCTGGTCGTGGTGTTGCCCATGCCCAATTCCCCCATCAAAAGCAGAGCATAGCCCGCTTCCTTACAGTCTTTGGCAATTTGCACACCCTGCAAGAGGGCTTCTAAGGCTTCTGTGCGGGTCATGGCGGGTTCTTGGGTGAAATTTTTTGTGCCAAATGCGATTTTTTTGCCCAGCATCTGGGGCACAGTGCCCCCCATGCCAATGTCAAAGGCTTTGACCTCTGCCCCCGCACACTGTGCCATGAGACAGACCGTGGACGCTTGGGCGACCATCAATTCTGCGACAAAAGTCGTGACCTCCTGCGGTGAAGACGCAACACCCTCTGCCAGTACACCATTGTCGGCGCACATGACACAGACACAGCGTTTTTGGATATCCCCCGTGGGGCAAATAGCGAGCAAGCGTGCAATGCTGTCTTCCAAATGTCCCAAGCTGTGGGGGGGCTTGGCGAGTGTGTTCCAGCGTTTTTTCACAACTTGGATTGTCTCCTGTGAGACGGGTTGAATCTGCCGAATGACCTCTTGTACTGCGTTCAACATGGGACGACCTCCTTATTTTGGCAAGTGATGATGTAAATGGGGTTTTGCCCCAGCATCAAGTGGTGATTTCCCTTGATTTCCGCACGGGCGACGGTCAGCGAAATGATTTCCTGTTCGGAAAAATGCAGACGTTCCAAAACGGAGAGTGCTTGACTGAGGGTATCCAAACTGAGGCAGTTGATGACCAGACGTACCGCAGGATTTTTTTGCAGCAGTGCCTCACAAATTGCCAAGAGTTCCCCGCCAGAACCCCCAATGAAGGCATGCGTGGGGGCGGGCAAATCCGCAAAAATGGCAGGGGCTTTGCCCCCGATGCAGGTGACATTATCCAGTCCAAAGACTTGGAGGTTACGCTCCGTGGTGAGGAGGGATTGGAATTTTCGCTCAATGGCATATACCCTGCCTTTTGTGACCAGCTGGGCGATTTCCACTGTGACCGACCCGCTCCCCGCACCAATATCATAGACCACCGATGCATCGCTCAAGCGTAATTTCGACAGCGACACGGCGCGGATTTCGGCTTTGGTCATAGGGGTTTTGCCATCCCGCTGAAAAACTTCGTCGGGTAAGCCAAAGTCAAAACGCATTTTGGCATTGGGGTTTTCGATGAGCAAGCAGGACAGCGGGTCAAAGTCGCTGTCGCAGAGGGCTTCTGCCGTGCTCTGCACAATCCGCTCCTCTGGCTGAGAGAGTTTCTCACCCACCGATACCCGCAAGCCCCCAAAACCCGCACGGCACAAGTTTTCGCAGACGCTTTGGACGCTGTTCTGTGCATCGAGCAGGAGAAACGCTTTTTTATGCGTTTTGATGTGTCCCAGTAAATTCTCCCTGCGTCCATGCAGACTGCAGAGGTACATATCCTGCCAAGGAATGCCCAAACGGGCGGAAAAATAGACGGGTGTGGCAATGCCTGAAATGTGTTCGAGGGTATAGCCCTCGGGGAGCGTATCCCAAGCAGACGCAACACTGTAAAAACCAACATCTCCCGAACACAAAACCGCAATCTTGCGGTACTCGGGGTGCTCTGCCAAATGAAATAAAATTTCAGCGGGGCGATAATCGGGGAAACAAACTTTCCCGCTCGTTTTGTAGGGGGCGAGCAGACGCTCTGCCCCGCACAAGATATCGGCATCTTGGATGGCGGTTTGGGCTTCGGCGGTCAAGGTCTCGGCTGTGCCCATGCCCATACCGACCAGAACAATCCGTTTTTTCACTCTGCCAAAACGTGCCAAGAGTGCCGTTTTCGCCTCGTCCAAGAGCATCCCAGACACTTGGTCGGGCTTGCCCAAAATCCAAAGGGCAATGCCTTTTGCCTCGGCAGCCTGACATTTTTCCAAAAAGCCCCCCGCTTCGCCCGTGTCCTTGGTCACTAAGTGCTGAATCTGGTACATATCAATGAGGGCTTCGTTCAGGGCTTGTGTGCTTTTGCCTTGCAGGGCGATGATTTGAGCAGAGGAATAGCCCAAATGTTCGCATGTCTGCAAGACAGTTGCCACAGGCAGAACACGGGGGAAAATGCGATATGCAAAATCCTGTACAGCACAAAATTCTGAAAGGGTTTTGCTCCCTGTGGTCAATAAAATATTGCCGTAGGTGTGGTTCAGTTTCTGGCAAAGCGTAGCGATGTCTGGGACAGTGTAGCCGTAGTGGCTGGGGCTGTCCGCCCGACGAATCCGCAAATAGTCCAACTCCAAATCCTGACAGACGGCTTGGAGCTGTTCCGTGACCAAATCAGCATAGGGGTGCGTGGCATCAATGAGCAAATCAAAGGACTGCTCCTCGAAAAAATCCTGCATGTCTTGGGCATTCATGCGTCCTATCCGCACCGTGCAGGGCAGGTCTTGCAAGAGACTTGCACCCGTCTCGGTGGCAACACAGACGGTCAAATCGACCGAAGTTTCTGCCAGCAAAAAGCTCGCCAAGTCATGCCCTTCATGCGTCCCCGCAAAGAGACATAGTTTCTCCATATTTCCTCCTATATCCTCTGGGCGTCACCATTTTCCCGTCGATGCGACGGGTGGAGTAATTGCCAATGAAAATCGTACAAAACATATCGGCGGGGTAATCCTGCAAGGCATCTAGGGATAAAATCTCATAGCCTTCCCCCGTGCGTCCAATCTTGCTTGCCACGGCACAAATCGTCTCTTTCGGGCGGTATTGCAGGACAATCTGGCACATCTGCTTGAGATAATCGGCACGCCGTTTGCTGGCAGGGTTGTAAATCACCAGACAAAAATCCGCTTTACTCGCCAAGGCAAGCCGTTTTTCAATCAGGCTTTTTTCCGTCAGCCAATCGCTGAAACTGATGACGGCGAAATCGTGCGACAGGGGCGCACCGACCAGTGCCCCCCCGCTGAGTGCAGCCGTGACCCCAGGAATGACCTCGATGGACAAGCCTTTTCCCTCTGCCAATTCGTAGAGCAACGATGCCATACCATAGACACCCGCATCACCACTGCACACCAGAGCGACATGTTTTCCAGACTCTGCCAAGTTGATGGCGTGTTGACAGCGGGCGACCTCGCCCATCATGGGTGTGGCATAGCAGTCTTTTTGGGGAAACAGCGGTTTGAGTAGTTCGATATACAGGGTATAGCCCACCAAAATATCGGCATTTTCCAAGACTCGTTTTGCTTGCAGGGTCATTTGCTCTGCCGAGCCCGAACCAATGCCCACCACAGATAGTTGTTTCAAAAAGACACGCTCCATTCTTCCAGCACAAAGGCGAGCGTCACCCCAGCCTTTGCCGTTTTTTTCAGGCATACTTGCCCGCCCCCCGCCGAACAGACCGCCGACCGTTCGCAGACGTTGTCTGTCCCCAGGGTCTCTTGCACAAAACGCGAGGGCGTAAAATCCCCCACTTGGGCATTCAAAAGGGAAACGGGGTAGGCATGCAGGGGCAGGTGTAAGTGCTCTGCCAAGTACAAAAGGGCGGGTTCTTCCGCTTTTCTGTCCACCGTTGCCAGACATTTGACCGCCTGCAAGTCGAAATTTTCCTGTGCCAAGCTTTCCAGAAAAAATGCCTCGACTTGTGCAGGGTCTATGCCTTTCCGACAGCCCATGCCCACATGCAATATCTT
Organism: uncultured Ruminiclostridium sp.; assembly: GCA_964611025.1. GTDB lineage: Bacteria > Bacillota > Clostridia > Oscillospirales > Oscillospiraceae > Evtepia. The sequence goes on from CAZSWQ010000066.1 coordinate 9,085, forward strand.
GGGTATCACACGGAGGGTCTCCCCAAAGGGCTGTTTTTTGCGACAAGTGATACAAATCCCCCGCTCACCGCTGTTTCCCAGATACAAGCCCTGCGGTAAGTCGCCCAAAATCGGGAAATCACTGTGTAGGGGCAGGTCATGTTCTAAAATATCACTGGCAATGCCACGGGCGGTTTTCAGAGAGCTGAGGAGAAGTCCCCGCTCGCTCGCCCAAGTATCCACGGCAAAGCGACCGTGAATGTCCGTGGCGGTGGTCAAAATCGGGACGGCACCCAAACACTGTGCCAGATGCTTTGCTTGGGCATTTGCACCCCCGATGTGCCCCGATAAGAGCGGTATCACATATTGCCCCTTGTCATCTAAGACCAAAACGGCGGGGTCAGTGCTCTTGTGGCAGAGGTGCGGGGCAATGGCACGGACAGCAATGCCCACCGCCCCCACAAAAATCAGCATATCGGCTTCCCCAAAACACGTCCCCACGGTGCGACAAGTGGAAGGCACTGCCTCTATATTGGGGCGGGCGAATTTTTCCACGGCATAGGCTCTTACATCTTCGCCCTGATAAATCTCTTGGATGCGTTCCAGCAAATTTGCCCCCGCATTGGAATAGCAAAATAAATCAATCCGCATCTGCGACCGCCTCCCGAAATGCTGTGGTAAAACAGGGGTCGTAGAGTTTCGAGCGTTCCCCCTCCCCCGCCAAAAAATCCCCACTTAAAATCAAAGCGGTATGCTTTAGACCATGTTCACGGGCGGTTTGCGCCACGCTC
>CAZSWQ010000067.1:0-9781 GCA_964611025.1 uncultured Ruminiclostridium sp.
GGTACGGGCATTGTTGTAGTTGGTGATATAGGTGGGGTCTTCGGATAGGATATAACCCACAATTTGATTGATGGGGTTGTATCCCTTTTCCTGAAGGGCATTGTAGACCGCCATCAAAACATCCTTAATCTCTTGGCTTTTGTCTTGGTTGAGTTGGAATTTACGGGTATAATCTAAGCTCATGGAAGGTCACCTCTATCTCCAAAAATATCTGGTGACTCCATTCTAGCATACACCTAGGGGGAAAGTAAAGAGCTTTTTCCCCAATCCTTGCCATTTTAACGGAGAACAGCGTCTAGGTCGTTCTTCAGCCCCGACAGAATGGCGGTCATTTCAGCGTCTGCCTCGGCAGAAGTGAGGCTTCTGTCCTCTGCCCGCAAGACCAAATTAAAGGCAACACTCTTTTTGTTTTCGGGCAATTTATCACCCGTGTAAATGTCAAAAAGTGCGACCTCACGGAGCAGACCTTCCGAAGACTTGCGGATACAATCGCTGAGCTGACCCACGGTCACACCCTTATCCACCAGAACAGCAATGTCACGGGTCATGGCGGGGAACTTAGGCAGGGGGGTGTACAGGGGGGTGTCGCCCTGCTGGGCAAAGAGTACGTCAAAAGACAGCTCTGCACAGTACAAATCCACATCTACGCCGTAGTTTTGTGCCACCAAGGGATGAATCTGCCCCAAGACACCCAGACGAATGTCGCCCAAGAAAACCTCTGCACAGCGTCCAGTGTGGTAAGAGGGGTTGTTCTGCACGGGCACAAAACGCACATTTTCCACACGCAATTTCGACAAGAGCTGTTCCACTCTGCCCTTCAAGGTGAAGAAGCTCACGTTCTGTCCATAAGCACCCAGAGACAAGACCTTGGGTTCTTCTGCCAGACCATTTTCCTTGACAAAGTAGGTGCGACCCAATTCGTAGAGGGAAACGGCTTTGTTGCGGAAATTGAAGTTACGCGCCAGAATTTCCAGCATGGAGGGCAAGACAGTGGTACGCATGATGGAGGTATCTTCGCCCAAGGGATTCAAAATGGTCAGGGACTGACGCAAGGGGGAATCTTCGGGCAGACGGATTTTGTCGTAGTAGGTGGGGCTGATGAAGGAATAGGTGATGATTTCGTGGTGCCCCATGGCACGGCAGAGCGTCCCCAGCTTGCGTTCCAGAAGCTCATTGGGGGAGAAACCACCCTGAGTGGTCTCGCCACGCATGGCGGTGATGGGGATGTTGTTGTAGCCGTAGAAACGGGCGACTTCTTCTGCTAGGTCGGAGTAGTGGGCGACGTCCGCTCTCCAAGAGGGCACGGTCACTTGTTCGCCCTCGACGGTGAAGCCGATGTTTTCCAAAATGGCAATCATGCGGGCGGTGTCAATGTCCGTTCCCAAAAGGGCATTGATTTTGTCGGGACGCAAGTCCAAGACCGTGGGGTGGGGCACATAGTTCAAAATGTCAATCACACCGTCCAAGACCTCACCTGCACCCAGAAGCTCCACAAGCTCACAGGCACGCTCTACAGCGGGCAGGGTATTCATGGCATCGAGACCCTTTTCAAACTTTGCAGAGGCTTCCGTACGCATGCCCAGTGCCAAGGCAGTCTTACGGATGGAAGTCCCATTGAAATTGGCGGATTCAAAGACCACATCGACGGTGTCTTCACGGATTTCACTGTTCAAACCGCCCATGATGCCCGCAATGCCCACGGCACGGCTTTCGTCGGCAATGACCAGATTGCTGGCATTGAGGGTGTGGGGGTTGCCGTCCAAGGTGGTCACGACTTCGCCCTCGGTGGCACGACGCACAATGATTTTTCCACCCTCGACATAACGGTAGTCAAAGGCATGCATGGGCTGACCGTATTCCAGCATGACATAATTGGTGATGTCGACAATGTTGTTGATGGGACGCACACCAGAGGCACGGAGTCTTTCACGCATCCACTTGGGCGAGGGGGCAATTTTGACATTGCGTACCATGCGGGCGGTGTAACGGGGGCAGAGGTCATCTGCGGGTACGTCAACGTCCAAGAGGTCCATCAAATTGCCGTCGCCACCGCCCTTGACCACGGGGGTATGCAGGTTGAGGGGCACATCGTAGGTGGCGGCGGCTTCACGCGCCAGCCCGATGATGCTCAGGCAGTCGGGGCGGTTGGGGGTGATTTCAAATTCCACCACTGCGTCATTTGCACCGATGAGGGTGCAAATGTCCTGCCCTGTGGTGCAGGCTTCGTGGTTCAGGAGGTAAATGCCGTCTTCCACGGCTTCGGGGCAATCGCCCAGCGTCAAATTCAGTTCCCCGATGGAGCAGAGCATGCCTTGGGAGAGCACACCACGCAATTCACCCGTTTTGATGTCCATGCCGTTGGGCAGGTGACTGCCGTCCTTGGCAACGGGCACAAAATCGCCCTCGTGGACATTCTGTGCGCCCGTGACAATCTGTACAGGGGTACTTTCGCCCACGTCGATTTGGCAAATCCACATGTGGTCGGAGTTTTCGTGCTTTGCCATGGAGAGCACCTTGCCCACCACGACATTTTGGATGTTTGCGCCCAAGTTTTCGGTGGTTTCCACCTTCGAACCAGAGAGGGTCATAGCCTCTGCGAAGTCACGTTCGGGGGCATCAATCGTGACAAATTCTTGCAACCATTTACGAGATAATAACATAAGGGATTTTTCCTCCTAATCTTAAAACTGGGTCAGGAAACGGACGTCGTTTTCAAAAATCAAACGCAAGTCCGCAATCTTAAAGCGACGCATGGCGGTACGTTCCAAGCCAATGCCAAATGCCCAGCCAGAGTACACTTCAGTATCAATGCCACAGCCTTCGAGCACCTTTGGGTGTACCATGCCTGCGCCCAAAAGTTCAATCCAGCCCTCGCCCTTACAGGTGGCACAGCCAACGCCACCGCATTTGTGGCACTGCACGTCCATTTCACAAGAAGGCTCGGTGAAGGGGAAGTGATGGGGACGGAAACGGGTTTTTGTGCCCTTACCGTAGAGGGTTTCGACCACGGTATTGAGCGTACCCTTGAGGTCTGCCATGGTGATGCCCTTATCGACAACCAAGCCTTCGACTTGATGGAACATGGGGGAGTGGGTGGCATCCACTTCGTCCTTGCGGTAAACACGACCAGGGGAAATGACACGGATGGGCAGGGGGCGGGTTTCCATGGCACGAATCTGCGTGGGGGAGGTCTGGCTGCGGAGCATGACACGGCTGTCGGTGTCAAAATAGAAGGTGTCCGACCAGTCACGGCTGGGGTGACCTTCTTCTGCGTTCAGGCGGTCAAAGTTGTATTCTGCCAGTTCAACTTCAGGGCCATCGAGGGACTCAAAGCCCATGCCGACAAAAATATCTTTCATTTCGTCCAAGACTTGATACATGGGGTGTTGCTGACCGAGGGAGACTTCCTCACCAGGGATGGTGACGTCAATGGTTTCTTCCACCAGACGAGCATTGAGGGCGATTTCTGCCAAGGCTTTGGTTTTGTTCTCCAAGGCGAGGGTCAGGCGTTCGCGCACTTCGTTGGCGAGCTGACCCATAACGGGACGTTCTTCGGCGGAGAGCTTGCCCATCTGCTTGAGGACGGCAGTCAGCTCACCCTTTTTGCCCAGATATTTGACACGCCAAGCATCCAGCTCGGTGGCATCGCAAACCGCTTCGAGTGCGGTTAAGGCAGTCGTTTTGATTTGTTCTAAGGTTTCTTTCATGGTTAAAACTCCTTTGTGTGACAAATGGAATGGGATAGAGGCAATAAAAAAACCCTTCGCCCTATACAGGGACGAAAGGCAAAACTTCCGTGGTACCACCCAGATTTCGCAAGCCTGCCAAGGGCAGGTTTTGCGCACTTTTGTTTCCCCGTAACGGAGGAACACCGCCGACGTCTTTCCCCGTCGGAACTCCTGAGCGAACCAAGTAGACCCATATCAGAAGCGGGTTTTCAGCCAAGACCCGCCCTCTCTGCCTGCAGGGCAACCACTATTTTCTCATTCATTGTTTTTATCCTATCCATGTATACCACAAAATTCCCCAAAATGCAAGCCCCAAAGGGGTCAGGGGCAAATTGTAGCAGTAGGGGCGGAGTCTATCCGCCCCTACGTCCGAACAAATTTAGGAAACCCAATACGAACCACGCACAAGGAGCTTGACCGTGTTTGCCTGTGCAACCACCGTGCGCTCATCCATGGTCATCATGTAGAGGTGATTTTTTTGCAAAAAATCCCCTGCGTTGTTGGTCGTGCCTGCGGTGCTATCAATGAGACAGGGATTGGAGGGGCTTTGGCAATAAGCTTGTCCCACCCGCAAGAGGATTTCTGTGCCAATGTCGCCACGGAGCACTTGTCCATCGGTCATATCCACGAGCTGGAAGACCGCACCGCCCCCTTGTCCGCTGCCAGCGTTTCCATCTGCACCCTCAATGCTTTCTTCCATCTCTTGGGTGTACTCGTCAATTTTCTGCTGGAACTCCTGTTCCATGTCATCGGCGAGAGCGTTTGCTTGGGTTTTGCTCTCCTGCAAGAGACTGGGGGCGAAGACTTCTTTTAAGTACGAGAGGCTGACGAGGGGATTTTCGGCACTGCCTTGGCTGCTGGCGAAGGCGGTCACAGCCCCCAAAAGCAAGACCAAGCTGAGGCTGAGGAGGAGTTTGCGTTTTTGTTTCATGAGGTATATTCCTTTCTGCTGTAGCTGTGGGGGCAAGGGCAGGTTTCTGCCCCTGCCCCATAGGGACGGGTCATACCAAGGCATCTGGATGTAAACCAAAACTGACGGCGATTGCGCCGTCGACACGGTGCATCAAAATGCCATCCAGTCGCCCCATATATTCCCGCAAACGGCGTTTGTCCAAGGTGCGGATTTGCTCGAGGAGCACCACGGAATCTTTGGGTAAGCCGTATTGCCAAGCGGCCAGCTCGATGTGGGTGGGCAATTTTGCCTTGCCCGTCTGCGAGGTAATGGCTGCGACAATCACGGTGGGGCTGTGCTTATTGCCTGTGTCGTTCTGCACGATTAAGACGGGGCGCACACCCCCTTGTTCACTGCCCACCACTGGGCTTAAATCGGCGTAAAAAATATCGCCTCGTTTGACAGTTGTTGTTTCCACACTTACTCACACTCCGACGGAAGGTAGTCACCGTTCCAATGCCACAGCGGGCACTTTGGCGGTCATCATGAGTTTCCCACGAGCGGGCAGGCTTTATACCTACGGAAGGAAAAAACGCCCACCTACGCACCGCTCGCTTCTCTATAGTCTATGTCGGAGTTTGCCCTAGGGTGTCAGTCGATGTAGAAACGTGGCACACGATTGGCAAGGGCACAGAGCAATTCATAGGAAATTGTGCCCAAGGCTTGGGCATATTCGTCCAGAGTTGCACCCATCTGCGGGTCACGGCTGTAAATGACCACTTCGCTTTCTGCGGTGGCTTCGGGCAGGTCGGTCACATCGACCATGCACATATCCATGCAGATTTTGCCCAAAATGGGCACACGCTTGCCTGCAATGCCCATGAAGCAGACATTGGAGCAACGGCGGAAAAAGCCATCGCCGTAGCCGATGGGAATGACAGCAAGACGGCTGTCCCGTGTGAGGGTGTGCATCCGCCCATAGCTGACGCTTGTCCCTTTGGGAATGTTGCGGATGGTGGCAATGCGGGAACGCAATTCCATGACGGGGGCGAGGGCACAGAACTTGTCTTGACGGGGCATGGGGTACTGTCCATAGAGTGCCAGCCCAGGGCGAACCATGTCCAAGTGCATCTGGGGATACTGCAAGGTGGCGGCGCTGTTGGCACTGTGCCGTATGGCAAAGTGACAGCCCTGCTTCTCCAGCCGTGCCAGAAGACGCAGAAAGCGGTCAAATTGCAGACGGGTATAGGCTTCGTCCTCGTCCGACACGGCAAAATGCGTAAAAATGCCCTCCATCTGAAGCCCTAAGAGGGGATAGATTGCCTGAATATCAGCAGAGGCTTGTGCTTCGGTCTGCTCGTCGCAGAAAAAGCCCAAGCGACTCATGCCTGTATCCACTTTGATATGGACAGGAAGCGTCTTGCCGAGGGCAAGGGCAGCTTTGGAAAAGGCTTCTGCACTGGGTCTGTCGTGGATGCTCTGGGTCAAGCCGTAGTGGAGCAATTCGGGCAGTTCTTCCAAGGGGCTTGCACCCAAAACCAAAATGGGCAAGCGTATCCCCGCCTCGCGTAGTTCTGCACCTTCTTCCAAGCAGGCAACCCCCAAATACTCTGCTCCTAGGGTTTCGAGTTCTTTTGCCACGAAGACTGCCCCGTGCCCGTAGGCATTGGATTTGACCATGCCCATGAGGCGACAACCTGAGGCGAGGGTCTGGCGCAGGTTCTTGTAATTCTGGCGTAAATTTCCACGGGAAACTTCCGCCCATGTCCGTCTTGTCTGTGTTTCCATGGAGCGTTTCTCCTTTGTGATGTGAACTCAGGGGCTATTTGCAGCCCCCGTAAAGCTACAGCGTAGCACACAAACGCCCGCTTGTAAAATCTCACTTTGCAAGACTTGCCCCGTTTCTTGCGAAATCCAGATGAGATGCGTCACATTCCCCTGATTTTTTGTGTCAGAAAATTCCAGACGATAGCTGGGGACATCGCCCAAATTTTCTTCCCCCTGAGAGAGCAAAACCCCCGCCGTCAAATCCCGCCAGACGAGCGGAATGGCTTCCAGAGGCGAAATCTTGCTGGTCTGTTCCATACCCGTTGCCAAAATGACACCCTCATAGGAGAGGCTTGTTTCCTCTGCTGAGACCTGTGCCCGTATGCCAGCGACCGTCTCAGGGGCGAGAAGGGTCAGACAGATATCCCCCGCTGTGCTCTTTACAAAGTCCACGGTAAAGGTATAAACCCTATCGCCGTCTCCTGCGATAATCTCCGCTTGCCCCGCCCAAGCGGGGTCGTCTAAATATGCCTGACGCAAAGCGTCGATTTTTTGCCAGCTGTCCTCGCCCCCTGTACAGCCCTGTAAACACAAGAGGCAGACCAGAAGCACCGTTGCGAACCAATTTCCCTTCAAGCCAAAGCACCCCCCATTCGTTTTGGCTCATGTATATGCAAAACAGGGGGGCATTATCCATTTAACTTGGCATAGTGCCTTGGAGTGTTTGGGCAATGGACGCATAGAAGCGTTGCAGTTCGATGGGTTTTGCCAGATGACCGTTCATGCCCGCTTCTTGGGAGAGAAGAACATCTTCCTTGAGGGCATTGGCAGTCATGGCAAGGATGGGAATGGTTTTTGCTTGGGGGTGGCTGGAAGCGCGGATGTGGCGGGTGGCATCTAGCCCGTCCATTTTGGGCATGCGGATGTCCATGAGGATGAGGTCAAAATACCCCGCAGGTTCGCTGAGGAAGGTCTCCAAGCCCTCTGTGCCATTGCTGGCAGTGTGGACGAGCATTTCTTTTTTGCACAGGAGTTTTTCTGCAATTCTTGCGTTCACGGGGTGGTCTTCACAGAGCAAAATATGTTTGCCTTTTAAGATGGTGTCCTGTTCGTCTGGAGAGAGGGTCTGTGTATTCGGCAAAGCCACGCGCTGGTTTTGTGCAAGGGGCAGGGGGATGATGAGGGAAAAACGAGTGCCCTTGCCCACTTGGGAAGTGCAGGAAATCTCCCCGCCCATGAGCGAGACAATTTTTTGCACAATGGATAGACCAAGACCCGTGCCTGCGTGTTTGGCATTGGTGGTGGCATCCTCTTGGGCAAAGGGCTGGAACATGATTTTTTGGAAGGCTTCACTCATGCCTTTGCCGTTGTCTTCGATGGTGAATGCAATGCGTTGTTCTTGGGCATCGCAAGAGAGTACCTCACTATAAAAGAGAATTTTTCCCCCTTCAGAGGTGAATTTGATGGCATTGGAGAACAAATTCAAGAAAATTTGTTTCATGCGGATGGGGTCATAGTAGTGCAGGGGATTGCCTGTGTGACCGTGTTTGTCATATTGTACGGCAAAGGCAAGTTGTTTGTTGCGGGCGAGCGGGGTGATGATATCCACGACCTCTTGAAAGACAGCGTTGGAATCGACTTCCAAGGGATGCAGTTCCAATTTACCCAACTCGATTTTTTGTACGTCCAAGACGTCGTTGATGAGACTGAGCAGGTATTGCCCTGAGTTGTGGATGGTTGTGAGATAGTCTTTGAGCACCTGTGTATTGTCTTCGTTCTCTGCCATTTCGGAAAAGGCTAAAATGGCATTCATGGGGGTACGCATATCGTGGCTGACACGGGAGAGGAAGGCACTTTTCGCTTGGTTCGCCTCCTCCGCCTTTTGCATGGCAAAACGGAGCTTTTCTTTTGCCTTTCGTTCTTTTTGGTAGATGCTGGTGACATCAGTACGGCTCAAGAGAATCTGTGTTTTTTGCTCGTTGAAGTAGGAAAATTGAAACATTTTGCGTTGTGCCCTGTCTGTTTTTGGGTGGTAGAGTGTAAAAGCACAGGCAAAGAGAGGCTGTTGTGCCAGTTCTTGTACGATGCGTTCAAAACTATGTGCTTGTATGGCAAGAGAGACATCTCTCCCACGGCAGAATTGAGAGAAAATGCTCTGTGCTGTTTGAGAGAAACTTGCTCCAATGGGTGGAATGGCATTGGGGTTGTCTTTGTCCCAGCACTCGTCTAGGCTGTCGGCACAGAGATAGCCCTCCGTCTGGGCAACGGTCTGCAAAATCACATCAGCTTTCAGGTCGATTAAGGAGACAAAATCAAAATTACTGGAGACGATTTGCTCCAGAAGTTGGGTTTTGTGTTTCTGCTCTGTGATGTCATAGGTGTAGACCATGGCATACTCGTCGTTGTTTTTGGGGGAGGTCAAAAACAGTGCGATTGTGCGTGTCCAGATGGGCACACCATACGCACCCAGACGCTGACACTCGTGCGAGACGGTCTCGTTGTTTGCTTTGGCATGGAGCAGGGCATTGCGGGTGAATTTTGCCAAGAGGTGTTCCGCCTCCCCCTCGCCAATGGCAGAAGGGGCAATCATCGCCCCGAAGTCGTCAATGTGCATGAAGTCAAAGGCGGTGGGCACAGGCATACTGCCTGGGGCATGTCCTTGGATATAGTCCTGTGTCAAGTTGTATTTGACGGAAGCGAGCAAATTGCTTTGCGTTGTGACCATGTTGCGCTCTAGGCGTTCAAATGCCTGAATTTCTTCGAGATTTTTTGCCCGCAGGTGTTCTAGTTCACTGATGTCAATGAGGGTCATATACAGATGGGCATCTCCCTTGGTATCCACTGCACGAATGACTTTGCAGAGGGTCATAATTTCCTCGTTGCCTATCTGTATACGGAACTCCAGCTCATGGGGTTCGCCGTTTGCGCTGGAAAGGAGGGAGGCTTCCACCTGCGTACGGTCATCGGGATGAATGCAGTCGAGCAGGGCATTGTGATAGTTGCGTTGCAAGGTTTCGAGGCTCAAACCTGTGCGGAACAGAAAATAATCGTTGTGTTGTTGGATGTGAAAGGGCACACTGGCACGGCACTTCAAAAAGCCACAGAGCATCGCCTCGTTGCTCATTTTTTGGTCAAAGCCCCGCTGGACGCTGTCGCTAATGTCCTCATATTGGGCATAGACCATGCCCTGACATTGGGCATCGAGCTGGAAGCTGGCGGTCAGACGCACCGTGATATAGTGCCCTTTTTGCTCGTTGAAGACCCGATAGCTGTATACCCCGTGCCCGCCCCCCTGAGCCATGATGTTTTGCAATTCTGCTTTACAATAGGGCAAGTCTTCGGGGTGGACATTCAGAAAATCGGTTTCCTCTTGAATTTTTGCACGGCTGTTTTC
>CAZSWQ010000068.1:0-8881 GCA_964611025.1 uncultured Ruminiclostridium sp.
GAGCTGGAGGAGGGCGAGGAGACGCAAACGGGACATGAAAAACACCTCATTTCAACGGATAAGAACGGGGCAACGCCCCCAAAACGGAAAAAGCCCCCCGCCCTTGCGGGCGGGGGGGTGAGCCGTGAGTCAGTTGGTACGGCTCGGTTCAATTTGCGATGATACACTTTGGTGGGGCAAGGAGTGTGCCCCGACAAAAGCAAATTGACAAAAGAAGTGTGCGGGGATTAGGTGGTTTCTTTCCAACCACCAGCAGTCTCATCCCAGTTGTAGGTCTTCAGAGCGATATTCCCGCCACTGGTGGTTTCCATCCCATTATTATCAAAGAACTTCACGCCAGTCGTAGTGGAGTAAGCGCTATCGGTCGAAGCTGCCTTAACATCCAGAACAGAAGTAGCAACACCAGAAATCTTCTGCAAGGCAGCATTGGGCGCAGCATTGGTGACGGTCAGTTTAGCACCTGCAGCAACGGAAATGTTGGAAGCCGAAGCAGTCAGGGTGCCGATGGTGACATCAGTCCCAGTGACCTTGACAGTGCCGTAGTTCTGTGTCAGGCCTTTCAGTTTAGCCGTACCAGAGATGGTCAGCTCAGCGTTTATGGAAACAGTGATGTCGCTATCAGTGCCGGAGAAATCACCAGCAAGTTCGAGCTTATAATGCTGGGGCAAAACCTTAGAAGCACCAAGCTGATTAGAAGGTCCACCCGTCAACTTGACATTCTTCACGTCGATGTTGTTATTCGTTGCGGTAGCAGCGTAGATGGTGCTGTTAGTGTCCAGAGTAGCGACCAGAGTGCCTTCGCCAGCAACCTTGCTCCCCTGCGTACCAGCTGCAGGAAGTGCACTGGTCTGGGTCAGTTCACCAGCAGTGAAGGTCACGCCAGTGGGGATAGCAACATTAACCCCAGCACCCAGAGTGGTGATGGTAGCGGTCACGTTGCCATCCATGGTCACGGTGCCGTTCACGGTCAAATTGGTGACGGACAGAGCGGTGTTCGCGCCAACATTCAGCGTAGCACCAGCAGCGACAGTCAGGTTCTGACCAAGAGCGGAAGTAGAGTCAGCATGGAGTGCGGTCTTTTCGGTCTTCAGGGTCAGGGTTTCACCAGCAGCCAGAGTCTTAGCCTGACCAGCAGCAGTCACCTTTTCAGCAGTGATGTTGGTAGCAGTGATATAGCCCAGACCAACGATTTCCTTAGCAACAACAGAAGTCGTATCGGTTGCAACAGCCTTAGTAATGGTGTTTGCAGCAGCTGCAGTCAGCGTGCCAGTAACTTCCAGCTTTGCGCCATTAGCCAGAACGATGGGATCAGCCAGGGTAGTATCGCCAACGATTTCCAGGGTCTTATCAGCGGGAACGTTCAGAGAAGTAACGCCGCCATAAGCCATGATGGTAGTCAGCTGAGCAGTGGTCAGAGAGACACCCTGCTTGTCATTGAACAAGTTTGTAAAACCAGTATTGCTTGTCGCAGCAGCCAGCTCAGCAGCGGTAGGAGCAACGTTGCCGACGGTAGCAATCTTAGCGGAGAGGTCAACCAGAATGAAGTCAACCTTGCCATCGGTGTTGAAGATGACGTAAGCGTTGTTGTTGACTTCGTTGATGATGATGGTTTTGCCAGGAACACCTTCGTGGTCAGCGGTCTTGACGTTCATGATCTGGGTGTTGTCATCCATATCATAGTCTTTGCCACCCAGAGAAATCTGCTTGGGCTTGCTTTCGTCCCAGCCAGTGACATTGGTCATACGATATTCGCCAACTGCAGTACCAACCTTAACCTTGGTGACGTCCTTGACTTCGTTGTCTTCGACGACGTTGTAGCTGATGAGGTCGCCCTTCTTCATGGGGTTGTCGGTGGCGGTGTCTTCAGCAAAGACAGGCTTTTCACCTTCGGTCGTCCAGATGATGTAGTTGTGGATGCGCTTGCCGGTTTCAGAGGAGACGGAGGTAGAGCCGTCCTTCAGCATGTAGCCATAAACCAGACCAGTGCTGATGATGGGCATCTTGCCGTCGATGGAGATGGTTGCAGCGGTGACATACTTGAAGCCGTTGACTTCGTCAATGACTGCGGTCAGGTCGTTGCCCAGAGCCAGGTCGCCCTGGTTACGCACCAGTTCAGCACCAGTGAGGAACTTAGCGGAGTTATCCTGTTCACTGACAATGATGATAGCAGCATCGTCAGCAATCATCTTGCCATCAATCTTCTTGCTCTTGTAAGCATCGCCATTTGCCTTGGTGTTGTAAGCGATGACGCCGTCATGACCAGCCATGTTGTTGGCATTCAGGGGCATCAGTTCATATTCCTTGTCGCTGTTGATCTTGTAGGAGTACATCTGACCAACAGTGGGGAGTGCCTTTTCAACGCCATTGACCTTAGCAATGGTGACAATCGTCTGCTTGGAGCCATCCTGTGCCAACATAACATTGGCTTCAACCTTACCCTTGTTCAGACCGCTCTGAGTCTTCACAGCAGTGTCGTAAACAGCCAAGAGGTTTCTGGAGGTCGCTTCTGCTTCGGTGACCTTTGCGAAGTAGATGAAAGAGCCGAAGTTGACAAAGTCAATGGTGTCGCCAGCCTTGACGGAAGTGCCGGACTTGTTGTCATACCATGCGCCATCAATCTTGACTTCCTTGGTAGATTCTCTCACTTCGGTGACAGTTGCAGAGACCTTATCCAGCTTCTGAACGGTCATGACACTTTCAGGAACATTGTTCTTTGCATAGACAGCAACGATGTCGTCCTTAGCAATGTCTTCGTAGACATCCATGTCAGCCAGCTTCACGGTGGGGTTGCTCAGGGTTCTGTTCACAGTATTATCACCCTGACCAGCAAAGGTGACGGCGTCAGTGCCAACATAAGCGACCTTCTGAATCTTCAGAGGCTGAGCGGTGAACGCATCAATCTTGCCATTGCCATCACGGTCAATCAAGGTGATGTAGTAGGGGTCAGTCAGCGCATTAGCGAGGGTATTTGCAGCTGTGACAACGGTTGCATTGCCCTTTGCATCTGGCATAATGTCACGGACAGCAGTCGCATCATTGAAAGCAACCTTACCAGCGTTGTTCAAGAGAGAAGTATCGATGTCATAGGTGGTGCCATCAAACTTCAGTTCATTGGCAGTAGTGTCCAGCTTGCCCAGACCAGTCATAGGACCTTCTGCAATAACAGCGGAGCCGTCATTCAGGATGTCATAGACGCTGTCGGTGTTCTTGTTGTAGGCATTGTTGCTATCCTTGTCCTTGAACATAACAACAATGTCCTGACCCAGCAGAGCGGAGTAGTCGTTTTCAGAGTAAACCGTACCAACATTATTATTAGTACCAGGCACCTTAGCATTGTCAATGGTGTATGCATACAGACCAGTGTTGGAATCGAAGGAAACAGCAGTCATCTGCTGGCCACCCAGAGTAAGATTGTCAGTTTCGGTTTCAATCAGCTTGTAGAACTTGTGCAGAACGGTTTCCACCTTGGTGGTTGCGCCAGCCAAGTAGGTAGCGTCGACAGCCTGCTTCACGCCGGAGACGTTGCCGCCAGTGCCGGAGATGCCAAATTCATACTTAACCATAGCAGCTTCGGTGAAGTTGGAAATCATCTGCGCAGCGTTGTCACGGGACAGAGGAGCGTTGGGGTCAACGACGACGGACTGATACAGACCCTTCTGGGTAGCAACCTTGTTGGTGTTCAGTGCCCAGTCTTCGCCGACAAAGCCTTCGTATTCAGCATCGTAGCCCAGAGCGGACAGGAGCATCTTGGAAGCCTGCGTAGCGGTGACTGCTGCATCAGGAGCGAACAGACCTTCGCCCATACCAGCAATGATGCCCATGTTGGTGCAGTATTCGATGTAGCCAGCAGCCCAGTGACCCTTGGTGTCGGTGTAGGAGCTAACAGCGTCAGAATACTTGGGGTCCTGACCACCATTCAGAGCAACGGTAATCATCTTAGCCATTTCAGCACGGGTAACCTTGCCTGTGGGGTCAAAGCTGCCGTCGTCACGGCCATTGATGATGTTCAGAGCAACCATCTTATCAACAGCAGCGGTGTTGTTGATGTCATCTTGGTCGTTGAAAGCACCAGCACTTGCAACGGTCAGGCTAGCGGTCATTGCCAGAGCCAGTGCCAGAGTCATTACTTTCTTGAGATTTCTTCTCATGTGAGAGTATCCTCCTAAAATTCAATTCAGAACCGAACGGGAAAGCGTCCTCGGCATACATACCACGGCATGCCCGAGTCGTATCTACCCCGAGCAACTGCCCAACCATCCAGATTCCGTGACTGTACTATACCAGCCCCCAGAAAAAAAGTAAATACTTTTTCCCTCGATGTAACATAACTGTAATATTACAAAAAAAGCAGGGGCGGATATCCGCCCCTGCTGGGTGTCTATTTGAAGTTAAGCTCTGTCGACGGAGGCCATGTGGCGAATGAGTTCAACCACCTTGGTGGAATAGCCCATTTCGTTGTCGTACCAAGAAATGAGCTTGCAGAAGGTGTCATTGAGGGAAATCCCAGACTTGGCATCGAAAATGGAGGTGTTGGTTTCGCCCAGAAAGTCGGAGGAAACGACATCTTCATCGGTGTAAGCCAAAATGCCCTTCAGTTCGCCCTCGGAAGCCTGTTTAATCACCGCACAGATTTCGTCATAGCTGGCGGGCTTTTCCAGAGAAACGGTCAAGTCCACCACGGAGACGTCCAGCGTGGGCACACGCAGGGACATACCCGTCAGCTTGCCGTTCAGTTCGGGAATGACACGACCGACTGCCTTCGCAGCACCCGTGGAGGAGGGAATGATATTCCCGCTGGCAGCACGACCACCTCTCCAGTCTCTCTTAGAAGCGGAGTCAACGGTCTTCTGTGTGCCCGTCATGGCATGGACGGTGGTCATGAGTCCTTCCTTGATGCCAAAGGCCTCATGAATGACCTTCGCCAGAGGTGCCAGACAGTTGGTGGTGCAGGAGGCATTGGAGACCATATTCATATCCTTGGTGTAGCCCTGATGGTTGACACCCATGACGAAAATGGGGGTGTTGTCCTTGGGGGGTGCGGAGAGAATGACCTTTTTTGCACCGCCCTGCAAGTGTGCCGCCATCTTTTCGGAATCGGTGAAAATGCCTGTGCTTTCCACAACATAGTCAACACCGGTTTCGCCCCAAGGGATTTCTGCGGGGTTCATCTTCTGGAAGACCTTAATCTTGTGACCGTTGATGACCAGACAGTCATCTTCTGCGTGTACATCGCCGTCAAACTTGCCGTGTACGCTGTCGTACTTGAACATATAAGCCATGTATGCGGGGTCAGCACCGGGGTCGTTGATTGCCAAAAATTCCACATCTTCCTGCTTGAGACCCTGACGCAATACCAGTCGACCAATACGACCGAAGCCGTTAATACCGATAGTCACTTTCATACTCATTCGCATCCTTTCATGCTTAACCATAATCAATGATGAGATATTTCTATGGCACAGGGGAGAAGCCCCCATACAGCTACATTATACCCGAAAAAATGAGAAATGGAAGCCCCAGAGAAAAAAGAAAAAATGAAAAAATGCTTGTCAGAGACCTAGTTTTGCGGTATAATACATGTTTATGGAAATTATTTGTAATATTTGTATAGAATTTAGAAATTGAGGTGCGGGTAAGCAGTGCAAAATCAAAAAATTAGAAACGTCGCAATCATCGCTCACGTTGACCATGGGAAAACTACTTTGGTCGACGAGATGCTCAAACAAGGTGGCGTCTACCGTGAAAATCAGGCAACCGTGGAACGTGTCATGGACTCTGGCGACTTGGAAAGAGAACGTGGCATCACCATCTTGGCAAAGAATACCGCCATTCACTGTGGCGACATCAAAATCAACATCATCGACACCCCTGGCCATGCCGACTTCGGTGGTGAAGTCGAACGTATTTTGAAAATGGTCAGTGGCGTCATTTTGCTGGTCGATGCCGCAGAAGGTCCTATGCCCCAGACCCGTTTTGTGCTCTCTCGTGCGTTGGAACTGGGTCACCGTGTCATTGTGGTCATCAATAAGATTGACCGCCCCGACCAGCGTATTGCAGAAGTGCAGGACGAAGTGCTGGAACTTTTGATGGAACTGGATGCCACCGACGAACAGCTCGACTCCCCTACGCTGTTCTGTTCCGCCCGTCAGGGCATTGCCTCCCGCAGTGCTGACCAGCTGGGCACAGATTTGCGTCCCCTCTTTGAGACCATCTTGGATTATATCCCCGGCCCTGAAGCGGACGAAACTGCACCTTTCCAGATGCTGGTTTCCTCCATCGACTACAACGAATTTGTCGGTCGTATTGCCATCGGTCGCATCGAACGTGGCACGATTAAGCAGAACCAAGAAATTGTGGTCTGCAACTACCACGACCCCGACAGCATGCAAAAGGCAAAGGCAACCAATTTGTATCAGTTCGATGGTTTGGGCAAAGCCCCCGTCACGGAAGCGACCGCAGGCAATATCATTGCCCTCTCTGGCATTGGCGATATCACCATCGGCGATACCATCGCTACCCCTGTTCACCCCGAACCCCTGCCGTTCGTGAAAATCTCTGCACCCACCATGGAAATGACCTTCTCCGTCAATGACTCCCCCTTTGCGGGCAGAGAAGGCAAATTTGTCACCTCCCGTAACCTGCGTGACCGTTTGATGCGAGAAACCCTCAAGGACGTTTCCCTGCGTGTCTCCGATACGGAAACCACCGAGTCTTTCAATGTGGCGGGGCGTGGCGAAATGCACTTGTCCATTTTGATTGAAACCATGCGCCGTGAGGGCTATGAATTTCAGGTCTCGCCCCCCCGTGTGCTCTATCAGGAAATTGATGGTGTGTTCTGTGAACCCATGGAACGCTTGGTGGCAGACGTTCCCGCCGACGCTGTGGGTGCAGTCATTGAAAAGCTGGGCAGTCGCAAGGGCGACATTCTGGAAATGGCACCCATTGGCAATCGCATGAAGCTGACCTTCCTTGTGCCTGCGCGTGGGCTTTTTGGCTACCGCAATGAATTTTTGACCGACACCCGTGGCGAAGGCATCATGGCAGCGGTCTTTGATTCCTATGCCCCCTTCCGTGGCGAAGTCACCCGCCGTTCTTCGGGGAGCTTGATTTCCCACGAAACGGGCGAATCCGTCGCCTATGGTCTGTTCTCCGCCCAAGATAGAGGCGCACTGTTCATCGGTGCAGGTGTGCCCGTTTATACAGGCATGGTCGTGGGCGAAACCCCCAAGAGCGAAGACATTACCGTCAACGTCTGCCGTAAGAAGCAACTGACCAATATGCGTGCTTCGGGCAGTGATGAATCCCTGCGTCTCATCACCCCCCGCAATCTCAGCTTGGAACAGTGCTTGGAATTTTTGGCAGATGATGAAATTCTGGAAGTGACCCCCGTTTCCCTGCGTCTGCGCAAGCGCATCCTCGACCATGCCATGCGTATGCGTGCCCTGAAACGCAAACCTGAGTAAGTTGTGTAGGGGACGATGCCCACATCGTCCCGCACATATCGCAACACACAGCCCGCATATGCCCTCGCACCCTGTGCATATCCCAGTCTGCCATCCGTGCTTTGCAACACCAGTCATGATAAAAAGGAGACACTTGTATGAAACACATCCGATTGATTCCGAAAAAAGCTGAGATTTATGAAGAGGCTTACGAGCGTGCTTCGGACAAAGAACAGGACAGACATGATTTCTTTTGGGAACAGAATCAAGTCCCCGACAGTACCCTCTGGGAAGACCCTCAGGAGGTAGAGGAAGACGGTCTGGAAGGACACGCGCTGGGGGAAGCAGAGGCAAAGGCATTTTTGAAGTCCTTGCGTCGGGAACGTCTGCGTCGTTACTTCTGTTCTTGGCGTTTTGCCTTGGAACTTGTGACCTGCTTTGCTACAACGCTCTTTTGTCTCTACAAATTCTTCCGCCGTGAAGATTGAGTGGAAAGCCCCGCCTGCTGTCGCAGGCGGGGCTTTCTTTTTCTGTTTTCAGGGAATCAGAGAAAGTGTGCTTGCACTGGGGGGTTGCTTTGGTATAGAATAAGAAAAATAGCATGAGGGTACTTGGGTACTCACAGAAAGGAGTCGTATCGTGAAAAAACAAGCAAGAATGCTGTGGGTCTGTGCCCTCTTTTTTGTCTTTCTCTCGTGTGGCATGCCAAAGGTTTCGGCGGCGTTTGTCGACACGCAAGGACATTGGGCGGAGCATGACATCACACAAGCAGTCTCACGGGGCTATGTGAAGGGCTATGAGGACGGCAGTTTTCAGCCAGAGCGTGGTGTGACCCGTGCCGAATTTTGCACCATGCTCAATACTGCCCTAGGGCTGTCTTTGGAGGAAGACTTAAATTTCTCCGATGTTGGGCAGAACGATTGGTATTATCTGCAAGCCTCCCGTGGGGTAGCAGCGGGGTACATCGACGGCTATGACAACAACCGTTTCGAGGGCAACCGCATGCTGAGCCGTCAGGAAGTGGCGGTCATGCTTTCCCGTGTGGTTTGCGAGCCTGCTTACCGTCAGAATATTTCCGTGCTGGCAGACAGCGGGGAGATTGCCTCTTGGGCATACGATGCCGTGGAGCTTTTGTACAGCAAGGCTTACCTGCAAGGCGACCGCAACAATTTATTTTACCCCACGCAAACCCTCAAACGTGCAGAAGCCGTCAAGCTCATAGAGTCCCTTTTGGCAGGGGAGGACATCCAAAAAAATGCCAAGAGCGTTCACTCGGGCACACAGGTGCTCAGTGATACCATTTACACAGGGCTTTTGACGAACGACTCGGATAAAACCGTCTACATGCAAAACTGCAAGGTCTTAGGTGGCATGAAGCAGACGGGCGAGGGGGAATTGCGGGTACAAACAGGCTCGTATATCGCTCTTTTGACTGTGGA
>CAZSWQ010000068.1:8891-9751 GCA_964611025.1 uncultured Ruminiclostridium sp.
TCGAAGACCAGAGCATCATTGACAAAAGCGAGATTTTAACTGGTGTCACCTTGGAAGAAAATCCCCCCACTTGGGACGGCTTCCGTACCGTTTCTCTGACGGGTGAGGCTATGGCAAAAGACAGTGTGTATATTTTGGCATATCTGGATGAATTGCGTCTGGAAGAAACTGCCACGGTGCATTTGGATTTGGGCATTTGCGATGCCATCAAAGTCTTCAAAAATGCAGCAGACAGCACCGTCTTTGTGGAAACAGATGCCTATATTCAGACCGCCGATTTATACGGCAAAACCGTCTTCCGTGGCGATGGTACAATCGCCTATGCCAACGTGCGTAAAACAGGCTCGACCTTTGAAACCGCCCCTTGGGAAATCAATGGGGACTTGGGCTTACAACTGCAAAGCACCCCATACGATGGACAAGCTGGTGTGGGCATTTCCGATGCCCTGAGTGTGCTCGCCAATGAAACCATGTACACCAAGGACTACCAGCGACTGACGGCGGACTATGTGAAAAATAAAGTGCTCACCTTACGCAAAGACAGGGACAACGGCACAAAAATCAATGTCTCGGTGGTTTTGTCGCAGGACAATAAGATGCTCACCATCACCCCAGACAGTGCCTTGAGCAAAAATACCACCTATTATTTGACCTTGGCGGGGGAGACCCTGCGCAATGCCAAGGGCGATTTTAACGAAAAAACTGTCATTGTCTTCAGCACAGAGGGTAAGTTTACACCCAGCGTCTACCCCAAGCACGGTGCAACAGATGTCCCCTTGGGCACGGCAGTACAAATCAATTTTGGGACGACCGTTTATGAAGACGACGGGAGCAACCTGACCGCCAGCTACCTGCAAAAA
>CAZSWQ010000069.1:0-9719 GCA_964611025.1 uncultured Ruminiclostridium sp.
TTGGTCAATTCGCAGGAAGTGGATGCCATTGTCAGCACCATCGAAATACACAATTTGGATAGCATTGTCTCCTTTGGTTCGGAGGTCGCCGAAGAAATTTCCCGTGCCTCTGACGTTGTCCTGAACAGCATGAACCTCAGCCAAATTGACGGCTCAAGCCAGATGCTGAACATCTTGGCGGGCATCATGGACAAGTTCGACATTGAGGAAGTGCAGGAACAGAAGGGCTTTTTGAATAAGCTTTTCAGCAATGCCCGCAAGCAACTGGACAAAATTTTGAACAAATACCAGACCATGGGGCAAGAGATTGATAAAATCTATATCCAACTGAAACAATATGAAAGCGAAATCAAGGATTCCAACCGCAAATTGGATACCTTGTTCCATGCCAATGTTCAGTATTACCAAGATTTGGTGAAATATATCTTGGCAGGCGAGCAGGGCTGCAAGGAAATTGAGAACTATCTGGAACAGCGTCGCACGGCACTGAGCACTTCGGGTGATCAATCCATCCAGTTTGAAATCCAGACGCTGGAACAGGCACTCATGATGCTGGAACAACGCACACAGGATTTGCGTATTGCGGAAAATGTCGCCATGCAGTCCATCCCCATGATGAAAACCATGGAGTTCAGCAATATGAACTTGGTACGCAAAATCAATTCCGCCTTCATCATCACACTGCCCGTGTTCAAACAGGCACTTGCCCAAGCCATGATGCTCAAGCGTCAGCGCATCCAAGCAGAAGCTATGTCTGCTCTGGACGCAAAGACCAACGAAATGCTCTTGAAAAATGCCCAGAACACCGCAGAGCAGTCCAAGATGACTGCCCGTCTGGTTTCGGGCAGTTCCATCAAAATTGAAACGCTGGAAAAAACTTGGCAGACCATTGTACGAGGCATTGAGGAGACGAAGCAAATTCAGGACAATGCCAAAAAGCAACGCTTGGATGACCAGATACGCTTACAGAAGATGCAGGCAGAATTTCAGCAACTCGCACACAAACGCTAAATCAGGAAAGGAGAGGGTTTTTCTATGCCCATCAATTTATCCAAAGGACAGAAAGTCGATTTGACCAAGGGCAACCCAGCACTGAAGCAACTGCTGGTGGGTCTGGGTTGGGACGTCAACGCCTTTGACTCGGGCGCAGGTTTTGATTTGGACGTCACGGTCTTTCTCTTGGGAGAGAATGGAAAGTGCCCCAGCGACAGCGATTTCATTTTCTACAACAACCCCAAACATACGAGCGGGGGTGTGACGCACTTGGGCGACAACCGCACGGGACAAGGCGAAGGCGACGACGAACAAATCGAAGTCAAGCTCGATGCCGTCCCCCAGTCCATCGCCCGCATTGCCTTTGCCGTCACCATCCACGAGGCAGAGGAACGTCGTCAGAATTTCGGACAGGTCAGCAATGCCTTCATTCGTCTGGAAAACCAAGAGACGCACGAGGAGCTTGTCCGCTATGACTTGGGCGAGGACTTTTCCATTGAGACCGCTGTGGTGGTCGGGGAACTCTACCGTCACAACGGAGAGTGGAAGTTCAATGCCATTGGGAGTGGCTTCCAAGGTGGGCTCTATGCCCTCTGTACCCACTTCGGTTTGGATGTAGCCTAATATTTTTTGGGAATCAATGCCGTATTTATTGTTTTAGGAGGAATTTTGCTATGCCAGTTTGCTTGCAAAAAGGACAGAAAGTCAGCATCACCAAGGGCAACCCAGGCTTGACCAAAGTGGTCGTTGGTTTGGGTTGGGACGTCAACCGTTTTGATACGGGTGGGGCGTTTGATTTGGACACCGCCGCCTTTGCCCTGACCGACGGGGGCAAGGTCTCGGGTGACAAGGATTTTGTATTTTTTGGCAATTTGAAGCACCCCTCTGGGGCGATTGAGCACTTGGGCGACAACTTGACGGGTGCAGGCGAGGGCGATGATGAACAGATGAAATTGGACTTGTCCCTTGTGCCCGCCACCATCAGTCGCATTGCCTTCACCGTGACCATCTATGACGCAGACACCCGCCGTCAGAATTTCGGGCAGGTGAATAATGCCTTCATCCGCATCTACAACGAGGTGACGGGCGAAGAACTCTTGCGCTATGATTTGGACGAGGACTTTTCCATTGAGACGGCAGCAGTTTTCGGAGAGCTTTACCGCCACAATGATGAGTGGAAGTTCAATGCCATCGGGAGTGGGTATCAAGGTGGCTTGGCAGCACTCTGTGCCAATTTTGGCATTGAAGTTGCCTAAGCGAGAGGAGAAAAAACCATGGCAATTAGCTTACAAAAGGGACAAAAAGTCAACCTGACCAAAGAAAATGCAGGACTGAAAGCGGTTCGCATTGGTCTGGGTTGGGATCAGGCACAGGCAGAGAAAAAGGGCTTTTTGGGCTTTGGCACGAAAACCGCCCAAGTCGACTGTGACGCTTCTGCCATTTTGCTTCAGGGGGGCAAGTTCAAAAACAATGAGGACATTGTGTACTTTGGCAATCTGCGTCACAAGTCCGATAGCGTCATGCACATGGGGGATAACCTGACGGGTGCAGGCGACGGCGATGACGAACAGGTGCTCATTGACCTGCAACGGATTCCGCCCCAGTACGACCGCATTGTGATGGTGGTCAACATCTACGCAGCAGAAAAACGCAACCAGCATTTTGGTATGATTCAAAATGCCTTCATCCGTGTGGTCGATGCCAACAGCAATGTGGAATTGTATCGCTATAATTTGACCGAAAACTACGCAGGTATGCTCGCCATGCTCTTTGGCGAACTCTACAGAGATGGGAATGAATGGAAATTTTCTGCTCTGGGTCAGGGCACATCCGATAAAAATTTAAGTCAGCTCTTGCACCGCTTTGTTTGACTGCTCGGCATCGTTTGATGCTATCCCAAAGAAAAGCCCCTTTCGGACAGAAACCATGTGTTTTTATCCTAGAGGGGCATTTTTTTTGCCAAATGTGTACGCATATATGCACCAAGCTAAGGAAAAAATCCTCCATTACAAAGGAGGTTACTCTATATAAAGCAGTAAAACAGCATATCAAAGGAGGATTTTTTTATGGCAAGTACGCATCAAACGAAAGCGTATGGATTGTCTCAGTGGGTCGAAACTGACCCTGTTTTGCGGGAAGATTTCAATGAGAACAACTGTAAAATCGACAAAGCATTACAGGACAAGTCCAATATGCCCGTGGTGGGGGAATACACGGGAAACTCTGACGTGAACAACCAGACTTGGCGGGCGATTTCCCTTGGTTTTCGCCCCTTGGCTGTTATCATTTTCCCGAGGTCAGATGCACAGGAAGAAGACGGCAACACCGAAACATACCACTTCCGCATAGCCATGGCAGTCAGCACAGAGGGCAGTGGCCATGTCCGAATCACCAATGACGGCTTCGAGGTCAAAAGACAACTGAACGCAGGCAATAATACCGGCTATGGTTCAAGGTATATGAACCCACGCTGCTACATTGCGTTTCGCTGATGAGAAAGAGGGAAACAAATGACAATTATGAGCATACAGCCCCAAAGCGGGACAAAATTTCACAATCTGGAGAGCCAGTCGCACCGCACTGCCGTCTGGATGGAGGGCTATATCGAAGTACCCCAACACTTGAGGGAAAAAGCCCAGACGCATTTTGACAGCTGTGATTTGCTGGTGGACGAAGGGGTTCTGGTGGATATTTTGCCTGTGGAAGCACCCGAAACCGAAGACAGCCCTGCTGAATGATAAACAATTCTGTAAGAAAAGACCCGCTCCGTCAAAGGAGCGGGTCTTTTCTTTGCCCTCAAAATTGCCTGTGTTTTTTTGAGAAGACATTTCTCCTGAATTATGCTATAATAAACACAAAATTTGCTTTGCCTAGGGGGTGTGTCGAGCCATGACCAAAACAGAGAAATATGAAGCCGTGCTCCAAAATGAAGCCCGTTATGACGGTATCTTCTTCTATGCCGTGAAATCCACAGGGATTTTTTGCCGTCCCTCTTGCAAATCCAAAGCACCCAAGCGGGAGAATGTCTGTTTTTATGACAGTGCGCAGGAGGCACAAGAGGCGGGCTTTCGCCCCTGCAAACGCTGTCGCAGTGATTTGCTTTTGTACAGCCCAGCAGAAGACCTTGCCCTGCAAATGAAAACCCACATAGACCAGCAATTCCAAGAGGAAATTTCTTGGCAGGAGGCATACAAAACCTTACATGTCAGCCCACAACGTCTAGCGGATATGTTCCAAGCAAAGTACGGTCTGCGACCAAAACACTATTTGGATAATTTGCGTTTGGAAGAAGCCAAGCACAGGCTCATAAAAAGCGACGAACCCATCATCGACATTGCCTACACCGTCGGTTTTGGCAGTCTCTCCACCTTTTATCGCCTGTTCAAGGCACAAACTGGCACATCACCCAGTGCCTACAGAAAGGAACAAGCAGATGAATGATTTTATGTCTCAAATCAGCCAGTATCTGTTACAGCATCCCGACAATACCATCAGCAAGGACATTGCCATAGATGCCACTTGCGTGGGGGTCAGGCTCTTTGACGCGCCACTGTTTGCTTTTGGCACGGTGCATGACTCGCTTTTTGCCCAGCTGAAAACAGTGGTGGGGGCACATCACGCTTTGCCCTGCGACTGGACAGCCAAGGCAAAGACCGTCATCAGTCTCTTTTTCCCCTTTACAAAAGACGTAATTTCCTCCAATCGAGGGGGTGCAGAGCCGTCTTCCCTGTGGTTACATGCCCGCATCGAGGGACAAGCCCTCATACAGAAAGTCGGGTGTTATATGGTCGAGGTGCTCTGTGGAGCGGGTGATGAGACGGTCTGTCCGATTTTAGATACAAGATTTTTTGCCGTGGAAAAGGGCAGAGATTTGCAATTCACCAGCAACTGGTCAGAGCGTCACGTTGCCTACATTTGCGGGCAGGGTACATTTGGCTTGAGTAAGGGTATCATCACACAAAAGGGCATGGCAGGGCGTTTTCTGAGCATCGTCACCGAAAAAGCCTTTCCTCTGACCGAGCGACGCTATACTGAACTGTACGAATACTGCACCTGCTGTGGGGCTTGTGTGCATGCCTGTCCCGTCCAAGCCATTTCCATGCAGGAGGGCAAAGCCCATCTGCCCTGTTGCGATTATATGGATACGCTGAAAGAAAAACACGCACCCAGATACGGCTGTGGCAAATGCCAAAGCGCCGTCCCCTGCGCCAAGCGCATTCCGAAAAAACGAAATATCCCTTTGTAGGGGACGATGCCCACATCGTCCCACCTAGATAAATACCCACATCGTGAATATAAACAGGAGGCACTATGACAGGATTTGCAATATACGAAACACCCCAAGGCTGGTTTCGCTTGGGCTATGCAGATGGGGTTTTGACCCACTTAAAGCGCATCGAGACCGTAGCTGAAGATAGGGGCACAAAAACCCCGCTCACCGAGCGGGCATATGGAGAGCTTTTAGAGTATTTTGCAGGCAAACGCAAGACATTTTCCATTCCGTACAGGGCAGAGGGGACGGACTTTCAAAAGCGTGTTTGGCAAGCCCTCTGTGAGATTCCCTACGGCGAAACCCGCAGCTACAAGGACATTGCCGCTGCCATCGGAAACCCCAAGGCGAGCCGTGCAGTCGGTATGGCGAACAACAAAAATCCCATCGCTCTGGTCGTGCCCTGCCACAGGGTCATCGGGGCAAATGGAACTTTGGTGGGCTACGCAGGTGGTCTGCCCTTGAAAGCATTTTTGTTGGATATGGAGGAGAAAAACAAATGAGTCAAATTGTGGTTTTGTTCGAGGTCACACCCACCCCAGCAGGCAAGGACAGATATCTGGCATTGGCGGGTCAATTAAAGCCCCTCTTGGCAGGTTTTGAGGGTTTCGTTTCGGCGGAGCGTTTCATCAGCTTGAATGAGGAGGGAAAATTGCTCTCCATGAACGTCTGGGAAAATGAAGAAGCCCTCAGTCGTTGGCGCAATGTGGTCGCACACCGCATGAGTCAGGCAGAGGGCAGAGAACGGCTGTTTGCGGATTATAAAATCACGGTCTGTTCGGTCGTGCGTTCCTATGGCATGCAGGACAGAGCACAAGCCCCACAGGACAGCCGAGGCTATTTTGAACAGCGGGAGAACAAAGAATCATGAGCAATGCAGAAAAAAGAGCAATCTTTGAAAAAACAGCAACAGGGTATTTCAAGCAGGGCTTGAACTGTGCAGAATGTGTTTTGAAAGCTTATTTGGACGTAGCCGAGGGAGAATTTGACCCCAAAGTGGTCGCCATGGCTTCGGGTTTTGGCGGTGGCATTGGCAGAACGGGTCACAACACCTGCGGGGCACTGGTGGGGGCATGTATGGCATTGGGCTGTGAAATCGGACGAAAAGACCCCCTCGCCAAAGAGACCCCCAAAGAACGCATTGCGGAGCTGGTCGCCCCCCATGGGCTTTACCCCGCCTTTGCGGACTTGTCCACGGCATTTGCGGAAGTCTTTGGCTCGACCATCTGCCATGACATGTGCCGTGTCTATGTCGACCATGAATCCATAGAGCGAAAGCGGAATTGCAAGGAAGCCATTCGGGCAGCAGCTGCGATTGTGGCGGGAAAAATCTTCCCCGATGAAGCATGAGCTGGGATACGCAGTGCATCCGCAGGGAACTGGAAGCCCTCGCAGAGCCAAGTTACAGCGTCTTTGCCTCAAAACTGATTCCTAACTGTAGCAATCTCATTGGGGTGCGTATCCCGCAACTGCGCCGTCTGGCAAAAGCCATTGTGAAAGATGCCCCCTTGGACTATTTGGAAGATTTGGCAGATGCCAAGACGCTGTATTTCGAGGAGACCATGTTGCAGGGGCTGGTGATTGGCAACTTGAGGGAAGACATCGAAGTTGTTTTGCAGGAGGTCGCCCGTTTCATCCCAAAGGTGACAAATTGGTCATTGTGTGACAGTTTTTGCAACGAGCTGAAAATTGTACGTCAGCACAGGGCACGGGTCTGGGCATTTTTAACCCCATATTTCCAATCACACAAACCCTATGAGATTCGTGTAGCGGTGGTGCTTTTGCGCTTTCACTTCATTGACGAGGGCTACATCGACGCCTTATTTCCCATTTTTGATGCAATCAAACATGAGGATTATTATGTCAAAATGGCGGTCGCTTGGGCACTGTCCATGTGCTTTGTGAAATTCCCCAGCAAAACGATGGCATATCTCCAAGACAATCACTTGGACGATGAGACCTATCACAAAACCCTGCAAAAAATGCGGGAGTCCACCCAAGTAGATGGTTCTACAAAAGCCCGTATTAAGGGCATGAAACGCAAAAAAAATAACACAAGTAGGGGCAGATAACATCCGCCCCTACCTGTGAAAATCTCCCTATCATCTGCCGATGCCCTATCCCCCTTGTGAAAGGGGGATAGGGCAACTTAATATTTTGTTGGATTGACTTGGAGCTGTGCCATGACGTCCTGTACAGGGGCACGAATGACCAAGTCCGCACGGCTGTCGAGTACGTCCTCTGTTTCGTTGATGAGTACCAATTTATTGCCTGTATAATGGTGGACAATCGAGGCGACGGGCAGGGAAGAAAGGCTCGTTCCTGCGACAATGAAGACCTGTGCCGTGAGGGCAAAATACACGGCATTGAGCATCATGTCGAGGTCGAGGGCATCGCCATAGAGGTGGATTTCAGGCGTGAGCATCCCCCCGCACATATCGACGTCACAGATGGGAGCGGTGGTGCGTTCATAGATGTCCAGAGCGGACATGAAACGCTCACAGCGGGGGCAGTTGTTACGCATCACCGAGCCGTGCAGTTCGATGAGCTTTTTTGTGCCCGCTTCTTGGTGCAGTTCGTCAATATTTTCCGTTATGAGCATGCGGAGCTTGTTTGCCTTAGACATCTCGACCAATTTCAGGTGGGCGGGGTTTGGCTCTGCGGTGAGCAGGGGGGCGAGTACCTCATTGCGGTAATATTCAAAGAAAAATTCGGGTTTGCGTTCAAAAAATGCCCGTGACCAAATTGCCTCCACGGGGAAGCGGTATTTGTCAAAATGGTCGGGTTTCATTTTGCGGTAGTCGGAAACACCACTTTCTGCGGAGAGTCCAAACCCGCTGTAAAAGACCACATTGCTTGTGCCGTCAAGCCAAGTCTGTAGGGTTTGCAAGGCATCTGTCATGCGTGAAATTCTCCCTTAGGCGATGTATTCAAAGGCACCAATGGCGTGGCAGACGTTGCAGACGTCGGGGCGGTCGACAAAGGTAGCCCCGCAGAACTGACAGCGGAAATTTTCCTTGGGCTTGTCTTCCTGTACAGCTTCCTGCACGGGGGCAGTTTCTGGTGGGAGGAGCTTGGCGAGGAGGGCATTGAAGCGGGCTTCGTGACTGCGTTCGATGTTGGCGACCTTGCTGAACAGGGTGGAGATGGTGTCGAAGCCTTCTTCCTTGGCTTGCAGGGCGAACATGGGGTACATGTCTTCCCATTCGTCGTGTTCGCCCTTGGCGGAGATACGCAGGGCTTCTTCGATGCTTTCGGGGGTTTTGAAAAGCTGGTCGAACCAGAATTTGGCATGCATCATCTCATGACGTGCCATGTCTTCAAAAGCGTTGGCGATTTCTTCGTTGCCGAGTTTGCGGGAGAGCTGGGCAAAGTAGCTGTATTTGTTGCGGGCGATGGATTCGCCAGCCAGAGCAGCACGGAGATTTTTTTCGGTTTGGGTATTCTTCAGATTCATGGGTCGTATACTCCTTTGTAGATGGGTGTGGAGATTCTTTAATGAGAATCATTCTTATCAAGAATAGTGTAGCAGAAATTTGAAAAAGTGCAAGGGCTTTTTGCGATTTTTCCCAGAATATTTTCAGTTTTGGCATGGGTAGCGGGAGAACGGGATAGACTAGGGGCAATAGCAAAAGGAGGGCATGTGATGAGAGAAGAAGCCAAAGCGTCTGTGCCGTGGTACTTGCTTGTGACTTTTGTGGGTTTGCTTGCAGGGAATATTCTGGCGGAGACATTGCCATTTTTCGGGAAGACCACGGGGGAAATTTCCGCCCAGTACCCGAATTTATTCACCCCACCGCCCTTTACGTTTTCCATCTGGCTTGTGATTTATGCCCTCTTGGGTTTGTATGTTGCCTATGCCTTGGGGCTTTGGCGCAGGTATCCCATCCCAAATGTGGGGCGGTATTTTGTCCTGACAGCCCTCTTGAATGTGCTCTGGCTTGTGGTCTTTCATGCGGAAGGCTTCGCCTTAGCATTGGGGGTGCTTTTGGTTTTGGCGGGGGTGCTGTTTTTGCTCTTGGAGCAGTTGCGTCCGCTGAAGCTGTCGAAAAAAGAGCGATTTTTCTTGCATTTGCCCTTTGCCGTCTATGCCGCTTGGGTGACAGTTGCCGTATTTGGCAATTTCACTTTGCTTTTGTTGCGGGTGCAGGGGGCAAGCTTTCGGGTTTGGGAGCAGGACTGGACGCTGTTGGCTCTGCTACTTTTGACGGTCTTGGCTTTATTTGTTTCCCTGCGTTATCGTTCGCTGGGCATGGCTTGCGTGTTTCTCTGGGCGTTTGGGGGCTTGCTCTGGCGTCATCAAGTGATGCTGGAGGGGCAGTATCCTCTGATTGTGTTGCTGCTCTGGGGGGCGTTGTTGCTTCTGGGGCTGTGTGCCCTTTGGCTCGCAAGGCGCGCCAAAGGGGGCAAACGTCTGCGTGATGGATAGGGTAGAACCCGCCGACCCCGTAGGGGT
>CAZSWQ010000070.1:0-9477 GCA_964611025.1 uncultured Ruminiclostridium sp.
TATAGATGATTACATGAATGAGTAGATATCGGTGTAGGGCTTTGATATGAAAAGTCATGGGGGGTTTTGTGGGTTGTGGGGGTGTGGGCGGGGGTGGTGATGACCCCACAGCGTTGCAGGGCAAAGTGCCCCCCTGCCTGCGTCAAAATGCCAAAACCGACAATGGCATAGCCAGGGTCTATCCCAAGTATGGTCATGGTACTTGCCCTCCTGTGGCTGTTTATTCTATCACATCGCCCCCCCACTTGCAAGCCGTGCTGGGGAAGAAAGGGCAAAAAATGCCCCCGACGCCGTAGGCGTCGGGGGCAACAAAAAACAAAAATCCAGCTTATTCCGCCTTGAGCTTGTTTTCCAAGCGTTCGAGTTCTGCCCAGAGTTCGGGGGGCACATGCCCGCCAAAGCCTTCGTAATAGGCACGAATGTTTTTGGCTTCTTCCGTCCACAGGTCGTGGTCAACACGCAAAATGCCAGCGAGGTCGGCTTCGGTGAAGTCTTCCAATCCGTCCAAATTGATATCATCGGTGCGGGGCAGGAAGCCAATTTCCGTATCCACAGCGTCGGTTTCGTCAAAGGCACGCTTCAAAATCCATTCCAACACACGCAGGTTGTCGCCAAAGCCCGGCCAGATGAAATTGCCTTCGTCGTCGGTGCGGAACCAGTTGACGTTGAAAATCTTGGGCTGGTTTTTCACGACCTTGCCCATGTCCAGCCAGTGCTTCCAGTAGTCGCCCATGTGATAGCCACAGAAAGGCAACATCGCCATGGGGTCACGGCGCACAACACCGACAGCACCCGTTGCAGCAGCGGTGGTTTCCGATGCCATGATAGAGCCGACAAAGACACCGTGCTTCCAGTCACGGGACTGGTAAACAAGGGGCGCAGTTTTGGCACGGCGACCGCCAAAGATGATGGCAGAGAGAGGAACACCAGTGGGGGTTTCAAATTCAGGGGAGATACAGGGGCAATTTTTGGCAGGGGCGGTGAAGCGGGAGTTGGGATGTGCTGCCACGGTCTCGGCAGTATCTGCATTCCACGGGTTGCCCTTCCAGTCCAAGGCATTTTTGGGGGGATTCTTATCCAGCTTTTCCCACCAGACGCTGTTGTTGTCGAGGTTCAGGGCGACGTTGGTGAAAATCGTGCCCTTTTGGGTGGTGATGAGGGCATTGGGGTTCGAGGACATGTTTGTCCCAGGTGCAACACCAAAGAAGCCCGCTTCGGGGTTCATTGCCCAGAGGCGACCGTCTTCGCCCACACGAATCCAAGCAATGTCGTCCCCGACACACCAAGCTTTCCAGCCGTCTTTCTGATAGCCCTCTGGGGGAATCAGCATGGCGAGGTTGGTTTTCCCGCAGGCGGAGGGGAACGCACCAGAAATATAACGCACTTCACCCTGAGGGTTCTGCACACCCAAAATGAGCATATGTTCTGCCATCCAGCCCTCGTTGCGCCCCAGATAGGAGGCAATGCGCAGGGCAAAGCACTTCTTGCCTTGGAGGACGTTCCCGCCGTAGCCAGAATTGATGGACATGATGGCATTGTCTTCGGGGAACTGCACGATGTAGCGTTCTTCGGGGTTCAGGTCTGCCTTGGCATGCAAGCCCTTGATGAAGTCGGTGCTGTCACCCAGTGCATCAAAAACATCATTGCCAATGCGGGTCATGATTGCCATGTTCAGCACAACATAAATGGAATCGGTCAATTCCAGACCGTACTTGGCAAAAGGAGAGCCAATGACACCCATGGAATAGGGAATGATATACATGGTACGCCCCTGCATGCTCCCGTCATAGAGGGCATGGAGCTTGGCGTACATTTCGGCAGGTGCCATCCAGTGGTTGGTAGGGCCTGCATCTTCTTCTTTGTGGCAACAAATAAACGTACGGGCTTCCACACGCGCAACGTCACTGGGGTCGCTGCGGTGCAGATAGCACTCAGGAAGTGTTTCATCATTGAGGGCGGTCAATTCGCCCGTGGCACAAGCTTCGGTACGCAAGGCATCCAGCTGTGCTTCACTGCCGTCAATCCAAATGACCTCGGCAGGTTTGGTCAAAGCGATTTGTGCGTCAATCCAGTCCAATACGACCTGATTTTTTGTGGGTACCATCTCACATATCCTCCTTGAGACTGTGCAATCTTAGGTATAGCTGTATTATAGGGGAAGTCTGGGTAAAATGCAAGTGAACTTGCAGAGATTTCAGGGCTTTTCGAGTTTTTTTGCAATTTGTGCAAATTCCGCGATACCAAGACGCTCTCCACGAACGGTTTTGGACAAACCACAGTCGATTAAGATGTGCTCCAAGTCCTCTTTTGAGAAATCAGACCCGAAGACGGCATAGAGCCCATTGACCAAAGTTTTCCGTCGTTGGGCAAAGGAGGCTTTCACGGTACGGAAAAATAGACTCGGATTTTCCACGGGCACAGGGGGCGCATCGCGCAAGTCCATGCGGATGACGGAGGACATGACCTTGGGTGCGGGATGGAAACAGCTGGGGGGCACGTCGTAGAGCAAGTGACAATCGGCATGGTACTGACAGAACACGGAAAATGCACCGTAGTCTTTTGCCCCAGAGTCGGCACAAATCCGCAAGGCAACTTCCTTTTGAATCATGACTGTGATGGCGGAAAAACAGCGGGACTCCACCAGAGCAGTCAGCACGGGGGTGGTGATGTTATAGGGCAAATTGGCGCAGACCACCAAGGGCAAATCCCCAAATTGCTCCTTGCAGAGTGCGGGAATATCCAGCTTCAAAATATCGCCCGAAATGACCGTCACGTTTTCGTAGGAGGCAAGCGTCTCCTCCAAAACGGGCAGCAAACTGCGGTCGAGTTCCACGGCGACCACTTTTTTCGCCTGTTTTGCCAATTCCGAGGTCAAAGGCCCGATGCCGGGACCAATTTCTAAAACACCAATGTCCGCACAGCCCGAGGCTTCGGCGGTCTCACGGGGCACCCATGATTCTATCAAAAAATTCTGTCCCATGCTCTTGGAAAACTGAAATTGATGTCGTTTCAGCAGGGTTTTGATTTCGTCTATGTTACAAAGGTTCATGTTTGTCTCTCATTTCCCAATATTCATTTGCGGTTTTGCTTCTTGTTCTGCTTGTCGGAGCAGTTCCTCTGCCGCTTTGCGGATGGCAGGGGTACTCTGTTTGCCTGCGGTGAGCTGTGCCAAGGCATCAATGCGTTTTTTACGGTCGAGCGGGCGGACACGGGTCAGGGTGCGCCCGTTTTCCTCGGCTTTTTCCACGGAAAAATGCAAATCAGCACGGGCGGCAATTTGGGGCAAATGCGTGACGCAGAGGAGCTGGCGGTGCTGTGCCAGCTGTGCCATTTTTTTGGCAACTTTGCTGGCGGCTTCCCCGCTGATGCCCGCATCGACCTCATCAAAAATCAGGGTGGCGACGGGTTCGTGCTCGGCGAGCACCTGCCCCAGTGCCAACATGATGCGGGATAATTCGCCCCCAGAGGCGACTTTGTGCAGGGGCTTTTTGCCCTCACCCACATTGGCAGAGAGCAAAAATTGCACGGCATCTCCGCCTGTGCGGTCGCAGGTTTCTTTGTCTAAAATTTCCACGAAAAATTGGACTTTTGGCATATCCAATGCCCGCAATTCTGCCTCAATGCGTGCTTGCAGTCGCTTGCCCGCTTCGGCACGGGCTTCGTGCAAACGCTGGGCTTTGGTGTTCACCTGTTTTGCCTGTTTTTTGCGGGCGGTTTCCAGCTTGCTCAGGCTCTCCTCAGCGGTCTCAATGGCATCCAATTCCCGCCGACAGTCTTCCAAATACTGGAGCATTTCCTCGGTGGTATCGCCGTATTTTTTCCGCAGGCGATAGAGCA
This sequence comes from uncultured Ruminiclostridium sp., assembly GCA_964611025.1. Lineage (GTDB taxonomy): Bacteria > Bacillota > Clostridia > Oscillospirales > Oscillospiraceae > Evtepia. The sequence goes on from CAZSWQ010000070.1 coordinate 3,838, forward strand.
CATCCAAACGCTGTTCCACCGCTTCCAAGGCTTCGGGCGAAGCGTCAAAGCTATCCTGTAAATCCCGCACCCGTTCTGTGGCATCGTCCAGACCGAAACACAAATCCGCCAGCTGTCCCGATAGGGCTTCCAAGTCCTGTGAAACGTCCGCCACCTGTCCCAAAGCACGGCTCGCTTCACGGAGCAAATCCAACGCACCTGAGGCATCGTCTGCACCGCTTAGGGCAAAACTTGCCTCGCCCAGTGCCACCATGATTTTTTCACTGTGACGCAAACGGGCACGGGTTTCTCCCAGAGTCTCCAACTCGTTTGCTTGAATATCCGCCCGCTCGAGTTCCTGTATTTGGTATTGCAGGGTGTCCATGCGACGGGATTTTTCCGCCTCGTTCATCTGCAATTCCTGCGCCTGCTTGTCCAGCAAAAGCAGGGCATCATAAGCGGAGATGTAATCCTCCAAGAGGGCTTGGTTTTGGGCGAAGCCGTCCAAATATGCCAAATGCGTCCGCTCATCGAGGAGTTGTTGGCTGTCGTGTTGTCCGTGGATTTGCAAGAGTTGTCTGCCGAGGTCACGCAGTTGCACAACCGTACAGGGCATGCCCGCCACCCGACAGACGTTTTTCCCCTCTGCACTGAAGCGACGGGAAATGCTCAGTTCGCCGTTTTCATCGGGGAAAATGCCCATGTCCGAAAACCAAGGCAAGTCGGGCAGGGCTTCAAAAATCCCGCTGACTTGGGCGGTGCGTTCCCCTTCTCGCATCAAATCACGACGCACCCGCGCACCCATGAGGACACCGAGGGCATCGAGAATGATGGATTTCCCCGCCCCAGTTTCGCCCGTGAGGACGTTCAAGCCCTGCCCAAAGCACAAATCGGCACGGGCAATCAGGGCAATATTTTCAATGTGTAATGACGAAAGCAAGGTACTGCCTCCTTTTTGCAGTGAGCCATCAAACGGATTGTAACATGGCATGAATATCCAAACAGAGTTTTTCCGCCGCCTGTGTACTACGCATAATCAAAAGGGCGGTATCGTCTCCCGCCAAACTGCCCACCATGTCGGGCAGTTTCATGCCATCGAGGGCAGAACAGGCGGCAGAGGCAAGTCCGGGCATGGTTTTGATGACCACAATATTCTGGGCGGATTCAAAGGTCGTGAGGCTCTCCTTGAAAATGGTGTGCAGACGGCTGGCAATGTTCAGAGAAGCTTTTTTCTCACTGAGGACATAGCGATATGCCCCCTGTCCACTCAATTCCTTGACCAGATGCAGTTCCTTGATGTCTCGGGAAATGGTCGCCTGCGTGGATTTGAAGCCCTGATTGTGCAAGGCATCGAGGAGCTGGTCTTGGGTTTCTATCGCCTGCTCCTGAATGATTTGTAAAATTTCAGCCTGACGACGTGCCTTCATGGGCGAATCCTCCGTTCCAGCTTCTGGTTGATGATTTCATAGAAATTTTTATCCGACAATTTGATGAGACGCAGTTGCTTACGGGAACGCTGGATTTCGACCGTGTCCCCTGCAAAGAGCTTAAATGCCTTGCCCCCGTCCACGGAGAGATAGGCGGTTTTTCGGCTCTGTCTGGGTACGGTGATATCAATGACACGGTTTCTGTCGAGCACCATGGCTTTTGCCTGCAACATGTGGGCAGAAATGGGTGTGACAATGATATTTTCTGCGGTGGGTTCGACAATTGGCCCACCCGCTGAAAGCGAGTATGCCGTCGAACCTGTGGGCGTGGCGGCAATGACACCGTCGCCGTACATATTGGAAATCAGGGCTTTGTCTCCATAGACGTTCAATTCAATCACACGGGCGACCGCACCCTTGGTGATGACGGCATCGTTGAGGGCAATGCTGCGGAAAATAATCCGATTGTCCCGCATGACTTTGACATCTAAGAGCATGCGTTTTTCCAAGCTGTACTCGCCCTTGACCATGCGGGTCAAAATGCTCAAATCGTCTTGCTCAACCTCTGCCATGAAGCCCACCGAGCCCATATTGACCCCCAAAACGGGGACATCCGTGGCACTGGCATCTTTGGCGGCATGCAAAATCGTACCGTCGCCCCCGAAGCAGACCAACAAATCCGCATGGGGCAATTCATTTTTCAGCTCCCGAATGGGCAGGCGGTTGGGCAAATCCCCCAGAAAACTGCGGTCAACGGCAAAGGGAAAACAGTAAACCACTTTCGCCCCCGCCTTTTGCAAAATCCGTCCTGCTTCCTGTGCAATTTTCAAGCCTTTATCTCGAAAGGGGTTGGGACATAAAATAATGGTCATACCGCACCTCCATCTAAGGTCTCGTGGGAGACTTTCACCAGAGCGGACAAGTCCCCCGCATAGGGGGCGGTTTCTGCCACGGAGAGCAGGGCAAGGTATTCAATGTTGCCCTCTGGCCCACGCACGGGCGAAAAGGTCATATCTCTCACATGAAAATTGCTCTCTTTGGCATGGACGAGGAACTGCTCGAGCACTTCCAAATGTACGGCGGGGTCACGCACGACACCTTTTTTGCCGACCTTTTCCTTGCCCGCTTCAAATTGGGGCTTGACCAAAGCGACCACCTGTCCCGATGCTTTCAAAAGCCCACGCAGGGCGGGTAAAATCAATTTCAGAGAGATGAAAGAGACATCAATGCTCCCGAAGTCCAAAGGCTCTGAGATGATTTCTGGGGTCAAGTAACGCACGTTGGTACGCTCCATACAGACCACCCGCGCATCACTGCGTAGTTTCCATGCCAGCTGTCCATAGCCCACATCCACGGCATAGACCTTGCTTGCACCGTTTTGCAACATGCAATCTGTAAAGCCCCCTGTCGATGCCCCTGCGTCGATTGCCACAAAGCCCTCCAGCGACAAACCAAAGCTCTGCATTGCCTTTTCCAATTTCAAACCGCCACGGCTGACATAGGCGAGCGTACTGCCTTTGATGGTGATTTCTGCCGTCTCTTTGACCGCAGCACCCGCCTTATCGACCCGCTGACCATCGACAAAGACCTGTCCTGCCATGATGATGCTCTGTGCCTTCTGGCGACTTTCCGCCAATCCACGCTCAAGCATCGCTACATCCAGACGTTTTTTTTCCGCCATCGGTACACAACTCCTTTGCTTTTTTGATGAGTGATGCAACATCCAAGCCACAGAGCTTGTGGAGTTGCGAGGGTTTGCCGTGCGGGACAAAACCCGTCCCGCAGTGGCAGAGCACACAGGCAGTGGGAAAAATACCCGCCTGCATGAGCCTGCTCAAACTATGTTCTCCCAGACAGCCCAAACCGACGACTTCTTCGGCAAAGAGCACCCGCTGGGTATTTCGCACCGACTCGAAGAGCACAGAGCCTTCGAGCGGATAAATTTGATTTATTTTCACGACTTCTGCTTCTATGCCCTCTGCGGACAGTGCCTCAGCCACTGCCAAGAGGCTGTTTATCATCATGCCATAGCCCACCAAGGTCAAGTCACAGCCCCTGCGGAGATAGACCTCTGCCCGTGTGCTGCTGTCCCCTTGGAATGCCCCCTCTGTGCCTCTGGGATAACGCAGGGCAACGGGGTGCTTGTCTTGGGACAAACTCGCCTCTAGCATGCTGGACAGCTCTGCATAAGAACTGGGGGCGAAGATGTGCATGTGGGGGATGGTGCGTAAGAAGGCATAATCGTACAGCCCGTGGTGGGTTTCGCCATCGTCCCCCACCAGCCCCGCACGGTCAATGCCCAGAACAAGGGGCAGATTTTGTATGGCGATGTCGTGGAGGAGCATGTCATAGCTCCGTTGCAAAAAGGTGGAATAGACGGCAAAGACGGGACGCATGCCCTGTTTTGCCAAGCCCCCCGCTATGGTGACGGCATTCCCCTCTGCAATGCCCACATCAAAAAACCGTTCTGGGAAACGCTGGGCAAAGTCTGCCAAGCCCGTCCCCGTGGACATGGCGGCGGTGAGGGCGAAAATCTTCGGGTTATCTTCGGCGAGCCGACAGAGCGTATCGCCAAACACCTGAGAAAAATTTTGCCCACTGGGGGGCATTTTGGGTGCGCCGTCTGCAATGTGAAAGGGGGCGACCCCGTGGAAGGCATCTGGGTTTTGTTCTGCGGGGGCATAGCCCTTTCCCTTGACGGTTTTGACATGCAAAAGAACGGGTGAAGTACAGTCCTTTGCCTGTTGCAAGACACGGGTCAAGGTGGGCAAATCATGTCCGTCCACGGGCCCTAAGTAGGTGAAACCCATGTCCTCAAAAAAACTGGCGGGGAGCAGGGCTGCCTTAATGCCCGCCTTGAGCTTGTGGGTCAGCTTGTAAAAGCCCCGTCCGAGACAGGTCGCCCGCATCAGACGGCGGTAGGCGGTTTTCAGACGCAGATACTGGGGTTTGAGGCGTTGTTTCGCCAGATGCTTGCCCACACCCGAGACATTCCGTGTGATGGACATGCCATTGTCATTTAAGATGATGAGCATCTTTTCGCCACTCTGACCCGCAGTGGACAATCCCTCATAGGCGAGACCGCCCGTCAGTGCGCCGTCCCCCAAGAGGGCGATGACATGATACTCTTTCCCCAGACGACTGCGGGCAAGTGCCATGCCAAGGGCGGTCGAGACCGCTGCGGAAGCATGCCCAGCGATGAAGGCATCGTGGGGGGATTCCACGGGTTTGGGAAAGCCAGCCAAGCCCCCAAATTGACGGATACTCTCCATCTGTGCATTGCGTCCCGTGAGCATTTTATGAATATAACACTGGTGCCCCACGTCAAACAGCAGGCGGTCGGTTTTGGTGTCATAGACACGGTGCAGGGCAACGGTCAGCTCCACAATGCCCAAATTGGAGGCCAAGTGACCGCCCGTCTGGGAAACAACCTCCAACAGACGCGCCCGTAGGTGCTGGCACAGGGCGAGGGCGTCTTCGTCCTGCATCTCCTGCAAGCTGGGATAGTCCTGCATGTCTCCGACCCCTTTCTCTTAACAGTGAACAACGAACAATGAAAAATGAATGATGAAAAACGAAGCATGAACAGTGAATGGTGAATCGTGAAAAATTACTGTCTTAGGTGCGGCGTTGTGCCAAGACATCCACCAGCCAGCACAAAAAGTCATGTTGGGCAAAGGGTGCAAGGGCATCTTTCGCCCCTTGGCTGAGACGATTGACCAAGTTCTGGGCTTCTGTGAGACCCAAAAGAGAGGCAAATGTCACTTTTCCATTGTCCTTGTCCGAGCCGATGGGCTTGCCCAATTCGCTCTGTGTCCCTGTACAATCCAAAATATCATCCTGTACCTGAAAGGCAAGCCCCAGCTGTTCGGCATAGCGGGTGAGGGCATCCCGCTGGGCGGGGGAAGCCCCTGCCACAATCGCCCCCAGTTGCACCGCCGCCACCATCAATTTCCCCGTTTTCAGGGCTTGGATGTTCTCCAGCTGGTGGGTGGTGCGGATGGTGCTGGGGTCTTGCATATCCAAAATTTGTCCTGCCACCATGCCCGATGCCCCCGCTGCTTCTGAGAGCACCTGCACGGCATCCAAGCGTTGTTGGGCACTGAGGCACTCGTCCTGCGTTATCCAAGTAAAAGCATTGGTCAAGAGGGCATCGCCCGCCAAGACCGCCGTTGCCTGTCCATAAATGCGGTGGTTGGTGGGTCTGCCACGGCGCAAATCATCGTCATCCATG
>CAZSWQ010000071.1:0-9387 GCA_964611025.1 uncultured Ruminiclostridium sp.
CAATAGATTTGCCGATTTTGCAAGAGCATTGCCAAGGATTTTGCAGGCAGTTCACATTTTAAGGTGAATTTTTAGATTTTATTCCCATTTTTTAGGAATTTATAGCCCGCCCTGCCGTTTTGCCCTTCTGCGAAAGGGCGTTTCCAGCCAAAAACGCAGACGGCGAAAGACCGTATCCTGCGCGATTGGGTCGACCAAGACAGACAACATCTCGCTGCGATTCGCCCCCAGAATATCGGTGAAAATCTGGTCACCCACCATGATGGTCTCTGCTGGGCTGGCATTCATGTCCAAAAGTGCCTTGCGAAAGCCCTTGCGTTTGGGCTTCCCCGCCCATGCCAAAAAGGGCAAAGACAAGTCTGCTGCCACGGTGGAAACACGGGTGGGCTTACGGCTGTTGGACAAAATAAAGGGCTGGATATTCGCCTCTTGTAAGGCGGAAAGCCAGTGGCGTAAATCGGCACTGGGTGTCAAACTGCGGTAGGGCAAGAGCGTATTGTCCAAATCCAAGAGGACAAGACGGATGCCGTTTTTTTGTAGGGCTTCCACGGAAAGGGCATAAATGGATGGGCAGTATACTTGAGGGACAAACGAGAACGCCATGACAATCACCTTCTATTTCTCTGGTTTTTTGCATAGGCTATTGCGACCCATGCTGGTCTAGTATAGCCTATCTTCCACCATTCGGGCAAGGGGGTTTTTTCATGTCATACGTTTTGCTCACACCCACTGAGGCACTATCACGGGCTTCTGGCTTTGGTCTCCCGCTCGCCCACATGTGCTATTGTCTGGGCAAAGGGACGCATCTCTACCGCAAGCCCTCCCCATACATACCCCGTGGGGGATTGATGCTCATTGGGGAAGATGGTTTTGCCGAGGGTGAGGGCGACGGGGGCATGTTTTGCCGTGAAGTCCTGCGGGAATGCCAAGGGCGGGGCTTTTCTGGGGTCATTTTAGACCTAGAATCCAGTCCCACCAAAGGGCTCGCCCGCATTTTGTCCCTGCTCAATGACCAGCTCCCCAGACGGGGGCTTTCCTTTTATGTGCCCGAAGCCTATGTAGAATATGCTTCCAAAGCAAAACTCATGCTCTCCTCTGCCATTTCGGGGGGCAGTTTGGAGCATCGTCTGAACAGCAGCATCGCCCGCTATGGCAGAGAGCGTCTGGCACTGTGCGTAGAGCGTTCTTGTGAAGATTTTCAGCTCCCCGCCCCAAAAGGTGCAGGAGAAGCACTCTCTTGGGAACAGCTCCAACAGCTCCGCCAGAGCCTAGAGCCTTGCGTCTTTTTTTCGCAAGAACTCTGCACCCATTATTTTACCTATATGAACCGTGCAGGGCTTGCCCACTTTGTGCTCTTTGATGATGCCCAAAGTGTTCGGAACAAATTGCACCTCGCCCAAGACCTCGGCATTCGGGATTATTTTTTCTATTTTCCAGAAGTGGAGGGCATTTTGCCACAATTATTCCCGAAACACTAAGACTCGTCCTTTTTCTACCCTTTTCTGCGTTGACTGTCCAGACGCTCTGTGTTAGGATGCAATAAGAGAATGCGAAGCGTGAGGGGAGACTCCAGTCTCCCCTCCGACAAGCACACAAATCCACCGCCTGACACAAAAGAGAAGGGATGTTTTTCATGCCACAACTCACCCAAGCCCCCAACCCAAGCCCCACCGCCCGCAAACGCAAAAGCAAACAATCCAAACCCACCGCCAAAATACTCCTTGTGCTCCTCTGCCTTCTGCTGGTCGCTGGGGCGGTGTTTCTTGCCCTGCGTCGTGCCACACCCCACCCCCGTGGAGAAATCACCAATCCCAAGGTGGCTGCACTGGCGGAGGCAAAGCCCCCCTCTTGGGTCGAACAGGACATTTTACCTCTGGAAAGTAACTCCCGCCGTGGGGTCTATCTGGAAGATTTTACAGGGATTGTCCTGCACTACATCGGCAACCCCATGACCACCCCCGAGCAAAACCGCAAATTCTATGGCAACCCTGACACAGAGGTCAACTCGCATTTCATCATTGGCATGGATGGAGCGGTGTTGCAGTGCATGCCTCTGGAGGAAAAATCTTCTGCCAGCAACGAGCGCAACCGTGACACCATCTCCGTTGAGGTCTGTCACCCCGATGAGACGGGTGTCTTCACCCAAGAGAGTTATGAGAGCCTCTTGAACTTGACCGTGTGGCTGTGCCAAGAAGGCAAGCTGAAAACAGAAGACGTCATTCGGCATTACGACATCACGGGCAAGCTCTGCCCCTATGATTTTGTCCAGCGTCCTGAGGAATGGGCAAGATTCCAAGAGGACTTGGACAAGCGTTTGCAAGAGGGCTAAGCCCTTGTAGGGAAGGGTCTTGACCCTTCCACATCACACACACAGCTTGCCCCAATGGCAAGGTTTTTCATGCTTCACCATGCATTTTTACTGATATGGAAGGGAGGTATTCCAGTGGCACAGAACGGCGAGGCGGGGTATTTTGCCCACAGGGACTGTCCCTATTTTCCCTGCCATGCTGGGGCAGACCCTGATACGTTCAATTGTCTTTTTTGTTATTGCCCGCTCTATCCGCTGGGGGAAACCTGCGGGGGACAATTTCGCCTGCTTCCTCAAGGGGGTAAGGACTGTTCTGCCTGTCTGTATCCACACGAGCGGGGGCATTATCGGGAAATTCTAGGAAAACTCAAGGGGCTATATCGACGCTTTCCACCTCCAAAGGCAACAGAAACTGAGCAATCTTCCCAATAAGTGCTTTTATTTTTTACATTTTCTCGAAAAAAATGCCATTTTTTGTTTTATCCCAGAGATTTTTTTCTCTGGGATTTGCATTTCTCAAAAAAATGAGATATAATAAGACGAAATGTGTAAGGAATCGTGCATTTCGTGGCTGTTTCCTGCCACTGTGCCGAGTAAATCACACCGCAACGACAAGCCCCACTTGTTGCTTGTGGTGCATTTTGCGTGGCGAAACGACGATTCCGCTATGATTTGCTGATTTACAATAAAGCAAGCTCCATCAAGATATGGAAAGGAATATGTATATGAATTATACTGGTGTTACTGCAAGAGGGATTGTCTCCCCCATTTTCAAACAAGGAGATGACTTGATTTCCATCGCTTGTGATACTATCCTCACAGCAGCGGAAAAAGAAGGCTTTTCCATCGACAATGACGATGTTTTGGGCATCACGGAATCCGTCGTTGCCCGTTCCTATGGCAACTATGCCACCTGCGAACAAATTGCCACCGATATTCGCCGTAAGTTCGGCGGTGGTACGCTGGGCATTGTCTTCCCCATTTTGAGCCGTAACCGCTTCTCCATCCTCCTGCGTGCCATTGCTATGGGCTGCGAAAAGCTCTATGTCCAGCTCTCTTTCCCCTCCGATGAAGTCGGTAATGCCCTCTTGGATTGGAATCGTATTGATGCCGCCAACATCAACCCCTATGTGGACAGTTTCAATGAAGAACAGTTCCGTGCCATCTTCGGCGAGGACACCGTCCACCCCTTCACAGGTGTGGACTATATCGAGTTCTATAAGAGCTTTGGCGACAACATCGAAATTGTTTTCTCCAACGACCCCACTTATATTTTGAACTACACCAAACATGTCCTCTCCTGTGACATCCACACCCGCCACCGCACCAAGCGTCTGTTGAAAAACTGTGGCGCAGAACTGGTCTACGGTCTGGACAACATTCTGACCGAAAGCGTAGACGGCAGCGGTTACAATCCCGAATACGGTCTGCTCGGCTCGAACATGGCAACCGAAGAAACCGTAAAACTTTTCCCCCGTGATGCCCAGCCTGTTGTAGACGGCATCCAAGCGCGCCTGCGTGAAAAGACAGGCAAGCAGGTGGAAGTCCTCATTTACGGCGACGGATGTTTCAAAGACCCCGTCGGCGGTATCTGGGAATTTGCTGACCCCGTGGTCTCCCCCGCTTACACCGCTCGTCTGGCGGGTACACCCAACGAAGTCAAGATGAAATATCTGGCAGACAACCAACTGCGTGACCTCTCTGGCGAGGAAATGGCAGAAGCCATGCGCCGTGAAATCAAGCAGAAAGAAGCCGACTTGGTGGGCAAAATGACCGCCCAAGGGACAACCCCCCGCCGCTACATTGACCTGATTGGCAGTCTCTGTGACCTGACCTCGGGCAGTGGCGACCGTGGCACACCCATTGTCTATATCAAGGGCTACTTCACCAACTTCGCCAGCGAATAAAAACCCAAATATTGGAGAGACTGTTGTTGCAAGGCAATGACAGTCTCTTTTTTTATCCCCAGCCCCAAAACGGAAAATTTTTCTTGACAAGTCCATATTTTGTGTTAGAATTATAGACAGATAAGGGAGTAGTCAGCGTCGTGAGACGTGATTAAAATCAACATACCCTGAGCAAACGCTCATGGTTTTGATCTGAAATGACAAGACTTATCTGCCAGTTTTACGGCAGAGGAGTCTTTTTTTGAACATCCTCGCCGTAAGAGAAAACGGTCAGGGTGTTTTTTTCTTGCCTTGACACGAAATTTACAAAGGAAATGTGGTGGAAGCAACATGAATCCCAAAGGTCTGAATGATGCCCAAGTAGAAGCCTCCCGACAGGCACACGGCACCAACCGCATGACCGAGCAAAAGGGCGAGGGCTTTTTCAAAAAGCTCTTGGGGAACTTCTCCGACCCCATGATACGCATTCTTTGCGTGGCTCTGGTCATCAACTTTATTTTTGCCATTCTGGGTCAAACCGAATGGTACGAAGCGGCAGGCATTGCCCTAGCGGTGGTTTTGGCGGTCTTGGTCTCGACGTTTTCCGAGTACCGCAACGAAACCGCCTTCCAGAAATTGCAGGAAGAAGCCTCAAAAATTCTCTGTAAGGTCTATCGCAACGGCGAACTCATTCAAATTTCCATCGACGATATTGTCGTTGGGGATGCCGTGCTCTTGCAACTGGGCGACAAAGTACCCGCTGACGGGGTGCTCATCGAGGGTTCGGTACAGGTTGACCAGTCTGTCTTGAACGGCGAATCGGAAGAAGCCGAAAAAGTGCCCCTCGTGGGTGAATTGGAAGACATCGACAGCATCGACTTCCTGCATCCCAGCCGTCTGTTCCGTGGCAGTGTGGTCTGCGGGGGCAATGGCATTTTGGAAGTCAACCGTGTCGGTGACCTCTCCGTCTACGGCAAACTGGCGGGCGAACTCCAAGCCGAAGACCGTGACTCGCCTCTGAAAGTCAAGCTCAAAGATTTGGCGGACAAAATCAGTAAGTTCGGCTACATCGGCGGTCTGCTGATTGCCTTAGCGTTCTTGTTCCAGCAGGTCATTGTCGGCAACGGCTTTGATATGACTGCCATCATTGCCTATGTCGGCAACGGTGCGCCCCTGCTCGCCGACCTCCTGCAAGCCATCATGCTGGCGGTCATCATCATTGTCATGGCTGTCCCCGAGGGTCTGCCCCTCATGATTGCCATTGTCTCCGCCCAGAACATGGGCAAGATGCTGGCTGACCAAGTGCTTGTCCGTAAGGTCACGGGCATTGAAACCGCCGGTAGCTTGAACCTGCTCCTGAGCGACAAAACAGGTACAATCACCAAGGGTCAGCTGGAAACCGTGGTTTTCTTGGATGGCACTGCTACCAGCTATGAGGGCTGTGACAAGCTGGCACAGCCCCTGCAAGAAGCCCTTGCTATGAGCGTCAACTACAACACCTCCGCTGTCGTGAGCCACAGAGAAGACGGCACAATGTCCGTTCTGGGTGGCAACGCAACTGAGCGGGCAATGCTCGCCTTTACCACCTCCGCACCCAACAAGGTCGCCCATGTGCGTTCACAAGTGCCTTTTAACAGCACCAACAAATACTCCCTCTCCGTGGTGGAAGTCGAGGGCAAAACCGTGACCTTGCTCAAGGGAGCACCTGAAAAGCTCATTGGGCAGTGTTCCTATTATCTGGATGCCGAGGGCAAGGCACAGTCTCTCAGCCTAGATGCCATCCATGCCCTGAATGCTGAAATGGATGCCCTTGCCAACCGTGCCATCCGTGTGCTGGTCATGGCCATGGCAGAGGGCGAAAAAACCGAAGAACAAATTTTTGCAGGGGGCTGGAGTTTGGTTGGCATTGTCGGTATTCGTGACGAAGTCCGCCCCGAAGCCGTCGCCGCCATTGAGGACGTCCACGGTGCAGGTGTCCAAGTCATTATGATTACAGGCGACCGTAAGGACACCGCCACCGCCATTGCCCGTGAGTCTGGGCTGTTGCAGTCCGAGGAGGATTTGATTTTTACCTCCGACGAAATGGGCAAGCTCTCCGATGAGGAACTCAAGGAACTGCTCCCCCGTCTGCGTGTGGTCGCCCGTGCCCTGCCCACGGATAAGAGCCGTCTGGTGCGTTTGGGGCAGGAAAAAAATCTCGTGGTCGGCATGACAGGTGACGGCGTCAACGATGCCCCCGCCCTGAAGCGGGCTGACGTCGGCTTCGCCATGGGCAGTGGCACAGAAGTTGCCAAGGAAGCGGGGGACATTGTCATTCTGGATGACAATTTCCAATCCGTTGCCCGTGCCATTCTCTACGGTCGTACCATCTTCAACAGCATTCGGAAATTTATTGTGTTCCAGTTGACCATCAACGTGGGTGCAGTCTTGATTTCTTTCCTCGCACCCCTGCTGGGCATGGAATCGCCCTTGACCATCACGCAAATTCTCTGGGTCAATTTGGTCATGGATACTCTGGCTGCGATGGCCTTCGGGGGCGAACCCGCCCTGTCGCATTATATGGAAGAAAAACCCCGTCGCCGTGATGAATCCATTTTGAGCGGAGAGATGAAGTCCGCTATTTTGACGGGTTCGCTCTGGACAGTGGCAGTCAGCCTGTTCTTCCTGCTCACCCCCTTTGCCCAAACCATGTTCCGCAGTGGCGATTACCACATGACGGGTTTCTTCACGCTCTTTATTTTCACCGCCATTTTCAATGCCTTCAATGCCCGCAGTGAGGATTTGCGTCTTTTTGCCAACATCGGGCGCAACCGTGCTTTTTTGAATATGATGGCAATCATTGTGGTTGTTCAGGTCATCTTGACGGAGGTCGGGGGCGAGGTCTTCCGTTGCTTCGGTTTGAACTTGCTTGAATGGGTCTTTGTTCTGCTCTTGGCGGTTTTGATTATCCCCGTGGAGCTCATCCGCAAGGCAATTTGCCAAAAACGCTGACAGGCAAACAACCTCGACGTATCTGTGGGACAAATATGGAATTTGTCCCTACAAAATCTTTCCTCGGACAAAACAAAGCCCCCCGCATGCGAAGCATGCGGGGGGCTTTCGTCATATTGGGGTTTAGAAATCGGCATTGCCGACGGTGCGGGGGTGGGGCAGGACATCTCGAATGTTGGAAATGCCCGTCAAATACATAATCATGCGTTCAAAGCCCAGACCGAAGCCAGCATGCTGACAACCGCCGTAGCGACGCAAGTCCAGATACCACCAGTAATCTTCGGGGTTCAAGCCCAGCTCCGTCATACGGGCTTCCAGCACGTCCAGACGTTCTTCACGCTGAGAGCCACCCAGAATTTCCCCAATGCCAGGTACAAGGCAGTCACAGGCGGCAACGGTCTTTCCGTCGTCGTTCATACGCATATAAAATGCCTTGATTTCCTTGGGGTAGTCGGTGACAAAAACGGGACGCTGATAGTGTTGTTCCGTCAAATAGCGTTCGTGCTCGGTCTGCAAGTCGCAACCCCAAGAAACGGGATAGTCAAATTTCACCTTTGCCTGTTCTAAAATTGCCACGGCTTCGGTGTAGCTCACACGGGCAAAATCAGAGGCGACTACGCCCTCAAGGCGGGCTTTCAAACCCTTATCCACAAAGGAATTGAAGAAGTTGATTTCGTCGGGGCACTTTTCCAAAACCGTACGAATGACGTACTTCATCATGGCTTCTGCCACTTCCATATCGTCCTGTAAATCGGCAAAGGCAAGTTCTGGTTCAATCATCCAAAATTCTGCCGCATGACGCTGGGTATTGGAATTTTCCGCACGGAAGGTAGGGCCAAAGGTGTAGACATTGCCAAATGCCATGGCAAAATTTTCCGCATTGAGCTGACCCGAAACAGTCAAGCTGGCGGGCTTTCCAAAAAAGTCCTGAGAAAAATCCACTTCGCCCTTTTCATTCAGAGGCGGATTTTGTGGGTCGAGCGTGGTGACACGGAACATTTCTCCCGCGCCTTCACAGTCCGAAGCCGTGATGATGGGGGTATGCGTATAGACAAAACCGTTTTCCTGAAAGAAACAGTGGAAAGCATGGGCTGCCACGGAACGCACACGGAAAGCGGCAGAAAACAGATTCGTTCTGGGACGCAGGTGGGCAATGGAACGCAAAAATTCAATGCCATGACGCTTCTTCTGCAAGGGATAATCGGCGGGGGATGTGCCCTCAATGACAATGCGTTTTGCCTTCACTTCCAAGGGCTGTTTTGCTTCGGGGGTCAAGACGACTTCCCCCTCAACCACCAGTGCCGTGCCCACGTTCTGCTTGGCAATCTCCTTAAAATTCTCTAAAATCGCCTCCTCAAAGACCACCTGCAAGCTCTTAAAACAGCTCCCGTCATTGAGTTCAATGAAGCCAAAATTCTTCAGGTCTCGAATGGTTCTTGCCCAACCCGCCACCGTGACGGTCTGCTTGGCAAATTGCTCCGCATCGGCAAAAATGCGGGAAATTTCACAGCGTTTCATTGTGTCAATTCTTCCTTTCTTTTTTTCCTATCTCAAACTGCTTCGAGGGCTTAACCGCGCCCAAATTCCGAAAGCACTAAGGTTTTGTTTCTATCCATGACCCAGTGAATCGACCACTGATTGGAGAACAGAAGCAACTTGCCCCCATTGTAGTCCTCGACCATCTTGGTATCGCCCGTCAAGACCAAATCATCTTCGGTGATATCCGTGGGGCTTTCAATCCAACGCAGGTATTGGTACGACAGACCTTCCCGCAAAATTTCTACGTTGTACTCATTGCGCAAGCGGTACTCCAAAACGTCAAATTGCAGTGTGCCAACGACACCAACCACGACTTCTTCCATCCCGCTGTAGGGGAATTTGAAAATCTGAATCGCACCTTCTTGGGCAATCTGCTCTGCACCCTTCAAGAACTGCTTGCGCTTCATGGTGTCCAAGGGACGCACACGGGCGAAATGTTCGGGGGCAAAGGTGGGAATGGGGTCAAACTTAAATTTGTCGCTGGCGGTGCAGAGCGTATCGCCAATGGAGAAAATGCCAGGGTCAAAGACACCGATGATATCCCCTGCATAGGCTTCTTCTATCATTTCACGTTCTGCTGCCATAATCTGCTGGGGCTGCGAGAGACGCAATTTTTTGCCCCCCTGCATGTGATATACTTCCTTGTCCTTGTCAAAGCGTCCC
>CAZSWQ010000072.1:0-9355 GCA_964611025.1 uncultured Ruminiclostridium sp.
GATATAATAAATCTGATAATCGACCCTAGCTCTTGTGCAAAAGGTATACCTTTGTAACCACAAATCTTGCCAACGTAAAATATATTTGCCATTGTTTGCAAAAGGAAGGTTTGGAAAAATATAATACTGCTGGTGGTGTTCCAAGTTTAACCCGAGGAGTATTGAATACCATCCAAAGCCCCCTATTGATTCAATAGGGGGCTATCATACTTGTAGACAAGAGATATAAGGAGTATCCAATGAGACGATGGAATATCATTTTTATATTGCTCTGCCTGCTGCTATTGACACCACTTGTGCATGCCCGTACACCAGAGAGCATCTCCATTGGACGCTATGTCAATTATGCCATTGCCCAAGACGGCGCTTTGCTCGCTTGGGGGATGGATGATTTTGGTTTGTTGGGCACAGAACCTGTATCTGCTCACGCACCTGTGACGCTCATGCAGAACGCACGGGCTGTCCAAGGTGCGTCGCATTGTGTCTTTGTCATTGACCAAGACAATACCCTGTGGGGCATGGGTACGGATTGGTTTGGTCTACGGGCACTGTCCGAACCCCTGCCCGTGACAGTACCCAGCATCATTTTAGAGGATGTGACACAGATTGCAGTCGGGGAACGACATGCGCTGGCACTCAAAACGGATGGCAGTCTCTGGGGCTGGGGTGATACGACACTGGGACAGCTCGACCCCAATCCTACCGCTCGCCCTGCTAGAGATGTGCCCTCACTGTCTCTGCCACACAAACTCATGGAGAATATTGGGCAAGTGGCTTGTAGCAGTTATGGTGCTTGTGCCTTGAGCAAGACAGGTGTGCTACATACTTGGGGTGACATAGCCATGGGCGAGGAACAAGGTGTCATGGGGGAGATTGTGTCTCTGGAGGGTGATGGCTTTTTGTGCAAGGATGCGAGCCTATGGGCTTGGCGGGAAACGACCACTGGGGCATATGCCCTAGAAAAGGTGATGGATGATGTGCAACAGAGCTGTGCGGGCGATGGTTTTTATGCCGTGCTCAAAACGGATGGGACGCTTTGGACTTGGGGGCAGAACAACCGCACGGGGCAGTTGGGAAACGGCACAACAGACCCGCAGGAAATGCCACAGTGTATCTTGGAGCATGTTGCGGGCATTGCGTTTTCGGACGAGCATGGACTTATCCTTTGTACAGACGGCAGTCTATGGCAAATTGGCTATCCCCACACCACCGCATTGACCCAGCCGACACAGGAAGCATCCCGATTTTACACACCCTATCTTCTGATGGAGGGCATACAGCTTGAGACAGCGCCCCCAAAAAGAGATGCCGTCCTATCAGAACAGCGAGGCTTGCTAGCTCTGCTCACCCTCTCCCTTTCTATCTTCGGTCTGGTCGTCTATCGCCTGTCATAGAGCATTTCTTTTTCATGTTATGGCAGCTCCGCATGGGTATAGGTTTGTTCGCCTGTTTTCAAGTCCATGGTTACGGTGTAGATGCCTTTTGGGAAAAGCAGTGTCGCTGTTTCCTTGCCCTCTGCATCCCAGAATCTGGAATAGGCATCTGTGGGGACGTTTGCGGTATAGAGGAGCTTTGTCCCATCTTCTGACAGTCTGGGGTGTTCTGGTCGGGCGTGGATAGCCCCCCGAGAACTGACTGCCAATAGGATTTCCGAGGGATAAGAACGCAGGGAAAAGTCCTGTTCCACGATTTGAATGTCATAGCATCGACTGCCGATGCCACTGCCTAGGCTTTCAGGCTCAAAGGCACAAATATAGTAGTCCTCTGTTTCCAAGGCAAAGGCATATGAGCCTGTTTCCCAAACATGGAAAAAACCCTCGTCTAAACGTGGAATCGCAAAGGGATTTTCTTGTACAGAGCCATCGGCGGGGGCATTTTCGTACAGACGCACTAGTGTAACGAGACACTGCTCAATGCTGTAGAGGCGATTGGGTTCAAAAGCGTTCCACTGATTGCCCCGTAGGATACCAAGGTGGCTCATGAGCTGTACATCTGCCCATGCCCAAGGGGCAATGTCTGCTTGGTCGGCAAAGGTCAATTCTTGTAAATCTTCGGGTATGTCGGCATGGTAGGCACGATAGGTTCTTGCGAGCATGACAGCGGCTTCCTGTCGGGTGATGCTCGATGTCCAATCCATATCCCCATTTTCCCTGCCCTCGATGATGCCCAGCCGTTTCCCAATGTCTGGGCTGTATTGTATCGGAAAGGCATCTTCCCTTGCTAGACCACGGTAGTTTTGAATCAAAAGATAAGCGTCCATATTGCTGCCAAACTCCAGTGCAAGCAGAGAAGCGGCTTTGCCCGCAAAGCTTCCACGAGAGATGGGCTGACGCAAATCCAGCAAGACATTGGGGCTGAGTAAGTGCAAATCCAGAGCTTTTTGCACGTCCTCCCGTGCCCAAGCAGACAGTACAAAATCATCCAGCGGGCTTGTCTGCTCGGTGGCATGCACCATGGGCAGGAGAAGCAGAGAAACCAACAGCAAAACAAAAAAACGTCTCATCAAAAACCAACCTTTCCAAGTCAAATTACTATGATACATCATAGCACGGAATACGTCTCAAGTCAAAAATTCAAACATTGAAAGATAAGATGGAACGACCTTCTGTGCCTGCCCCTGTGCTTTGTCCGCAGGACAGGGTTTACATTTGGCGGGAATGTGGTACAATATTTGCACACCCATTTTGTCCCATGAGAGGAGCGTTTTTCCCTATGATGGCACTTTTTGAGCGGGAGCTGTTTCCCAACGTCAAGCTGACCGCCGTACAAACCGATAAATTTAAGACCTCAGTCTGCGCAATGCACTTTTTACAACCGCAAACCGAGGCACATGCGAGCGAGCATGCCCTCTTGCCCGCCCTCTTGCGTCGTGGCACACAGACCCATGGCGATATGCTCTCCCTGTCCGCCGCCTTGGATGGACTCTATGGCGCAGCCATTGAGCCTATGGTGCGGAAAAAAGGTGCGTGCCAGTGCTTTGGCTTTTTCGCCAGCTTTTTGGACGATACCTACATCCCCGAAGAAGGCGGGATGTTAGACCGTGCACTGGGGCTTTTGGCAGAACTGTTCCTGTCCCCTGCGGGGGAAGATGGTTTTGTGCCCGCCTATTTTGAGAGCGAAAAAGAAAACCTGCGCCGACGCATCCGTTCCCGCATCAACGACAAGCAACAGTATGCCATTTACCGTCTGATTTCGCAGATGTTCCAAGGGGAAGCCTATGGCATTGACCGCTTGGGCGAAGAAGCCCAGCTCGACCTTATCACCGCCGAGGGGCTGTATGCACAGTACCAAGACCTGCTCCGCACGTCTCCCATCCATATCTATTACTGTGGCTCTGCCCCCGTGGAAAAGCTGGTCTCTGCCTTGGAATCTGCCTTGGCGGGTCTGCCCCAAGGCGAACGCAAGGCTTGGACAGCACAGGAAACAGGCGCGTTGCCCAAGCCACAGGACGTACGCAACTTCAGCGACCATCTGGATGTGACCCAAGGAAAATTGGTCTTGGGTTTCCGTATGGCAGAACGGAGCATGGATGCCAAAGCCCAAGCCTTGGTCTCTATTTTCAATGCCCTCTATGGTGGCTCGACCACAGCAAAGCTCTTTACCCATGTACGAGAACGCCTTTCGCTGTGCTACTACGCAAGCTCCATGGCAGAAAAACATCAGGGCTTTCTCTTGGTCTCCTCGGGCATTGCCTTTGAACAATACGAAGCCGCCAAGGCGGAAATCCTCGCCCAGCTGGAGGACTGCAAAAACGGGGTCATCACCGAAGAAGAATTTGCCTTTGCCCGCCGTTATGTGCAAAACCAATGGCGTTTGACCGAAGATGCCCAAGGACGCTTGGAGGAATATTATCTCTCCCAAACGGTGGCAAAAATGCCCAGTACCCCCCAAGACCTCTTGCAGGCGAGCGAGCATCTTACCAAAGAGGACGTCGCACAGTTTGCCAAAGGGCTGACGCTGGACAGCGTGTATTTTTTGCAGGCGAAGGAGGTTTTGGCATGACCAATCGTTATTATGCCCCCTTGGGCGAAACCGTTTTGGAGGAAACACTCCCCAACGGTTTGCGTATTTTTATCTTCCCCAAGGCGGGTTTTGAAAAAAACTTTGCCTTTTTTGCCACCAATTACGGCGGGATGGATACAAGATTTTTCCACAATGCCGTCTGGCAGGAAAGCCCCCTAGGCGTGGCACATTTTCTGGAACACAAAATGTTTGACATGCCCGAGGGCAATGCCCTGCAAACCCTGAGCGGAAATGGGGCATCTCCCAATGCCTTCACCAGTTCCGCCCTCACGGGTTACTATTTCGAGGGCACAGAGGGCTTTGCCGAAAACTTGGAAACGCTCTTGACCTTTGTCTCGCAGGGCTATTTCACCGAGGAGAGCGTAGCGAAAGAACAGGGCATCATTGGGCAGGAAATCCAGATGATAGAGGATAACCCAAATTGGCGGGTCTACACCAATTTGATGCAAGCCCTCTACGAGCACCACACCGCCCGTCTGTCCGTGGCTGGGACGAAAGAATCCATTTCGCACATCACCGCCCAGACGCTCTACGATTGCCACAATGCCTTTTATTACCCCGCCAATATGGTCTTGTGCGTAGCGGGTGATATCAACCCCCGCACCGTGACCGAAACGGCAAAACGGATACTCTCCCCCGAAAAACGCAGTCCCCAGAGCCGTTATATGGGCAAAACAGAATCCTATGCCGTCAATGAGCCCGAAATTTCTCTCGAAATGGAGGTCTCCACACCCATTTTTCAGGTTGGTGTGAAGCTGATTGCAGAAAATACGGGCAGGGGTCGCTTGGAACAAACGCTCTTGGGCGAAATTCTCTGTGAGGTCTGGCTCGGCACATCCTCGCCTCTCTATGCCCAGCTCTATGAACAGGGTCTTTTGAACCGCAGTTTCTATTGTGGTTATGAGTCCTATCCTGGAGCGGCATTTTTGGTGGCGGGTGGCGAGAGCCGTGACCCCAAAGCCGTCCGTGCTGCCATCTTGGCAGAGGCAAAGCGTCTTTTGGCAGAGGGCATTGACGAGACGCTGTTCGAGCGGGTGAAAAAAGCCGCCTATGGCAAGCAAGTCCGCGCTATGAATTCCTTTGAGCATCTCTGCGTAGAACAGGCAAGGGCATATTTTGCGGAGGAAGACCTCTGGCATTTCCCCCAGATGTATGATAGAATCACCGTATCTGATTTGGTCTCTGCCCTGCAAGACTGGGTACGGGCTGACCGCATTGCCCTGTCGCAGATTCTGCCCAAGGGGGCAGAGGCATGAACCCCGTCGCTTTTCCTGCACTGGGTCTGGATTTCCAAATCAATCCAGTTGCCTTTTCCCTCGGCTCGTGGCATATTTATTGGTACGGCATCATCATTGCTTTGGGGTTTTTGCTGGGTGTGGCATTTTGCAACGGGCACACGCGCCACTTTGCCCTGCGCAGTGATGACCTCATGGATATGCTTCTGGTCGCCACACCCCTGTCCATTGTCGGGGCAAGAACGTATTATGTCCTGTTCTATTTGGATTTGTTCCGCCGTGCGGACGGCACACTGGATGTGGCGAAAATGTTCCAGATTCATGACGGGGGCATTGCCATTTACGGGGCGGTGATATTTGCCGTTCTGGGGGCATATCTGCTCTGCCGACACAAGAACATTTCCTTTGCGTCCATGGCGGACTTGGCTTGCTTTGGTCTGCTCATTGGACAGTGCATTGGCAGGTGGGGCAATTTTGTCAACAGCGAAGCCTACGGGGGAGAGACCAGCCTCCCTTGGCGCATGCGGATTTTGGAAAACGGGCAATTTTTGGAGGTACACCCCACCTTTTTATATGAATCGCTCTGGAATCTGCTGGGCTTTCTCCTGCTCTATTGGCTCTTGCGCAAGGGCATCCGTCCCTTTGCGGGCATGTATTTCACGCTTTACCTCGCTTGGTACGGGCTGGGGCGGGGCTTCATTGAGGGCTTACGCACCGACAGTCTGTACTTGTTCGAGACGGGCTTGCGGGTCTCGCAGTGTCTGGGTTTTGCCAGTTGCATCTTGGCACTTGCCTATCTTGCCTATCGCCTGCACAAAAACAAAATGCCCAAAAACATCCCTTAAACAAAATAAACCCTGCGTTTTTTTGAGATTACATTGAAGAAAGAGAGGCATTTCACCATGTCTGCAATCATTTTAGATGGCAAGGCACTTGCCGCAAGTTGTAAGGAAGGACTGAAGCTTGAGGCGGCCGCCTTGCCCAGAAAGCCAGGTCTTGCCGTCATCATTGTCGGGGACAACCCCGCTTCCCGTGTCTATGTCAACAGCAAGAAAAAAGACTGCGAAGAATGCGGTTTTCTGAGCGAAGAACACGCTCTGCCCGCTGACACCGCACAGGAAACCCTCATGCAACTCATCGAGAGCCTGAACCAGCGGGCAGAAATTGACGGGATTTTGGTACAACTTCCCCTGCCCCGTGGCTTTGATGAAGAAGCCGTGCTCCGTGCCATTGACCCCGCAAAAGATGTCGACGGTTTCCACCCCATGAACATGGGCGCTCTGCTCATCGGCAAAAATGCCTTTTTGCCCTGCACTCCTGCGGGCATCATGGACATTTTGGCAGCCTATGATATCGACCCTGTGGGCAAGGATTGCGTGGTTATCGGGCGTTCCAACATCGTCGGTAAGCCCATGGCATTGCTTCTGATGCAGAAGCACGGTACGGTCACGGTTTGCCACTCCCGTACCCAGAACTTGGCGGACATTTGTCGCCGTGCGGATATTTTGGTGGCAGCGGTGGGGCAGGTCGGCGTAGTCACCGCCGATATGGTCAAATCTGGGGCAGTCGTGATTGACGTTGCCATGAACCGCAATGCCGAGGGCAAGCTCTGTGGCGATGTGCTCTTTGACGAGGCAAAGGAAAAAGCGGGCTATATCACCCCCGTACCTGGTGGTGTTGGTCCCATGACCCGTGCGCTTCTGATGAAAAATACCCTGCAAGCCGCCCGTGAACACTTGGGCTTGGCATAAACCCAACACCATGACAGGAGGAAACACCCAATGAGCGAAGAACGAGACTACATCACACGCAGTGAAGAACAAGGGGACATCTACATCTCCGAGGACGTCTTGGCGATGATTGCCGCCACCGCCGCACTGGAGATTGCTGGGGTCAGTGGTTTGTCTTCCAGCACTCTGGGCGAGCAGATTCTGGGCAAGAAAAGCCGTGGGGTCAGCATACAGCGTCAGGACGAGAGCATCGCCGTGGGCTTGTCCTTGACCATTGCCTACGGACAGGCAGTGCCTGACTTGGCACGTCAAGTGCAGGAGGCAGTGCGTTCCAGTTTGGAATCCACCACGGGCTTGACCGTCCATGCCGTCCACATTCGGGTGGCGGGCGTGACCTTTGAGAAAAACCCAAAAGCCTAAAACGCAAGAAAAGACAGGGACGGCAGAAATGTTGTTCCTGTTTTTTGCCCAAATCATAGGGGAAAAAGCACAGGAGCGGGCGAAAAACATGCCCTGTCTTGTGCTTTTTTTGTGTATTTTCGGCTTTTCAAAATGAAAGGCTTTATTTTTCCCCGCAGGCTGTATATAATAGGGGAAATACAATGGATTACTATCGAAAATTTTGCCTTGATAAGGGAGGACGTATTATGACGAGAACCACCGCTAGAGAACTGGCCATGCACTGCTCTTTTTCCTTGGGCTTTACCACCCAATCTCCCCAAGACCTCATCTCTGAGCGTTTCCAGCAGGAGCACTTCTCTGCTTGGGAGGGCGAAGACCAGATGTACGGACACTTCCCCAATGAAAAAATGATGGACTACATCCAGACCTTGGTCTGTGGTGTCGGGGAACACGGCCCTGAGCTGGACGAATACATCAGCCGTTACGCTGTGGGCTGGAAGTTTGAACGCATCCCCCGCACTGCCACCGCCATCATGCGTGTCGCCATGTTCGAGATTCTCTACATGCCTGAAATTCCCAATGGTGCCGCCATCAATGAAGCCTTGGAGATTGCCAAAAAATACGAAGAACCCAAGACGGTTTCGTTCATCAATGGCATTTTGGGCAGTTTTGTCCGTGAGGAGTTTGGAGAAAAATAATGGCACTTGCCCTTGGGCTGGATACCAGCAACTATACCACCTCGCTTGCCTACTTTGACGGCAAGACGGGGAAAAACGTCTCCCGTCTTCTGGATGTGCCAGAGGGGACGTTGGGGCTTCGCCAGAGCGATGCCCTCTTTCAACACGTCAAACGCCTGCCCAGTTTGATGGAGCAACTTTGCGGGGGACAGATGCTCCCGCTCGCTGCGGTCGGGGCAAGCACCCGCCCCCGTGCCGTGGCGGACTCGTATATGCCCTGTTTTCTGGCGGGGGAATCCCAAGGACGCTCCATCGCCAGCTTGCTTTCTGTACCTTTTTTTGCTGTCTCTCATCAGCAAGGACACATTGCAGCGGGAGCATGGTCGGCAGGACGCATGGACTTATTGGACAAACCGCACCTGTCTTGGCATTTGTCGGGGGGCACAACGGAGCTGCTCTACATCGAGCCGGAGGGTGCTTTGGTCAAGGCAACGAAAATCGGGGGCACACAGGATATTTCCGCAGGTCAACTCATCGACCGCACGGGCAAACGACTTGGACTTGCCTTCCCCGCAGGGAAAGCCCTCGATGCCCTCTCCTTGGATTCCAGCAAAACCGATTGCTTCAAAGTCAAACACAA
The DNA here is from genome assembly GCA_964611025.1 of uncultured Ruminiclostridium sp. Taxonomy (GTDB): domain Bacteria; phylum Bacillota; class Clostridia; order Oscillospirales; family Oscillospiraceae; genus Evtepia. The sequence continues at coordinate 8,708 of CAZSWQ010000072.1, forward strand.
AGCGGGCTATTTCTCCCTCTCTGGTTTGGAAAATAAAATGAATGCCCTCGCAGAAGCGGGCACGAGCGGGGCAGACATTGCCACCTTCATTTTGCAGTCGCTCTATGTCGCCCTGCAACAGGCAAGTGCCTATGCAAAAAGTCTCTACCCCGATTTACCGCTTTTGTGTGTCGGGGGTGTGGCATCCAATCAGCTCTTGCGTCAGGGTTTTTGTCGGGATTTTGATGCCTGTTTTGCCGAAGCACAATTTTCCACGGACAATGCCATGGGCACGGCGATTTTTGCCCACCGTCTGCTCATGAAAACAGAAAACAAATAAGGACGTGATGGAACATGCCCCACGCAAGCCAACTGAACGCATACCAACACCAGATTGAAACCCATTTGGCGGAATACATGGACGAGCTTTGGCCATACGGTCAGCTGGCGGAATCCATGACATACAGCGTCTTGGGCGGTGGCAAACGCATCCGCCCTGTCTTGACCCTCGCCGCCTGTGCTCTTTGTGGGGGCAATCCTGAAACGGCACTGACCTTGGGCTGTGCGCTGGAATTGGTACACACCTATTCACTGATACACGATGATTTGCCCTGCATGGATGACGATGATTTGCGCCGTGGCAGACCCACCAACCACCGCATTTATGGA
>CAZSWQ010000073.1:0-5883 GCA_964611025.1 uncultured Ruminiclostridium sp.
GCTTCGCTGACCAAGCCCCGCAGGGGCATCCGCCCCCCGCCCGCCGATGCGTGCATACTTTCCCCCAGTGCGTCCCATACTAGCCCCAGAAAAAGGAGGGGCTGCTTGTGAAACGATTTTTGTGTCTTTGTCTCTGCACTTGGGGCTTGCTGGCACAGGTGGGGGCGGGCGAAGCCCTGCCCCTCTCCGCCCAAAGTGCCATTTTGCTCGATGCCCAGAGCGGACGGGTACTCTGGGAAAACAATGCCCACGAACGGCGGGACATTGCCAGCATCACCAAGGTCATGACCGCTCTGGTCGTCTTGGAAACCTGCCCCGATTTGCAGGAAACCATCGAAATCCAAGCCCCTTGGACGGGCATAGAAGGCTCCTCGCTCTACTTGAAAGCAGGCGAAACCCTGACCCTAGAAACCCTGCTCTACGGTCTGCTCCTGCACTCAGGCAATGACGCCGCCCTTGCCCTCGCCTGTCACACGGCGGGTTCTGTGGCGGGCTTCGTGCAAAACATGAACGAATATGCCAACAAACTGGGCATGCAAAACACACACTTTCAAAACCCAAACGGCTTGGGCGAAACGGGACACTACTCCACTGCCTATGATATGGCAATTTTGACCCGCTTTGCCCTACAGAACGAGACCTTTCGGCACATCGTCTCCACCAAAACCATCACCCAAGAGGGTCGCACGTTCCGCAACCACAATAAATTGCTCTGGCAGCACGAGGGCTGTATTGGTGTGAAAACGGGCTTCACCAAACAGGCAGGACGTACCCTCATTTCCGCAGTCGAGCGGGAGAATATGTGCCTGATTGCCGTCACGCTCCATGCCCCAGACGACTGGCAAGACCATGCTACGCTCTATGACTTCGGTTTTGCCCACTATCGCCCCGTCACGCTCCTGCAGGCGGGTACACAGTGGCAGAGTGTCCCCATACAGGGCACCTTACAGCACGGTGTCCCCCTCTACACACCAGAGGGCTTCACCTATCCCCTCAAGCAAGGAGAGCAGGTGGAGGTACAACTGAGCATGATGTCCCTGCATGCCCCTTGTCCCAAAGATGCCCCCGTGGGCTATCTGACGTTTATTTTAGCGGGGAAGACCCTCGCCAATATCCCCCTCTGCACGGCAGAAGCACGGCTGGGGCTGTGCCCAACAGAAACAATCAAACTCAAACAAAAAGGTAGGAACACATGGAAGAACGTATTCAGAAAATTTTATCCCAGAATGGCATTTGCTCCCGACGCAAGGCAGAAGACTATTTGAAGGCAGGACGCATCAAGGTCAACGGCACCATCGCCCAGCTGGGCGACAAGGCAAATGCCCGCCACGATGATATCCGTCTCGATGGTAAGCCCATCGAGCAGGAGACCGAGACCGTCTACCTCATGCTCAACAAGCCCCGTGGCTATATCACCACCCTCTCCGACGAACACGGACGCAAGGCAGTTGCCGATTTGGTGCAGGATTGTGGCGCGCGTGTCTGGCCAGTCGGTCGCCTTGATTTGGATTCTGAAGGCTTATTGCTCCTCACCAACGACGGCGATTTGACCCACCGCCTGACCCACCCCAGCCACGAAGTCGAAAAAGAATATTATACTTGGGTCGAGGGCGATGTTCTGAAAGCTTGGCCCATCCTCACCGAACCCATGAACCTCGACGGCGAACAGCTCCGTGCCGCCAACGTGAAATTTGTCAAGGAAGAAAAGGGGCGCACCCTGCTCTCCATCACCATCCACGAGGGCAAAAACCGCCAAGTACGCCGTATGTGTGCCGCCGCTGGGCTGGAAGTCAAACGTCTCAAACGCATCCGTGAGGGCGGTCTGATTCTGGATTACCGCCTGAAAACGGGTCGCTGGAGAACCATGACCGACAAAGAAGTGGCATCTATTTTTGGCTGATGCTGAAAGTCTTGCATCTTCCTCTTGCAATTTGCGGGTGAAACGGCTATGATGAAAGACAGAAATCATGATGCTGTCTATCCGACACAGCAGGGAAGGAAGCCACATGAAAAAAGATATTTTAGCCCTCATTCAAGACAAAATGGGGGACTTTTCCAAGGGGCAAAAACTCATTGCCAACTACATATTGACTTCTTACGATAAGGCGGCATTTATGACCGCCAACCGTCTGGGACGTACCGTGGAAGTCAGCGAGTCCACCGTGGTGCGTTTCGCCGCAGAATTGGGCTTTTCGGGCTACCCCGCCATGCAAAAGACCTTGCAGGAAATGATTCGCAATAAATTGACCTCCATCCAGCGCATGGAAGTCTCCAACGACCTCATCGGCTCGCAGGACATTTTGTCCATGGTCATGCAATCGGACATGGAAAAAATCCAGATGACCATGGAGCAGACCGACCGCAACAGCTTTGCCCGTGCCGTCGATGCCATTGTCTCTGCCAAGCGTCTCTATGTCTTGGGGATTCGCTCCTCCAGTTCGCTCTCAGGCTTTTTGTCCTTCTATTTCCGCCTCATTTTCGACAATGTCATTCATGTAGACGAGGCGACCACGGTCTTTGAGCAAATCGTCCGCATCGAAGAAGACGATGTCATCATTGGCATTAGTTTCCCCCGCTACTCCCAACGCACTGCCAAGGCATTGCACTTCGCCCGTGCCCAAGGTGCAACCGTCATTGCCCTGACCGACAGTGCAGAGTCCAGCGTTGCCCAGTGTGCCCACCATGTCCTGCTTGCCCAGAGCGACATGGCATCGTTTGGCGATTCGCTGGTCGCACCCCTGAGCATGATTAACGCCCTTTTGGTGGCGGTTTCCCGCCAAAAAGCCGACGATGTCGCAAAAACCTTGGGCAATTTGGAAAAAATCTGGACGGAAGATGCCGTCTTTGTCAACACGGAGGATTGAGTTTGCAAGAAACACAAATTGTTGTTTTAGGGGGCGGTGCGGCTGGCATGATGGCAGCCCTGACCGCTTCCACGGAGGGCACAAGCGTCCTTCTCATCGAGCCCAATGACAAATTGGGGCGGAAATTGTACATCACGGGCAAGGGACGGTGCAACCTCGCCAACGACTGCACCCCCGCCGAGGTCTTGCAACATGTGCCCCACAACGCAAAATTTTTGCACAGTGCCGTGCAACACTTCCCCCCCAGCGAAGTCAAAGCCTTTTTCGAGGGCTTGGGTGTGAAGCTCAAAACCGAGCGGGGCGGACGTGTCTTCCCCCAGTCGGACAAAGCAGCAGATGTCATTGATGCCCTTTTTTTTGCCCTCAAACGTCGGCGGGTGAAAATCGCCAAGGCAAGATGCGTGGAAATCCTCACCAAAGAGGGGCAGGTTACAGGCATCAAAACCCAGACGGGGCAGGTATTCCCCGCCAAGGCGGTCATTGTCGCCACGGGCGGGGTCTCTTACCCCCGTACAGGCTCGACAGGCGACGGCTATGCCCTCGCCCAAGCACTGGGGCACAGCATCGCCCCCTTGCAACCCTCGCTTGTCCCTTTGGTCGAGGACGGTACACTGTGTAGCCGTATGCAGGGCTTATCTTTGAAAAATGTCAAATTGACCATCAAGAACCAAAAGAAAAAAGTGCTCTACGAAGAACAGGGCGAATTGCTCTTTACACATTTTGGGCTGTCTGGGCCTCTCGTCTTGACGGCAAGCTGTCATCTGCGCAATTTTGACAAAGACAGCTACACCGCCATACTCGACCTCAAGCCCGCTCTGGATGAAACCCAACTGGAGCAACGTCTGTTGCGGGATTTGGACGAGCAGAAAAACCGCTCCATGCAACATGTCTTGGAAGGGCTCTTGCCCCGTCTTTTGATTCCCGTCATGCTGGACGTCTGTGCCATTCCCCCCCAGTGTAAAGTGCATGATTTGACCAAGGCACAGCGTCGCCGTTTGCAAGAACAACTGAAACAATTCCGCCTGCCCATTGCCTCGCCCCGTCCCATTGAAGAAGGCATTGTGACAGCGGGTGGTGTCTCCGTGCGGGAAGTGAACCCCAATACGATGATGTCCAAAAAAGCAGCGGGTCTGTTTTTCGCAGGGGAAGTGCTGGACGTGGACGCTTACACGGGTGGCTTTAACCTGCAAATTGCTTGGTGTACGGGTCACTTAGCGGGTGTTTCCGCCGCCCAATACGACCCCGTGTAGGGACAAATTCCATCGTTGTCCCCCGTAGGGGCGGATACCATCCGCCCGAAAATCGCCCATTTGCATTCCCCGTTGAATCTCTCCAGATAGTAGGTGATTGTATGTCATATCCCAATATTGCCATAGATGGGCCAGCAGGTGCGGGAAAAAGCACCTTGGCACGGCGTTTGGCATCTTGCCTCGGCTTTGTCTATGTGGACACAGGGGCACTGTACCGCTCCATCGGTCTCTTTGTGGACAAGCAGGGCAAGTCTTGTGCCCAGCCAGAAGAAGTCATTGCCCTCTTGCCCCACTTGCAACTGTCCTTGCGTCACGAGGCAGACGGCTTGCAACATATGTACTTGCAAGAGGAGGACGTCACAGAACAGATTCGAGAAAATCGGGTTTCTGCCTTTGCCTCTCAGGTCTCGCAGATTCCAGAAGTCCGTGCTTTTTTGCTGGACTTGCAACGCAGTCTTGCCAAAACGCAGGCGGTGGTCATGGATGGGCGGGACATTGGCACTGTGATTTTACCCAATGCCCCCCTGAAAATCTTTTTGACTGCCTCTGCCCAAGTCCGTGCCGAACGCAGAGAGCGGGAATTGCGTCTGAAAGGCGATACCACGCCCTTTGCGGTGCTTTTGGCGGAAATTGAAGCACGAGACCTGACGGACAGCCAGCGTACCCATGCCCCACTCAAACGGGCAGAAGATGCCGTTTTGCTGGACACCTCACACTTGAATTTGGACGAGAGCCTCACCGCACTGCTCGCCCTAGCAAAGGAGCATTTGGATTTATGAAACCTCTCTACCGTTTTATTTATGCCCTGATTTATCCCTTTGTGCAGTTTCTCTATCCCAGCCGTGTCGAGGGTCTGGAAAACCTCCCCGAGGGCGGGGCAGTCATCTGCGCCAACCACTCCGACAACGTCGACCCGCTCATGTTGCTCTTTTCCATCGGTCGCCATCACCCCATACGCATCTTGGGCAAACACGAAATGAGCAACTGGTTTTTGGTCGGGTCTGTGCTCTCCCGTTTGGATGTGATGATTTGGGTCAAGCGGGGGGAATCGGATATTTCCGCCGTCAAGTCCTGCCTGAAAACCCTCAAAGAAGGTCGTAAGCTCATGGTCTTCCCAGAAGGGACACGTTCCAGCAGCATTGGCTCTGGCAAAAACGGGGCGGTCATGTTCGCCATTCGTTCTGGTGTGCCCATCGTGCCCGTCTACATCAGCAGTAAAAAACGCCTGTTCCGTCCAAGCAAGGTCATTTTCGGCAATCCCTATATTCCCTTCCACGAGAACCGTAAGCCCACTTTGGACGATTACACCATCGCCACCTCTGCCCTCATGGAACGGATTATTCAGTTGGGCGGTGCGGAAGAATGAAACTCACCTTGGCAAAAAGTGCGGGCTTTTGTTTTGGGGTCAAGCGGGCGGTGAAGCTCGCCCAAGAGACCGCCAAGGGACAAAAACCCGCCGTGATGCTCGGCTCGGTCATTCACAACGATGCCGTCATTGCCTCGCTGGCAGAGCAGGGCTTGGGCTGTGTCGAGCGGGTGGAAGATGTGCCACAGGGGGCACAGGTGGTCATCCGTTCCCACGGTGAGCCACGGGAGACTTGGCGCATCTTAGAAGAAAAAGGCTGCCGTCTGGTGGATGCCACCTGCCCCAAAGTGGCAAAAATTCATAAGATTGTGGCAAGTGCAGAGCAAGAAGGGCGCAAGGTTTTCATCATCGGACTGCCCACACACCCAGAAGTTTTGGCGATTGCGGGCTGGTGTCGGGGGGC
>CAZSWQ010000073.1:5893-9225 GCA_964611025.1 uncultured Ruminiclostridium sp.
GAAAAAATAAAAAAAGAGTGAACAAAATGCTAAATCTTTGATACAATATGCGAAGCTACGTGTAAGCGGCAATCAGAAGCACTTTGTTTGGCGGAGCAATGCAATGCAATGCTTATTATCGGCGACCGAAAGAGCTCCAACACAAACCGTCTTGCTGAGTTATGCCGAGCATACTGCCCACTGGTGTTGCATATCAGTCGGGCTGAGGAGCTTGACCTACGTCTGTTAGACGGGGCCGCTTCTGTTGGAATCACTGCGGGTGCATCGACACCCGAGTGGATAATTAAGGAGGTCTATGGTACAATGAGCGAAGAAATCAATAAGATCGAAGAGTCCGAAGAATCTTTTGCAGAGATGCTGGAAAAGTCGATCAAAACTTTACATACGGGGGATAAGGTCACTGGTATCGTCACAAGAATCACCAACACCGAAATCCACGTGGACTTGGGCACGAAGCATGCGGGCTACATCGCCATGAGCGAACTGACCGACGATGTCGATGCAAACATCGAAGATTTGGTGCAGGTCGGTGCAGAAATCGAAACCTATGTCATGCGTGTCAACGACCAAGAAGGCGTTGCCACCCTGTCCAAGAAGCGTCTTGACAGCGTAAAGAACTGGGACAGCGTCGAAGCTGCGCAGGAAGAACAGACCATCGTCGAAGGCACTGTCACCGAAGAAAACAAGGGCGGCATTGTCGTCTCTGTCAAGGGCGTTCGTGTATTCGTCCCCGCTTCCCAGACTGGTCTGCCCAGAGGTGGCGACCTGTCCAGCCTGATGAAGCAGAAGGTGCGTCTGCGTATCACCGAAGTCAACCGTTCCCGTCGTCGTGTCGTCGGCTCTATCCGTGCCGTCGCAAACGAAGAACGTGCACTGAAGGCAGCAGAAATCTGGAACAACATCGAAGTGGGCAAGCAGTATGACGGTGTGGTCAAGTCCCTCACCTCCTACGGTGCTTTCGTCGACATCGGCGGTGTGGACGGCATGGTTCACGTTTCCGAGCTGTCTTGGAGCCGTGTCAAGAACCCCGCAGAAGTCGTCAGTGTTGGTCAGGCAGTCACCGTACATGTGCTGTCCTTCGACGCAGACAAGAAGAAGATTTCTCTGGGCATGAAAGACCACAGCGAAGAACCTTGGACGAAGTTTATCGACACCTACGATGTCGGTCAGACCGCTTCCGTCCGTGTTGTCAAGCTGATGACCTTCGGCGCATTTGCTGAAATCGTTCCTGGTGTAGATGGTCTCATCCACATCTCCCAGATTGCTGACCACCGCATCGAAAAGCCCGCCGACGCACTGAGCGAAGGTCAGGTCGTTGATGTGCGTATCACCGAAATCGACTTTGAAAACAAGAAGGTTTCCCTGTCCATCCGTGCCCTTCTGGCAAGCGATGAAGACGAAGGTGAAGACGAAGAATAAGCGTCGTATCTGCTGATGAACCGAAGAAAGGGGACTGCCGTTGATTCGGTCAGTCCTCTTTTTCTATTGCACGCTTGATAATCCCAGAAGAAAGGGGTATCCTACTCATGTTCAAAGCATTCCAAGCCCTTTTTGGCAAAAAAGAAGAAACAGACCGCACAAACAGCGAAGGAGAACAGACCATCATGACTGAAATCACAAAAGACACCAACATTGGCGATATTCTGACCAATGCCCCCGAAGTTGCCCCCGCATTTTTCAATATCGGCATGCACTGCTTGGGTTGCCCCGCTTCCCGCAACGAAACCGTGGAGCAGGCTTGTGCCGTCCACGACGTCGACACCGAAACCCTCTTGGCAGAGCTGAATGCCATCCTGACCGCAAACAAGACCGCAGAAGCAGAATAAGACAGCAAGAAAGGGGCGGATGTCTGGTGCATCTGCCCCTGTTTTTATTTGGAAAGGAGTATGCCCATGATAGAACTCAGCCCCCGCCTTTTGGCACTGGCGGAACAAGTGCCCAAGGGCGACCGTGTGGCGGACATTGGCACAGACCATGCCCACCTGCCCATTTATCTCCTGCAAACGGGGCACATCCCCTTTGCCATCGCCTCAGACATTCACCCAGAGCCTCTGGAGCGTGGCAGAGCCGAAGCAGCCCGCCACGGCATTGCAGAGACCCAATTGTGTTTCCGTTGCAGTGACGGCTTGCAGAGCCTAGAGAGCGAGGAAGTGGACAGCATTTTGATTGCGGGCATGGGGGGCGAGATGATAGCCCACTGCCTCTCTGCTGTGCCTTGGAGCACCGACCCCCGCTATACCTATCTCCTGCAAGCGATGAGCAAAATCCCCGACCTGCGTCGTTATTTGGACGAGACAGGCTTTGCCATTGAAGCCGAAACGCTGGTTGCTGAAGGCGAAAAATTGTATTTGCTGTTGCGGGTGCGTTTTGGCAGGACAGAACGCCTGCACGAAGCGGAAATTTGGGTGGGTCGCCAGTGGCAGGGCATGGACGCTCCCCTGCGGGGACGCTACTTAGCCGAGAACATCCAGCGCTTGACCCGCAGTTTACAGGGCTTGCGTCAGGCAAAACAGCCGAATTTCACACAGATTGCACAAATGGAAACCCTGCTCCATGGGGTAGAAGCAATGCAGGAGGCATGGACAAAATGGCAAGTGTAAAAGATATTTATGAGTATTTGGACAAAAAAGCCCCCTTTGCCTATCAACTGGGCTTTGACAATGCAGGTTTGCTTTTGGGACGGCAAAATGCCCCTGTAAAGACTGTGCTGGTCGCTTTGGATGTCAGACCCCCAGTGGTCGCAGAGGCGATTGCCGAGGGGGCAAATCTGATTGTGACGCATCACCCTGTCATTTGGGACAAGCGGGCACACATCAGCGACCGTGACCCAGAGGGTGAGATGCTCTTGCAACTCATCGAGCATCAAATCGCCGTCATTTCGGCACATACCAATTTGGATGCAGTCGAAGGCGGGGTCAATACGGTTTTGGCAGCACGTTTGGGCTTAGAAGACACCCTGCCCCTGACGGAAGACGGTGTGGACGCTGCGGGCAGAGCCTATGGCATTGGTCGAGTGGGCACATTGCCTGTGCCCTTGCCCTTGTTGGATTTTGCAAAGCAGGTCAAAACCGCTTTGGGCTTGTCGGGTCTGCGTGTCTCTGAAGCGAGCGGGGGCAACTTGGTTTCCCGTGTGGCGGTCGGTGGCGGGGCGTGCGGTGGCATGCTCTCCGAAGTCATCGCCCAAGGCTGTGATACCTTTGTAACGTCTGAGCTGAAGCACGACGTCTATTTGACTGCAAAACAGCAGGCTGTCCATCTCATCGACGCAGGACACGGGGGCACAGAACAAATCATCTGCCCCGTTCTGGTGGACTGGCTCACCCAAGCCTTTC
>CAZSWQ010000074.1:0-9075 GCA_964611025.1 uncultured Ruminiclostridium sp.
CTTGTCAAAGGGGGACGTCATCGGCAGATGACAGGGGGATTTCTTTTCATTTTGCATGGAATTCCCCCGTAGGGGACGGCGTCCTCGACGTCCCACCTACAAACCACCTGGTCTCATCCCCCTTGTCAAAGGGGGAAACCGTCGAAGACGGAGGGGGATTTTCATTTTTCATTCATTTTTCATTCCCTCAGAAAGGACATGCCCATGGCATACAGTAAAACCATCTTAAATCATGCCCTGCGCCAGCTGGAAGAACAAAAACAGGAGCGGGAAGCCTACCGCCAGCAGTTGCGTAAAAAGACCTATGCCCAGCACCCCGCCCTGCGGGACATGGACAAGACCCTGCGCCAGAGCATCCCGCAAGTGGTCGCCTTCGCCTTGCGGCAGGGTCAAGACCCGAAAGAAGCCGTCGCCCGCATCCGTGCCGAAAACCAAGCCCTGCAAGCCAAACGCAATGCCTACCTTGCTGCACTGAATATCAAGCAGGATATCTGGGACGGACTGCCGAAGTGTCCCCTGTGCAAGGACACAGGCTGGGTGCAAAAAGCGGACAAAAGCAGTGAGATGTGTTTTTGTCTGAAAAACATCTGCAAGGAAATCCAAATCAAAGAGCTCTCCCAGCTCTTGGACGTGGGCGACCAGATGTTTTCCCAATTTCACCTGCACTATTACGAAGACAGTGTCGATAAACAACTGGGCGTTTCCCCGAGAGCACATATGAAAATCGTCTTTGAGAAATGCCAAAAATACGCCACGCAATTCAACGAGAAAACCCGCAAAAATCTCCTGTTTTTGGGGGATACCGGTCTGGGCAAAACCTTTCTCTCCGCCTGTATCGCCCGTGATGTAGCCGAGCGGGGCTATTCCGTGGTCTACGACACCGCCATACACATTTTCTCTGCCTTCGAGGAGGAGAAATTCTCCCGCAATGGGAGCGACGTACAGGAGGCAAAGGAACGCATCCGTCGTTACCTACGCTGTGATTTGCTCATTTTGGATGACTTGGGTACAGAGATGCTCTCCCCCTTGGTGGAAGCCTCATTGTACCGTCTGCTCAATACCCGCTTGGTGGAAAATCGAGCGACCATCATTTCTTCCAACCTGTCCACTCAGGACATCTACCAGCGTTACGGCATGCAAACCCGCGCCCGTTTGGAGGGTGCGTATGACCAGTATCCCTTTTTCGGAAAAGATATCCGAAGCTTACGAAAACCATAAACATATGCCAAAGCAGGACGTTTTCCAAACGAAAACGTCCTGCTTTTTTTCTGTTCACCATTAGAAAAACTTCTTGCTCTCTGCCACCGCCAAGGCATCACAGCGGTTGTTCAGGGGGTTCTGGGCATGCCCCTTGACCCAGTGCAAGTGGAGTGTATGGCGGTCTTCCTGTGCCAAGAGTCTCTCCCATAAATCGGGGTTCAGGGCAGGGCCGGTCTTGCGCTTCCAGTTGTTTTTCTGCCAGGCACGCGCCCAGCCTTTCTCCAAGGCATCGAGCACATACTTTGAGTCAGAGTACAAGTCCACCACACAGGGCTCTTTGAGCAGTTCCAGTGCGGAAATCACCGCCAAAAGCTCCATGCGGTTGTTGGTGGTCTGTCGCTCTCCACCCACCAACTCTTTCTCCTGTGCCCCATAACGCAATATTGCCGCCCAGCCCCCAGGGCCGGGGTTGCCCGAACACGCCCCGTCGGTGTAAATGTCGAGCTGTTTCATGCCTCGCTGTCCTCGTCTTCTTCCTCGTTGGCGGATTCGGCACGGGCGAGGGAAATGACCTTTGCCCCCTCCGAAAGACGCATGACACGCACACCCTGTGCAGCACGCCCATAGCGGTTGATGTCCATGACAGGCATACGGATAATCGTCCCATCGTTGGCAATGAGCAAAATATCTTCTTCGCCACGGGTCACCTTGACGGCGGCAGCATCGCCCGTCTTTTCCGTAATCAAATAGCTCTTAAGCCCGTAGCCGCCACGGTGCTGGGGCTCGCCCGTGCCACGGATGTACTCCTCGATGGGGGTACGCTTGCCGAAGCCGTTTTCGGTGATGGTGAGCAGACTTGCGCCCTCGTGGGCACGCACTGCCCCAATCACGCTGTCCCCCTCACGCAGACGAATCCCACGCACCCCAACCGCCGTGCGTCCCATGACACGCACATCGTCTTCACGGAAGCAAATCGCCATGCCCTTTTGGGTGGCGAGCAGGAGATTGGTCTTGCCGTCGGTCTCACGCACAGAAATCAGCTCGTCGCCCTCATCGAGCGTCAAGACACGAAGCCCAATGGAGCGGATGTTGGCAAGTGCATCCATCGCCACCCGCTTGACCGTGCCCTTGCGGGTACACATAAACAAGTAACCCTTGTCGTCGGATTCCCGCCGATGAATCATCGCAGTGACCTTTTCCCCCGCCTCGAGGGGCAGAATGTTCACAATGTTTGTGCCCTTGGCAGTACGGCTGGCCTCGGGAATCTGGTAGCCCTTACGGCGATACACCCGCCCTGCACTGGTGAAGAAGAAAATCTGCTCGTGGGTGGAGGCAGTGAACAGTGTGTCGATATAATCTTCTTCCCGCAGGCTCTGGGCAGAAATGCCCTTCCCGCCACGGCGTTGTGCCTTGTAAGTCGAGGCAGGCAAACGCTTGGTGTAGCCCGCCGCCGTCAGTGTAAAGACGCAGGTTTCCTCCTCGATGAGGTCTTCAATGTCAATCTCATTCTCAACTGCCGCAATGTCGGTCTTGCGTGCGTCCCCAAAGTTTTCCTTGAGTGCCAAGAGTTCTTCCTTGACCACCCCACGCAGGGCTTCATCGGACGCCAACAGCTGGGCAAAGGCATCAATTTTCTCTCGGAGGCTCTGGTGCTCGTTTTCGAGCTTTGCCTTCTCAAGCCCCTGCAAGGCTCTCAGACGCATTTCAAGTATCGCCCGTGTCTGGACATCTGAGAGCTGGAAACGTGCCATGAGACGCTCGCTGGCATCGTCATAGCTCGCCCGAATGAGGTCTATCACCTCGTCCAGATGGTTTTGTGCAATCAATAAGCCTTCGAGCACATGGGCACGCTCCTCTGCACGCTGTTTGTCATAGCGTGTCCGACGGGTCACAATCTCGACTTGGAAACGCAAATACTCCTCGAGTATCTGCTTGAGATTGAGAATCTTGGGTTGTTTCTGGTCGTGTACCAGTGCCAGCATGACAATGGCAAAGGTCGTCTGCATCTGGGTCTGGGTGTAGAGCCGATTGAGCACCACCTGTGCGTTGGCATCTTTCTTCAGCTCAATCACAATCCGCATGCCGTCACGGTCGCTCTCGTCTCTCAGTCCGGAAATCCCTTCCAGACGTTTTTCTTTCACTTGGTCAGCAATGGCTTCCACCAAACGTGCCTTGTTCACCTGATAGGGCAGTTCGGTCACAATAATCGCCGTCCGATTGTTCCCAAAGGCTTCAAAATCCGCCTTCGCACGGAGCTTAATATGCCCCTTGCCGGTGGCATAGGCAGCCCGAATGCCGGTTTTCCCCATAATCGTCCCACGGGTGGGGAAGTCAGGCCCCTGAATATGCTCCATCAGGGCGAACACATCCGCCTCTGGCTTGTCCAATAAACACAAGCAGGCATCGACCACCTCACCCAAATTGTGGGGCGGATGTTGGTGGTCATGCCCACCGCAATCCCCGACGAACCATTCACCAGCAAATTGGGGAAACGGGAGGGGAGCACACGGGGTTCTTTGCGTTGCTCGTCAAAGTTCGGGTCAAAATCCACCGTATCTTTCTCCAAATCACGGAGCATTTCGGCGGACATCTTGGACATACGGGCTTCGGTGTAACGATAGGCAGCAGGGGGGTCGCCATCAATCGAGCCAAAATTCCCATGCCCCTCAATGAGGGGATACCGCATGGAAAAATTTTGTGCCATACGCACGAGGGCATCATAGACCGAAGCGTCCCCGTGGGGGTGGTAGCGTCCGAGCACATCGCCCACACAAGTCGCAGATTTTTTAAACGGGCGGTCATGACTGAGATTGTCCTCATACATGGCATAGAGAATACGGCGGTGAACGGGCTTGAGCCCATCTCTCACGTCGGGCAGTGCCCGACCGATGATGACGGACATGGCATAGTCGACATAGGCGAGTTCCATTTCTTCTCGCAAATCGACCCTTTTGATGCTTTGGTTTTGGTAGGAAATATCAGCTTGTTTGTCTTTGTGTGCCACGAGATAAACGCCTCCTTTGGCTTTTATGGGGAAAATTAGTAATCGAGATTGACAACACGCTTGGCGTTTTGCTCGATAAATTCACGGCGGGGCTCGACCTTTTCACCCATGAGCAGGGTAAAAATTTCGTCGGCGAGCACGGCATCGGACACGGTAAATTGCTTGAGGGTACGGCATTCTGGATTCATGGTCGTCTCCCAAAGCTCGTGGGCATCCATCTCACCCAAGCCTTTATTGCGACCGATGTCAATTTTTGCCTTGGGGTTGTCTCCACGCATCTCTGCCGAAACACGGTCACGCTCCTCGTCGGAGTAGGCATAGCGGACTTGCTTGCCACGGGAGAGCTTGTACAGGGGCGGGACAGCAGAATACACATACCCGCCTTCGACCAGAGGACGCATGAAGCGATAGAAGAAGGTCAGAAGCAGTGTCCGAATATGACTGCCGTCCACGTCGGCATCGGCCATGATGATGACCTTGTGGTAACGGAGCCTGTTCAAATCAAAGTCTTCGCCAATGCCCGCCCCGAGGGCCGTAATCACGGGCGTGAGCTTGTCGTTGCCATAGACCTTGTCGGCACGGGCTTTTTCGACGTTGAGCATTTTCCCCCAGAGGGGCAAAATCGCCTGAAAGCGTGCGTCACGTCCCCCTTTCGCCGAACCGCCTGCGGAATCGCCTTCGACGATGTAAATTTCGGTCAGTTCAGGATTGCGTTCGTTGCAGTCCGCCAGCTTGCCGGGCAGGGTCGCTCCCTCGAGGGCATTTTTGCGTCGGATGCTCTCACGGGCACGGCGGGCAGCTTCTCTTGCCCGAGAAGCGGTCAGGGCTTTTTCCAAAATCACCCGACCGACGGCGGGGTTTTCCTCCAGAAAACGCTCCAGTTTTTCGCTCACGACGGCATTGACCAAGCTTCTCATCTCGGAGTTGCCGAGTTTGGACTTGGTCTGCCCTTCAAATTGGGCTTCGACCAGCTTGACGGACAAAATCACGGTCAGCCCCTCACGGCAATCTTCGCCCGAGACCTTGTCGTCGTTCTTGAGCAAGCCAATTTTTTTTCCGTAGGCATTGAGCGTGTTGGTGAGTGCTCGTTTGAAGCCCTCCTCGTGCATGCCACCCTCTGGGGTGTTGATGTTGTTCGCAAACGAGAGCATGACCTCGTTGTAGCTGTCGTTGTACTGGAGGGCAATTTCCGCCATGGAATCCTCTTTTTCGCCCGCCATATAGATGACCTCAGGGTGCAGAGGGGTCTTGTTGCGGTTGATGTGGGCGACAAATTCCCGAATCCCGCCCTCGTAGTGCATGCGGTGCTCCACCACTTCTTCAGGTCTGTGGTCGATGGTGTGAATCTGCAAGCCCGCATTCAAAAATGCCTGTTCTCGCATGCGGGTGAACAGGATGTTGTAATCATAGACCACCTCGTCGAACATCTCCGCATCGGGCTTGAAAGAAACGGTCGTGCCGTGTTGCTCCGTTGTGCCCACCACGGTCATTTCTTGGGTCACCTGTCCTCTGGCAAAACGCATTTCGTACATCTTGCCGTCTCGGTGTACCTGTGCAACCATCCACTCCGACAGGGCATTGACCACCGAAGCCCCGACGCCGTGCAGACCGCCCGAGACCTTGTAACCGCCCCCGCCGAACTTGCCCCCCGCATGCAGAATCGTGAAGACGACCTCCATGGCGGGCTTGCCGGTCTGGGCTTGGATGTCGACGGGGATGCCCCGCCCGTTGTCCGAAACCGTGATGCTGTTGTCTTTCTGAATCTCCACCGTGATGGCAGTGCAATGGCCTGCGAGGGCTTCGTCAATGGCATTGTCCACAATTTCGTAGACCAAGTGATGCAGACCCGAGCTAGAAGTCGAGCCGATATACATGCCTGGGCGTTTGCGGACGGCTTCCAGCCCTTCGAGCACCTGAATTTCTTCTGCGCCGTAGGCGTGTTCCACCTGTGTGTTGTGTTCCAGTTCGTTCATAAAAAAACCTCCATACTTGGGACTCAAATGGATTCCAAAAACCCCTCATGTACAGCACGTTTGAGCAGGGTCGTGGAATTGAGTTGTGAGAGATAAACCGTGGTCTTTCCCTTGGGGCTGTGGCAGAGCACAAAGGACTTGGGCAGTTCCTCACCCGCCAAATTGACCACTTGCCCCAGTTTCTCCGCTTGGCTGAGAAACTGGCGGGAGATGTGGGAAAAGCTGGTGGTGTCCAAGTCGAATATCCCCAAAATATCATTGGCATGCACCAGAAAGGCGCGTCCCAAATGCAAATACAAGTTGTCTGCCTCCTTTTCCCCTGTTCTTATCCACACTTGCCCTGTGGATTGTGGATAAGTCAGTTGCTTTCTATGCCCAGAAGGGCACCTTGATGGATGGAAATACACCGACTGCCTGCTGCCAGTGCAAGGGGCTTGGTGCAAGTGGTCAAAAAGACCTGCCCATCTCCTATCCGCTCGAGGACAAAGCCTTGGCGTTTTTCGTCCAGCTCGGAGAGCACATCGTCTAGGAGCAAGAGGGGCATACTGCCTGTGTCTTCCGCCGACAGCATCCGCTCTGCCAGTTTGAGGGACAACGCCAAGGTACGGGCTTGCCCTTGTGAGGCAAAGCGTCTGGCATCTTTGCCATCGAGCTGCACCACCACATCATCTCTGTGTGGGCCCACGAGGCAGAGGCGGGCATGACGTTCTTGTGTTTCCGCCTCGTCCAGCTGGGTTTTGAGTGCCTCATAGATGCTTTGCGTACTGCCAAAGGGGTCTCCAATCCCAGCACTGGTCTCATAACACGCTGAGAGGCTCTCAGAAGCCCGTGAGAAGTCGCCAACCACCTCCTCCATGTACGGGTATAGGCGACGCATAAAATAGCTTCTATGGCGAATTAAGAGTGCGCCAGCCCTAGCCAGTGCCTCATTGAACTCTGCGAGGACGGGCAAGAAGCGTCCGTCTTCGCTCCGCAGGATGCGGGTTTTCTGTGTGAGAGCCCTCTGGTAAAACAAAAGTGCGTCGGCATATTTGGGTCGCAAACTGCCAATGGCTTGGTCGAGCCAGGCACGACGCAGGGCGGCGCCGTCCTGAATCAAACGCAGGTCTTCTGGGCAGAACAACACTGTCCGACAGGTGTCGCTCAGTTCTGCCAACTTCTGCACCTTCTGGTGATTCACCGTCATATGTCGTCTGCCTGTTCGCTTCAGTTCCGCCGCCATCTCAAACGTCCGTCCACGGTGTTGCAATTTGGCTTTGATTTGGGCACTGTCTGTGCCGAACTGAATCAGCTCTGCATCTGTCCGACTGCGGTGGGATTTTGCACTGGACAAATACCCGATGGCCTCGAGCAAGTTCGTTTTTCCTTGGGCATTTTCGCCCCAAATCACGTTCATGCCTGAGGCGAAATCCACGCTTAGGGCGTCATAATTCCGAAAATTTGTGAGAGAAAGCTCTGAGAGGGTCATACGACTTCGACCGTGTGTGTGCCGAGCGAGACACGGTCGCCCTTCCGCAGCTTTTTGCCCCGCTGGGTACACACCACCCCGTTGACCAGCACCTCACCCTCCTGAATCCGCACCTTCGCCTCCCCGCCCGTACCGACGAGGGCAGTAAACTTCAAAAGTGCATCGAGCTTGATATACTCCGTAGAAATGGCACATTGTTCCGTAGACATGTGAAAAACTCCTTACTCGCCACGCAGGCGGACGGGAAGAACCATGTACAAAAAAGACGATTCTTCGTTTTGTGTGGGGGAAATGACGCAGGGGGCAACTGCCGTGGACAGCTCCAAGAAAACCTCCTCGGCAGGGGCAGCTTTCAGGGCATCCATCATGTACCGATGGTTGAACCCAATCTCCAAATTGCTGGGCACCGTTCCCTCCGCCTCGCAGGCATCATGTGCAGTTCCCAGTGCCGTCTTGGTCGACAAATGCAGCTGATTGTCCTCAATCAAGCAGCGCAGGGGGCTTTTCAGCTTTTCGCTGATGATAAGCGACACACGGTCCATCGACTGCAACAGCTCCTTGGTCTTCACCTTCAGCCGAATGGGGTTCTCCTTGGGAATCGCCTTACGCCAGGCCAAAAACTCGCCTTCCAGCCGTCTGGCAATCAGCAGCGTTTGACCCAGCTGAAACGTAATATGCTTTGCCCCCATCGTAATCCGCACCAAACCGTCCGTGTCACGGCAGAGTTTTTCCACCTCACTCAGGGCATTGCCGGGTGCCACAAAAGAAAATTTCTGCGTGTTCTGGGGCAGGGGGCTTTCCCGCAGTGCAAGCCGAAATCCATCGACACAAACCGTGCGTAAGGTCTCATCTTCCACCTCGAACAGTGCGCCGGTGTGTACTGGACGGCTTTCATTGTCGCTCACCGCAAATAGACATTCTGTCAACATTGCCTTGAGCTGTCCCTCAGGAATATCAAAGCTGTGTTCAGCATCAATCTGGGGCAGTTTGGGAAAATCCTCGGCATGCAGTCCCATGAGTTGAAATTCCGAAAAACCGCAGGAGATGGTCACTTTGCAGTCTTGGACTTCAATACAGACGCTGTTGTCTGGCAGTTTTCTGACGAGTTCGTTCAGAAGACGAGCGGGGAGGATAATATTTCCTTTTTCCAAAACATCGGCTTCACAGTTGGTGCAAATGCCTGTTTCCAAGTTATAACCTGTGAGTTTCAGTGTTTCTTCTGCTTCGAACAAAATTCCTTCCAAAGCAGGGTTGGGATTTTTACCAGAAACGGCACGAGAAGCGTTGGAGATTGCGCTTTGCAAGAGGGATTTTTCGCAGGTAAATTTCATGATAAATCCTTTCTGGGCTCAAAATTTTTGTAAGGGTCAGCTTAAGTAAGTACTAACTTGTATTTATACGTAGAATAAATAAATTATAAAAAATAGTAG
>CAZSWQ010000075.1:0-9075 GCA_964611025.1 uncultured Ruminiclostridium sp.
CCGCAAAAAAAGAGGTCACCTCTGCCCTCTATCAGACCAGCGATGCCCTCGGTTCTATTTTATTGTCAGTGTTTGACTACATGGCGTCCCAGGAGCTTCCCCTGCGTCGTTGTGGGCACTGCGGATGTTATTTCCTGCCCATCCACCGTCTGTCCCGCTATTGCGATAGACCACTTCCTGAGCGTCCTGAGAAGACCTGTCGAGATGTCGCAGCAGCCTTGCAGTATCAGGCGAACGTCCAAAAAGATGAAGCAAAAGCCCTCTACCGCAAGGTCAATAATCGCAAGCAGATGTACGCCAAACGCAATGCCGAACGCAAGCCCCAAATCAAAATAGCATACCTCCAATGGCACAGCCAAGCCCGTGAAAAACTCAAACAGGTCGAGGCAGGAATTCTCTCCTTTGAAGCCTTCACCGTCTGGATGGAGGACTGATGCCGTGGCGAGCCACGCAGATTTCCTGCGTTTTTCGCCCTGTAAAGCCTCCTCATGCTATCGGAATATCGACTCAGTTTTCGAGCATTTCGGGGGTCTTAGGGGTATCCCCTAAAGATACACCTTCGCAAAGGTGTTTCCGCATTTGGCTATCCAAATGCTATGCTTGCAAGATTTCTGAAGCCTAATCGGGGGCTGGATATTTTTGGATGAAAATCATGCTCTGCGGGGGTGTTTTGGACTGTGCCCTCTGTGCCCCTCAATGTGGTTAACCACCTAGGATTTGGAAGCAATTGGTGTAGGCATTGTCCTATGCAATCGTCCTAGTAGTTTTGGAGGGCGAGACAAAGGAGCGATTATGGAGAAATGCCGTATTTGTCTGCGGAGGAAATCAGGGCTGTCATATTGGGCAAGAGCGTTTGTGCCAGTTGCAAAAATTGTTTTGTAGCGGGAGAAAGCGTGGCTTGTTTGCGCCAAATGATACACAATTCACGGTAAATTGGCGGGGAGAGTTCTTTTTTCTGTAACGCATATTTTGTTTCATACATGAGCAAAGCGGGTAAGATGCTCATGCCAAGAGCTTGTTCGACCATTGCCATGACGGCGTAATCATCTTTGGCGGAATAGGTCATGCGGGGGGTGAGCTTTGTGTGATGCAAAAATTTTTGCAATTCACCGTCCAGCGACTCAGGACGCAAAATATAGGTTTCTTCTTGCAGGTCTTCTAAGCGAAATGCCTGAGCATCCAGCTTGCGGGACTGTGGGAAAATGGCCAGAAATTTTTCTTGCATGATGGCATAGGCATCCAGATTCGCTTTGTTTTTGGGTCGGCGAGAAAATGCCAAATCGACACTGCCCTCTTGCAACCAATCTTCAATGTCCTGATAATTCCCTTGGCGCAATTCAAAACGGATATTGGGGTGGGCTTGCGTGAAAACCCGCAAAAGCTGGGGCAGAATATGGACGGATACGCTCAAAATCGTGCCAATGCGAATCGTACCCACTTCCAAACCCCGCAAGCGGGCTGCGGTTTCAAACATCTGTTCAGAACTATGGCAAACTTGGCGTATCTCGGGCAAGAGCAATGCGCCCTCCGTAGTCAGTGACATGCCATCTCGTCCACGCACCAATAGCGTAAGCCCCAATGTTTCCTCCAAATTGGCGATGATATGACTGGCTGCCGATTGTGTATAGCCCATGACTTCGGCAGCACGGGTCAAATTTTTCATTTCTGCGATTTTCAGAAAGAGGGATAAATTGTGGATATTCAAAACAACGCCGTCCTTTCGTGGCTGTCTGCGGGTACAGGTACATATCCTCTGTACTATACAAGAGCCTGAGGAGCGTGTCAATTCCCTTTGCAGAAAAGACAAAAAAGACTGCTCCAAAGAGCAGTCTTTTTTCATGCGAGTTTGCACAAACGATTCAAGGATTTTGATGGAACATTGCGGCGAAATCTTCACGCAAACCATCTCGAAATTTGGGGTGGGCAATCTCAATCAGGCTACGCGCACGTTGGCGCAGGGACTTGCCTCTCATATTTGCAATGCCATATTCCGTCACGATATAGTGGCTTTCAAAACGAGAGAGTGTGACGGGACGTCCTGCCTCAAACTGGGCACTGATGCGGGATACTGTGCCTCCTGCGGCGGTGGAGGGCATGGCAATGATAGAAATGCCCCCCTTGGAAAGGGATGCCCCACGGACGAAATCCACAAAGCCACCTGCGCCACTATGATGGCGTTGGGCACTCATGCTATCGGCACAGACCTGCCCCATGAAATCCACGCTGATGGCGGAATTGAGCGAAACCATGTTGTCATTTTTGGCAATGTTCATGGGATGATTGACGTAATCCACGGGATAGACCTCCACCTTTGGATTTTGATGGGCATACTGGTAGAGGGCTTCGCTCCCGTAGAGGAAGGTCACGACAGAGACATCTTTGTGGAACTGTTTGCGTCGGTTGTTGATGTTGCCCTGTTCAAGCAATTTCAAGCTACCCGTCATCAACATTTCCGAATGAATACCCAGGTCGTTTTTATCCGTCAAAAGGGATAAGACTGCATCGGGAATCCCGCCAATGCCCAACTGAAGACAGGCACCATCTTGAATCAGGCTGGCACAATGTTGCCCAATTTGCTGTTCCAAAGCCCCAGATTTCGGGTCGGCGGGGTGAAACAGTTCCTCATCATATGCTACGGCAAAATCAATGTCATCAATATGTACCAAGCTATCCCCAAAGGTGCGGGGCATGTGCGTATTGATTTGTGCAATGACCACTTTGGCACACTCGGTTACGGCTTTGGTGTAATCCACCGTCACGCCATAGCTACACCAGCCTCGCTCGTCTGGCGGGGAGAGCGTAATCAAGGCGACATCCACGGGAATATCCCCTTGATAAAACAGGCGGGGCGACTCGAAGAAGAAATTGGGGGTAAAATCGGCACGTCCTTCAGAGACCGCTTTGCGACTGCCAGGGCCTGCAAAGAGGGAGTTGTGCCAAAAATGTTTTTCCATATCAGGGGCACAATAGGGACAAGAACCCAAAGCAAGCATGTGGCAAATTTCCACGTTTTCGTATGCCTCGTAATTCTCCATCATGGCTTTGACCAAATGTTGCGGTTCACCCACGCTGTGTGCCAAAAGCACACGGTCTCCTGAATGAATGTGCTGCACCGCTTCCTGTGCAGTGACAAATTGTGCCATATTACTGCACTCCTTTCGTTTTCAGTTTGTGGTAATGCTCACGGGCAAAGACCGCTGCGCCCAAAGCACCCATGGTCTGTGGCTGCGGGGCAACAGAGATGGAAACATCCAAGGCGTTTTCCAAGAAAGAAACCAGACAAGCATTCATGGCGCCCCCGCCTGTCATGACCAGCGCAGGGACAACCCCCACCCGTTTTGCCATGCCTGCGACCCGTGTGGCAATGGACTGCAACGCCCCTGCCGCCACATCCTCCAAACGGGCATTGGTGGATAAATGCGAAATGACTTCCGATTCTGCAAAGACCGTACACATACTGCTGATGGAAACAGGGGCTGTGCCCGCTTGTGCCAGGTCGGACAATGCCCCCAGCGGACAATCCAAAACACGACTCATCACTTCCAGAAAGCGTCCTGTCCCAGCGGCGCACTTGTCATTCATCACAAAATTTTCGATGCCACCATCTACGCTCAGCCGAATGACCTTGCTGTCCTGTCCACCGATGTCAATGATGGTCTGTGCAAGGGGGTTGATATACCGTACCCCCTTGGCATGACAGCTGATTTCCGTGATTTGTCGGTCTGCGTTCGGGTAGTTCATGCGACCATAGCCCGTGACCACGGTGTATAAAATGTCCGCTTGGCACACTTGGCTCTCGGCAAAAACGGCTTCCAAAACTTGGAGTATGCCTTTTGTGCCTGTGCCCAGGTTGACCACCTGACGGGCAAGTATTGTGCCACTTTCGTCTAAGATGACCGCTTTTGAGGAAGACGAGCCAATATCAAGACCCAAAAACATCGCAATCCCTCTTTTCTCTCTTATCGCTCTTGCTTAGGCTTCGTCCAGAGCGTGCATTTCCAAAAAGCCCTGGATGCGGGTACGCAACTGCTCCACAGAGTCGACGTGTTGGTTCAATTCCAGATTCAAGACATGGATGCCACGGGCATCGAGGTCTTTCTTGACCATGGGCTGGTCGAAGGCGTCGGGGTCGCAGAACTTGGTCAGACAAAACAGCACAGCGTCTGCTTGGTGCTCTTCCACCATATCTGCCAATAAGTTGCCTCTTGGTTTGCCTGGGTCATAGAGGGGAGATGCCCCTTTCAAATCCAGAATACGCTGGGCAATCTTGGAAAGGCTGTCCCCTGTTTGACAACTTTCGGTGCGGAATTGCAGGGATTCATGACAGAACAGCTCATCCACAATGGCAATGTGCAATTCTTCCAGTAAATCCAAAACAGGCTCGGCATCCAACATGATACCCGTTGCCACCAGCCGAACACCCGTAAATACTTCCGCTGGCTGGGCTTGCAAACCCGCCACCAGACGACGCATTTTTTCTGTGTAAGTCGCCTTGTCCATAAAGTAAGCTGCTTTGATGACGGCATGACGCATCTTGGGGGTGATGGTATTGAGGTGTTGGGGCACTAGGGCGATGAAGTCTTTCATGACGGCACGATAGTCTTCATAGACCGCCCAAGCACCATCCACATCCAGAGGACAGCGACAAGCGGGCAACTGCTCCAAAGCGTGGGTCAAATACGTCAATTCCGCACGCATTTGTTCCTGTGCCCCTGCCAGACGGCGGTTGTGTGGAATGGTCACGCCCAGTATGCTTGTGTTGGGCAAGGCAACTTTCATATTTTCGCAGACACACTTGAGGGTGTCGCACTGCGACGGGATGGCGATTGCCTCCAGAAAATCGTACTTTCCCTGCAAAGCCAATTCCATATTGGAGCGGATGATATTGCAACAAAAACTCTGCAAGTAGGCATCGGCTCTCTGGAAATCATCCATGCCCCCCCACAAGCCCACAGGCAAGAACCCTGCGGCATAAAACAATTCTTCAGGGAGAAACAGCGGAAACATCCCGAGGGCTTTTTTGCCCGTTTCCTGCATGCTTTGTGCAATGGTGCGTGCGGGATGCCGTCCAGCTTCACACAGTTCATAGAGCAAGGCTTTTGTTTCTTGCATGTCAAATCCTCTCTTTCTTTTCCTGCATCATTTCTGCCAGGGCTTGGATGCGGGTTTCATATTGGGCTTCGGAGAACAAGCGGGGGTCGGTTTGGTCGCCGTCGAACATGACCGAGGGCACACCGCAACGGGCAAACACTTGTCTTTGCACCTCATACTGACGGAAATCCATCAGCTTACAACTGCGATTGGAGTGGAAGACAATGCCATCCAGGTGGAATTTTCGGGTCAGTTCCACCATGTTTTCCACGCCATAGTCCAAATTGCAGTTGGGGTACACATGGGAGGAATAGGCTTTTGCCATGCCTTCCAAATCGCCTGTTTCATAGGTGATTGTCCAGGATTTGGGATAGGTGGAGGTGACCACATTGATGCCCAAATTTTTCAAGGTCTTGTAATTGTGGCTGAGGTAAGGCCAACAGGCAATCCCGTCCCAGAGTACACGAGCGGATTCTTCACGGTCTTTCCAAGGGCCTTCACCACGTTCTGCCTTGGCTTTCAGTTCATCGTGCCAGAGATGGAACAGGTCACGTCCTTCTTCTGTGCCACGGGCAAAGACAATAATCGCCATATAATTGAACAAATCGAAACCATTCAGGGGGGAAGGGGTATGGCTGGCCAGTTCTGTGGCTCGTTTCCACCAAGTGGCAGTTTCGTTGGAAATTGCCATGACCTCTCTCAATTTGTCATAGTCAAAGGCTCGCCCTGTGATGGCTTCCAGTTGGACAATTGCCTGCTCTAATTGGCTTTTCATGTACTTGGCATTGTGCTCTTGTACTTCATAGGTGTGGTTGAAGGGCGTATCGAACATCATCAGGGGAATATCCAGCGTTTTTGCCAGATTTTCATACCACTTGATGACGGTGTGGCAGATGTTGCTGGTACAAAGCAAGAGGTCAGGCAGGGGCATATTTTCCGCTTTGCTTTCTAGCAATTCCGCATATGCTAAATTGACCCGTGCATAGGAGCACAAATCAGAGGAATAGCCCATGCGTTCTGTGTGTGCAATGAAGTTGGGTGCATCTTTTCTCGCCCCAATGGCGGCGGCATGGTTTTCAGGATAGAGCGTCACAATGCCCATCGTGGTCAAGAGTTCTTGTGGGGCAATGGAGGTACTCCAGCAGACCAAATCACCCCGTGCTTTGGCGTCCCGTGCTGCTTGATAATGCCGTGCGAGCATGTCATTCATCCACGCACGGGAATTGGTATATGCCTTGTGTTCCATAAAAGCAGTCTCCTTTTTGATGCGTTTTCTTATGGTTTTGTGTGCATACGCTTTGGGATAGTGGTGTTGCCCCAAACAATATGGCGAAACTTAGGGTATCGTGCATAGGGTTGCCTGTAAGCGGGCAAAGCCCTCTTGCGGGTCATCCACATCGAGTACAAGGGATTCCATGGGACAAAGCCCGTTGTTCTGTCGATTGCGTATGTTGTTGGTGAGGGTGTCATAGCTGAGGGAAATGCCATAGGCAGATAAGTATGCTTTTGCACTTTGGCTCATGGTGCAGGCGTGTACCCGCTCCACCCCACCGAGCACCAAAATCATGGCGGCAGCTTTGCCGATGATTTTATCCACAACGCAAGCCCCTTGGAGCAAAGAAGCCTGTGTGGCATAGACTTGCAAGAGGGGCAGGAGTCCCGCTGCGGTACTGTGATAGACCAAAGAGCCATCTTGCAAGACCATGCAAGAGGCTGTTCCCAAACGCACTGCCTTTTGTGCGCCCGCCAAGCCCTGTACTTTTACTTTGTGTTTCCAACGCAAGCTTGCTGGCTTCTGGAAGGCAAGGAGCACAGGGGGCACAACCAGCACTTGCAAGAGGATACCTGGAAGCCCACGGCACAATGCCAGCCACAGCCCTGGGGCTTGGATGCGGGTACTGCCCAACAGCAAGAGCGAAAACATGCCACCATAGACCAGCCAGCCCAGTGCAATGGCAAGGCATACACTGGGATAGAGGGGACAGCGGACATAGAGCCAACCCGCACACGCCCCCAGCACCAGCAACTGTACAGACAATAGGGGTAACATGGGGAAGGCTGTGGGCATGCCCGTCAAGACGGAGGAGAGTACAGGCGTAGCCAAGCCACACAGTGCCCCATATTTTGCCCCGCAGAGCAGACCGCAGAGTAAGACGGGTAAGTGCATGGGTAAAAAAACCGTGCCAGAGAGTCCAAAGGCATGCCCTGTGACAAAGGGTAAGAGCACCCCCAGCGTCACACAGAGTGCCGTCCATACCAAGCGCTGGGTCTGTCCAACAGATTTCATAGAGAACTCCCTCCTTGTCTTAGACTTGGATTTGTAACGTTCCATTGGCGTCAAAACAAAGGGGCAGGGGTGCGGATAAGGTTTGTATGTCCGCTTGCGTTTTGACTTCTTCCCAAAGGGCTTCTGAAATCCAGATGACTTCCAGATGCAAGGTGTCCTGAATATAGACCACACGGGGTTTCTCCCAATCCAGACCATTGCAGGTTTTCAGTGCCAGTTGAAATGCCTCCTTGTCATTGGCCACCAGAAAGGGGATTTTCACATCACTGATGACGGTGGAGGTAAAGGCATTTGGATAGGTCACTTCAAAATCACATTGCTCATAGAGTGCCTGCGTGATGAGGTCAGCCAAACCAATGCCATTGAAATTCCCGTGGGTTTCCTCGCTGAGTGCCAAAATGCCAATGCGTTTGGCTTTTGACTGGGATAAGCTGGGGATGGTAAAGCGTCCTGTGACGTTGGGGTCTATGCCGTTGCCACTGATGTCTTTTCCCGCCTGCCCGATGAGGAGGGCATCGAGATTATCCCAAGGAAGTTGTGGCATCCACTGCTTGGACTGTGCCAGCAAGGCGGGTTCTTTTTCTAAGATTTCATCATAGCACAAGGCAGAGAGTTTTGCTGTTTGCTCCTTGGCATTTTCCAAAATTGCCAAACCACCGATGATATTGCTGTGGGCAAAAATGTATGCGCCCAGTTCTGGCAGTAACTGCGGGAAGTGTGCAAAACCCGTGGCATGTGCTTGTTCTGCCCCCACCTGTTTGCCCATGCCGATGACCGCCATTTTCACAAGCCCGCTCTCGTATGTCCCACGAAAATCGGTGTGGACTTTGACACGATTGCATAAAATCGTGGCATCTGCTTGACAGGCGAGTTTATCCAAATAGACCTCTGTGCCTGAGTCGCTTTTCCCTACTGAGCAGACTTCCATACTGGCTCGTATAGGACAGCCCAAATAGGACTCGGTCAGCTGATAATGTTCTAAAATTGTCACTTGTCCTTCTGCCGTCGCGCCCCCGTGACTGCCCATGGCAGGGAAAACAAAGGGGTATGCGCCACAATCTTTCACAAAATCTACAATTGCCTTGGTGATGAGTGCAATGTTGGCAATGCCCCGACTGCCTGCTGTGATTGCCACCGACATACCAGGACGAATCTGCGCAGAAAGCGTCTGTTGCAGTTGCGCAATGACTTCTGCTCGAATCTGTTCACGGGGGATAGCTGTACCTAGAAAGTGTTGTTTGACCTTGACCATATTGGGCAAGGGAACATCCGCAAGAAAACTTGAAATGATACCAGTTGCCATTGCCTATGCCTCCTTTTTTGTTGTGGCTATATACTAACATGTGTCTGCGTAAAAATAAAACAAAGCTTCTTCATCCCAGATATGAAAAAGTTTCATTGCATCTGTACAAGAAAAAGGAGCTACCCTCTCATGAGGACAACTCCTTTTTCATTGGGTCGGGCTGATGCTATCCACCCCTATGGGGATGCTGTTCGGTGCGTCGAGGACGCCGCACCCTACAGCGGACAAATATGGAATTTGTCCCTACAAACCGTTTGGGCTTTCATTTTTCGCTTTTTGCTGGGAAATGGGGCTGCGGGCTTATTTCTTGAACTTGGTGGCTTTCAGGGTCTTTTTGCTGTTTTCCATCTGCTCTTTCGGGGTCGGGATACTGTGCTCTGGACGGCAGAGAATT
>CAZSWQ010000076.1:0-9074 GCA_964611025.1 uncultured Ruminiclostridium sp.
AATGGCATCCAATTCCAAAAACTGATGCACCAAGGACGCTCCACCCAGCAACCAAATGTCTTTCCCAGCCTGTGCTTTCAGGCGGTCGAGTAGTGTCTTGGGGTCTTCCTGTGTGAAGAAAATTTCTTCTTGGTCAGGGAAGTCTCGATGCGTCAGTACATAGCTGGTCTTGCCCGCATAGACCCAAGCCTCGGGCGAGAGTTCCGTCACGATTTGCTCGTAAGTATTCCAGCCCATGATGACCGTGTCTACGCTGTCCAAAAATAATTCATACGAAGCAGGCAAGCCAGGTGCAGAGCCGTCTCCATCGAGCCAGCCCACACCCCCATTTTCGTCTGCCAAGTAACCATCCAAGCTCATGGCGATGTATAAGACCAATTCCCGTTTCATCATGCTTTTGCCATCAGCAGTGCCATGACTGCCTTTTGTGCATGCAGGCGGTTTTCTGCCTCGTCGAAAATTTCGTCGGCATGGGCTTCAAAGACCTCTGCGGTGATTTCTTCGCCACGGTGGGCGGGCAAGCAGTGCTGTACCATGGCATCAGACTTTGCCACCGCCATGAGCTGCTCATTGACCTGAAAGCCCGTGAAGACCAATTTCCGTGCTTCGGCTTCTTCCTCCTGTCCCATGGATGCCCAGACATCGGTAAAAATAGCGTCTGCATCTTTGGCGGCTTCCATCGGGTCAGTGGTCAACTGGAACAAATCCCCATAATTTTTGCTGAAATCCAAAATACTGGGGTCGGGCTGGAAGTCCTCTGGTGTGGCAATGGAAACCGCCATACCACACTTCAACGCACCGACAACAATCGAGTTTGCCATATTGTTCCCGTCCCCGATGTAACAGACCTTCAGACCCTGCAATTTGCCCTTGTGTTCCCGAATGGTCATGAGGTCAGCCAGCACTTGGCAGGGGTGGGCAAAGTCCGTCAGCCCGTTGATGACGGGCACAGAGGCATACTCCGCCAGCTTTTCCACTTCCGCTTGGTCAAAGGTACGAATCATGATGCCATCGCAGTAGCGAGACAGGACACGGGCGGTGTCCTCGATGGGTTCACCACGTCCAATTTGGGTGTTTGCCCCCGCCAGATACAGACCCTGTCCGCCCAGCTGGTAAATGCCCGTTTCAAAGGAAACACGGGTACGGGTGGAATTTTTTGCAAAAATCATGGCGAGGGTCTGCCCCTGCAAAATGGCATGGGGTTTGCCCTCTTTTTGTTCCCGCTTCAGACGGTCGGCGGTGTCCAAAATGTGCAAAATATCCGCTTCAGTCAAATCCAATAATTTCAAAAGGTCTTTTTTCATGGCTGTCAATCTCCTTTTTCCAGACTGCGTTTCAAAATGTCGGCTGCCTGTTCGATTTCGTGGGTTTGTACGGTCAAGGGGGGCAGGAGCAAAAGCCCCCCAGTGCTTTGCAGGCTCAAAAGACCTGCACGGTACAGCTTACGGTGGAGCGTGTCACGCTGTGAGGCTTGGGGCAGGGGCAATCCCGTCAGTAGTCCACAGCCCCTCACGGGAGAAAATTTACCCAGCGTGTCTATCTGCTTCCGCAGAGTCTCGCCCAATTTCTCCGCACCGTGCAGAAGCTGGGGGCTGAGTTGGGACAAGACCGCCCTTGCGGTGGCGACACAAAGGGGGTGGGGCTGGGTGCTTTGCGCAAACGGGGGAAAACGCTCTGTGTATAACACACCCCCCAAGGGCAAACCCCCTGCCAGACGTTCCGAAAAGAGCAGGGCATCGGGCAAAATGCCATAGCGTTCATAGGCAAAAACTGTCCCAAACACACCCCCGCAGGTATGGCATTCATCTAAGACGAGCGGGAGACGGTGCTCCGCAGTAAAAATGGCAAGGGCTTGTACAAAGTCAAGAGAACGTGCTTCCAGCGTATCTTCAAAAGAAAACAATGCCAAGACCACAGCAGAGACCTTAGCGTGCAGGGCAGAATGCAATACATCCATATCCGCAGGCATTGCCCGCAAGCCAAAGCTAGGATACGTCCCCTTCCCAATCCACCAGATTTCCCCACCCGATGGAGCATTTTTCTGCAAATGGGCAATGACTTGGTGTTTTGCCTCTGCACCCCCGTGCGTCCACTGTAGATTAGGAAGCCCCGTGGTATCACAGAGCATACCTTGCAGGGCACACACGCTGTCGCTCTGTCCTAGGGGTGCTGTGCTGTCCAGCGTCAAAGCTTGCGTCAGCAGTGCATCGAGCCACAGTGCGTGGCTGTGCCCCAAAGGGTGCATGAGGGCGGAAAAATCCAAATAGGGTGTTCCGTTTTGGCTGAATAACTGCGTACCCTTCGCCCAAGTGATTTCTGGGAGGGGTTCTGTGTGGTCTTGGGGCGTCATAGGCACGCTCCTTTCCAGATGTTCAGCGGGTCAGCATTGTCCCTATGCCTTGGTCGGAGAGCAACTCAATCAAAATAGAATGGGGGATGCGACCGTCCAAGATGATGGCACGTCGTACACCCCCACGGATGGCGGTGGCACAGCAATCCAGCTTGGGAATCATGCCCCCAGAAATGATGCCGTCTTCGACCAAGGTGGGAATTTCATCCAAGTGAATCTGGGAAATGAGGGTGCTCTCGTCCTTGGGGTCACGCAGAACACCACGGACATCGGTCAAGAGGATGAGGTTTTCCGCCTCAACTGCACTGGCGAGTTCTGCGGCAGCGGTGTCGGCATTGATGTTGTAGGCAGTATCCTTATCCACACCTTGGGCGACGGTGGAAATCACGGGGATATAACCAGAGGCAAGGGCATCGTTGACAATATTGGGGCAGACATGGGTAATATCACCGACCAGCCCATATTTTTCATCCAGTTGTTTTGCCTGAAGCATGTTGCCGTCCAGCCCGCACAAACCCAGTGCCTTTGCGCCCATGCGGTTGATGTTTGCCACCAGATTCTTGTTGATTTTCCCGCAGAGAATCTGCTGGACAATGTCCATGGTCTCCTCGTCGGTGTAACGCAAGCCATCCACAAAACGGGATTCTTTGCCCACTCTGCCGAGCATCTGGGCAATTTCAGGTCCACCGCCATGTACCATCATGACCCGAATCCCGACCAGATGCAAGAGGATGATATCACTGATGACGGCTTCTCGCAGGCGTTCGGAAATCATGGCATTGCCACCATATTTGACCACAACGGTCTTGCCGTTGTACTTCTGGATGTAAGGCAGGGCTTCGGACAGAACGGCGGCTCTATCCAAAAATATCTGCATGCTCTCTTTGTTATCTTCCACCTTGAAACACTCCTTTTTCACGTGCAAACACTGATTTTTTTTACAGAAAGGGGGTGACTGATGTCACCCCCGCACTAGACATACTCAGCTGCGGTAATCGCCGTTGATTTTGACGTAATCATAGCTGAGGTCACAGCCCCAACAGGTGGCACTTTCTTCGCCCTCCTGCATGCTGACCAAAATATTGACATCACGCTCGCTCAAGATGTTCTTGGCGAGGTCTTCGTCAAAGACCACCCCTGCACCGTTTTCACAGACCAGCACTTCACCCACAGAGGAGGAGAATCGCACGGAAACAGCGGTGGGGTCAAATTCTGCACCCGAGTAGCCAATGGCACAGAGGACACGTCCCCAGTTGGCATCTGCACCGAACATGGCAGCTTTGACCAGTGCAGAGCCGACGACAGCCTTTGCCATGGCTTCTGCCTTGTCTTCGGTCAGGGCATGGTCGACGGTACAGGCGACCAAATGGGTTGCACCCTCGCCGTCGCCCGCAATTTTCTTGGCTTCGTATTCGTAGATGGTGTACAGGGCTTCGTAGAATGTTTCGTAATCTTCCGTGCCTTCGACAATGGGGGCATTTTCTGCCATGCCGTTTGCCAGTACAAAGCAGGTGTCGTTGGTGGAGGAATCGCCGTCCACGGTGATGCGGTTGAAGGTCTTATTGGCGACCTTTGCCAAGGTCTTCTGCAAGAGTGCTTGGTCGATGACGGCATCGGTGCAGGTGAAGCAGAGCATCGTGCCCATGTTGGGGTGAATCATACCAGAGCCTTTGGCAATCGCACCCAGAGTGACGGTTTTCCCACCTACTTCAATACTGACCGCCAATTCTTTTTCCACCAAATCAGTGGTCAAAATGGCATTGGCAGCGGCGGCAGAGCCGTCTTTGGAGAGGGCAGCGGCAGCACGGGGCATGCCGTCCACAATCACGTCGACGTTGATTTCCACGCCGATGACACCTGTGGAGGCAACGGCAAAATCTTCTGCCTGCAAACCAGTGGCGGCAGCAGCCGCTTGGGTGATGTGCTTGGCGTGTTCCAAACCGTTGGGGGCACAGGCATTGGCATTGCCACTGTTGGCAACAATGCCACGGGCTTTGCCGTCCTTCAGGTGTTCCATGGAAACATAAATGGGGGCAGCCTTGACCTGATTGCGGGTGTAGACGGCTGCGACCGCACAGGGGCAGTCGGAGACAATCAGAGCCAAATCATTTTTATCGGGGCTTTGACCCTCTTTGACCCCGCAGTGTACTCCTGCGGAACGAAAACCAATGGGGGCAGATACCCCACCGTTGACATACTTCATGGTGAAACTCTCCTTTTCAATTCTCTATTGTGCGACAGGCGAGCGGATTCTATCCGTCCTGTGTTTTGGAAACGGTGTCAGAGGCTCAGACCCTCAGTGGGGGCAAAGCCCAGCATCAAATTCATATTTTGTACGGCTGCACCGGATGCACCTTTGCCCAGATTGTCAAAGAGGGCGGTGAGCATGGTCTGGTCTTCGTGTCCAGAGACCACAATTTGCAGGCGGTCGGTTTTGGCGAGCAGGTTGGATGCTAAGCGGGGGGTGTCCCCGCCGAAGGGTGCGACAGAAATCAGGGCACTGTCCTGATAATAGGCGGACAGGGCTTCCCAGAGTGCTTCTGCACTGGATTTTTGGGGAAGCAGGGCATTGTGGAGCATGACGGAGCTGGACATGCCCGAGTAAATATCCGCCACAATGGGGGAGAACACAGGGGGAAAGTCCAGACCTGCCACACCTTGCATTTCGGGCAAGTGTTTGTGTTTCAGTCCCAGAGCGTAGGGGCTGGGGGCATCCAAAAGGGCACTTCTACCCTCTGCCTCATATTCGGCAATCATGGATTTCCCGCCACCAGAATAGCCTGTGAGAGAATGGCAGGTCAGGGGATAGCTGGGGTTCAGCAAGCCCAGCTCCACCAAGGGGGCAACCGTGGAGAGGAAACCCGTGGCATGACAGCCAGGATTTGCGACCCGCTTTGCGCTGGGGATTTTCTGGGCGAGGGGCTTCAATTCGGAAAAACCATAGACCCAATCGGGATGCGTTCTGTGTGCGGTGGACGCATCAATGACACGGGTATTTGGGTTTGTGATGAGGGAAACGGAATCTTTTGCGGCGGCATCGGGCAGACAGAGAAAAACCAAATCGGCTGCATTGAGACATTTTGCCTTTTCTACGGGGTCTTTACGCAGGGCTTCTGCGATGAGCAAGAGGTCAATATCGGCTCTGTCTTGCAGACGTTCGTAAATTTGCAGACCCGTTGTGCCCTCCCG
Source organism: uncultured Ruminiclostridium sp. (assembly GCA_964611025.1). GTDB lineage: Bacteria > Bacillota > Clostridia > Oscillospirales > Oscillospiraceae > Evtepia. Next base: position 5,540 of record CAZSWQ010000076.1, read on the forward strand.
CCCGTCAATGAATACAAGAGGCTTTTTCATGCGTCTGCTCTCTCCTTGCAAAAGGCTTCCAGATTGGCAATCTGGACTTCCACGGAGGACTTGGCAGGGCCACCATAGACCTTGCGGTCATTGACGCAGGTTTCCAAGGAGAGGCTGTGATAGACTTCCTCATCAAAGAGGGGGGAAATGGATTTGTAGTCTTCCAAGGGGAGGGTTTCCAAGCTCTGCCCGTTGCGGATGCAGTGGTCAACCAGCTTTCCAACAATGCCATAGGCTTCACGGAAGGGCATACCACGCTTTGCCAAGTAGTCGGCGCAGTCGGTGGCACTGATGAAGCCGCCGTTGGCTGCCTTGCGCATGTTCTGGCGGTTGACATTCAGGGTGTCGAGCATGGCAGTGAACACAGGAATGACCATTTCCACGGTGTCAATGGCATCAAAAACGGGTTCTTTGTCTTCCTGCATGTCCTTGTTGTAGGCGAGGGGCAGACCCTTCATGACGGTCAAGAGAGTGATGAGCGAGCCGTAGACACGACCTGTCTTGCCACGCACCAGCTCGGCAATGTCGGGGTTTTTCTTCTGGGGCATGATGGAAGAACCCGTGGCATAAGCGTCGTCCAGCTCAATGAACTTAAATTCCCAAGAACACCAGAGAATGATTTCTTCGGAGAAGCGGGACAGGTGCATCATCAAAATGGAGCAAGCGGAGAGAAATTCCAGAGCGAAGTCACGGTCAGACACACCGTCCAGAGAATTGTCCATAGGTTTGGCGAAGCCCAGAAGCTCGGCAGTCCGCTGGCGGTTGACGGGGTGGGTGGAGGTTGCGAGTGCACCACTGCCCAAGGGAGATTCGTTCATGCGTGCTTGGCAGTCCTCGAAACGGGTGATGTCACGGCGGAACATGTTGGCATATGCCATGAGGGTGTGGGCAAAGGTGACGGGCTGGGCACGTTGCAGGTGGGTGTAACCAGGCATGACGGCATCGGTGGTTTCGCTGGCACGCTTGCAGAGTACGGTTTCCAGACGCAGGAGCATGCCCAGAATGTTGCTGATTTCTTCCTTGACATAGAGGCGGAAATCCACGGCGACTTGGTCGTTACGACTGCGGGCGGTGTGCAGACGCTTGCCTGCATCGCCGATTTTCTGGGTGAGGAGCACTTCCATATTCATATGGATGTCTTCGTTGTCCTCGGTAAATTCGACCTGTCCTGCTTCGATTTCGTCTAGGATGTCACGCAGACCTTGGATGATGGTAGCAGCTTCGCTCTGGGCAATGATGCCCTGTTCGCCCAGCATGGTGGCATGGGCGATAGAGCCTTGGATATCCTGACGGTACAAACGGGCATCAAAGGAGATGGAGGAGTTAAAATCATTGACTTGAGAATCGACTTCTTTGGTGAAACGTCCAGACCCTAATTTCATAGAGAAAGCATCCTTTCGGCTGATAAATTCGTTAAAAATAGAACTTTTTTATGATATAAAATAAAAATTTTGCAAGAAAAGGGCAGGGGTGACAATGCACCCCTGCACCTTTTGTGATGTATGAGTGTAGCCTTAGGGCTTGAGGAGACCTTCCTTGCGCATTGCCTGCACTTTGAGGGGGAGACCAAAGAGGTTGATGAAGCCTTGGGAGTCCATCTGGTCGTAATCGCTCTCACCGAAGGTAGCAATGTCTTCGGAGTAGAGGGAGTAGGGGGAGGTGACAGAAGCATTCATGATATTGCCCTTGTAGAGGCGGAGCTTGACCGTGCCGGTGACGGTTTCCTGCGTGGAATCGACAAAGGCGGTGAGGGCTTCACGCAGGGGGGTGTACCACTTGCCGTTGTAGACCAATTCGCCAAAGGTGATGGCGAGGCGGTCTTTTTCGTGCATGGTGTCCTTGTCAAGGGTCAGGGTTTCCAGCGTGCGGTGTGCGTGGTAGAGGATAGCACCACCGGGGGTTTCATAGACACCACGGCTCTTCATGCCGACGAGACGATTTTCGACAACGTCCAGCAGACCAATGCCGTTTTTGCCACCGATGTCGTTCAGGGTACGGATGATGTCAGAACCCTTCATTTTCTTGCCGTCGACGGAAACGGGCACACCCTTTTCAAAGTCGATGGTGACATAGGTGGGGACGTCAGGGGCTTGCAGGGGGGAGACGCTCATTTCCAAGAAGCCTTCCTTTTCGTAGGTGGGTTCGTTGGCGGGGTCTTCCAAATCCAGACCTTCGTGGGACAGATGCCAGAGGTTTTTGTCCTTGGAATAGTTGGTTTCACGGTTGATTTTCAGGGGGATGTTGTGCTTTTCTGCGTATTCGATTTCATCTTCACGGCTCTTGAGTTCCCAAGTTCTCCAAGGAGCGATGATTTTCATACGGGGTGCAAACGCCTTGATGGCGAGTTCAAAACGAACTTGGTCGTTGCCCTTGCCGGTACAGCCGTGGGCGATGGCATCAGCGCCTTCTTGCAGGGCGATTTCGACAATACGCTTTGCAATGATGGGGCGGGCAAAGGACGTACCGAGCAGGTAGCCTTCGTAGTCAGCCCCAGCCTTGACGGTGGGAATGACGTATTCGTCCACAAATTCGTCGGTCAGGTCTTCAATATAGAGCTTGGATGCGCCCGTCTTGATTGCCTTTTCTTCCAGACCGTCCAATTCACTGCCCTGACCCACGTCAGCGGAGACAGCAACCACTTCGCAGTTGTTGTAATTTTCCTTCAGCCAAGGGATGATAACGGATGTATCTAAGCCGCCAGAATAGGCGAGCACTACTTTTTTAATGTCAGACATGTCGATTCCTCCAAGTGTAGAATGATTCCTTGCAGACAGGATACCACTCTTTGGGGAGAAATGCAAGGGAAATATGAATAAGAATACGAAATATTTTTCGCTATGGGGGGGTGTATATTCGTTATATTCACAAATATACGCAAAATTATGAATAATATCCAAGTTGTATGCAGGCGAGAAAATTTCCAAAAAAAAAGACAAAAAACGGCGAAAAGGGTATTGTGCCTAAAAAGGGCTTGTGTTATAATGGGCTAAGTTAGATAGAACCGACAAAACAAATGCAACGGAGGCAGAACACATGGAACTGAGAAACGCAACTTTAGCTGATTTCGATATCGTGTTTGACTATATCGAGAAATTGTGGACGTACAACACCTATGACAAAGCCCAGATTGACAAGGTCTATCGGGAGGTCTTGGCAGATGCCAATAGCTTTGCTTTTGTGCTGGAAGATGGGGGCGAAATCGTGGGTTTCTGCCACGGTGCTTATTTCAATACCTTCTGGCTCTCTGGACAGACCTGTTACCTTTCCAGCATCATCAGCGACCCCACGAAGCGCAAGCGTGGCTATGGGACGATTTTGATGGATCATGCGGTGAAGCTGGCAAAAGACCGTGGCTGTCGTGCAGTGGTTTTGGATTCTGGCATGCCTCGTGTGGAAGCGCATAGTTTCTATGAATCCTATGGCTTTGAAAAGTCCTGCTTGGGTTTTGACTTGATTTTGGATTGATACAATCATATGAAAAGACCGCGCGGTGCTCTGCACCGCG
>CAZSWQ010000077.1:0-9062 GCA_964611025.1 uncultured Ruminiclostridium sp.
TTTTCCCCTGTGCGCCATATTGTCCCCTTAGAGAGCCTTAATGACGTTTTCTCCATGTTCAAAGTGCTTTCCTGTGTCCTCACCGTGGAAGACAACAACATGACCGCCGTCATGACCCTCAGCGGGCAGGGTTACGGTAAGCTCTTTATGGGCACTGGGGAAGAAGCACTGGGTGCAGACGATGCCCAGACCATTCCCTTTGTGCTGGATGCCGAGGGTGCAAAAACCTTTGCCGTCCCCGTGGAAGCCCTGAACCAAGAAATTTCCTGTGCAGCTTGGAGCATCAAAAAAGAACAGTGGTATGACCGCACTTTGGTCTTCTCCTCTGCCCAACTGCCCGCCGAAGCCGTATGAAACTGAAACAAATTATTTGCCTGTTTCTCATCTTGGGGGGGCTTTTGTCCCCCCAGGTGCTGGCGGTGGATGCCCTCAGCGATGGTGCGTATTGGGTGGAGGTGACGCTCACGGGGGGCAGTGGAAAGGCAAGCATCGAAAGCCCCGCCTCCGTGGAAATTGTGGACGGTGTGCCCAGCGCTCGTCTGGTGTGGAGCAGTCCCAATTACACTTGGATGGCATGGAACGGCACACGCTATGACCGCATTTCTGGGGAGGAAACGTCTACCTTTGTCTTGCCCATTGTGCTGGATGCCCCGATGGATATCACCGCTGAAACCCTCGCCATGAGCGAAGCACACACGGTCGCCTATCAGCTCCGGTTTGATGCCCAGAGCCTGAAACCCCAGAAAAATAATCATACCCTGCTGGTCTGGCTGGCTGTGATTTCCGTGGTCGGTTTTGGGCTGGGCTTGTATTTGGGCAAGGGCAGAAAACGAGGTGGGAAATGAAAGCCTTATTCCGCTTGTGTTTTCTCTCGTCGTTGCTCTGTCTGCTGGTTTCCTGTCAAAATGAAACGCAAAATTTGCACGACTTGGGCAACGGCTGGACAGCGGAACGCACACTGTCTTTGGACTATGCCGAGCAATTTTCCGTGGACTATTTCCAAGACGGTCATACGCTCTTGATTTTGGGGAATACGGAACGCTTTTTGCTGATTCCAGAGGGTAAAACCCCGCCCGAGGGCTTGGCAGAGGATATCATTCCCCTGCAAGAACCCCTCCAAAATATTTATCTGGTTGCTTCGGCTTCCATGAGTTTTATAGATGCCCTCGACAGCCTAGACCGCATTGCCCTGACGGGTACGGCACAAGACGGCTGGTACAACGAAAATGTAAAAACTGCCATGGCAGAGGGTAAAATCCTCTATGCGGGCAAGTACAGTGCGCCAGATTATGAATTGATTTTGTCCAAAAACTGTGCCCTTTCCATCCAGTCCACCATGATAAACCAAGCACCGCAAGTGCGGGAGAACCTCGCCCGTCTGGGCATTCCCGTTCTGGTGGACTATGCCAGCTACGAGAGCCATCCTCTGGGACGCACGGAATGGATGAAGCTCTATGGGGTCTTGTTTCACAAGGAGGCGGAAGCAGAAGCCCTCTTTGCCCAGCAGAGCGAAGCCCTCAAAGCCGTGACCGCCGAGGCATCTACAGGAAAAACCGTATCCTTTTTTCATATCAGCGACTCGGGTTATGCCGTGACCCGCAAAAGTGGGGATTACATCAGCAAAATGATAGCCTTAGCGGGTGGAGAATACATTTTTTCCGATTTGGGCGACCCGAACAAGGCACGTTCTACCGTGACCTTGGACATGGAGACCTTTTATGCCACGGCAAAAGATGCCGACGTGTTGCTCTATAACAATACCATCGGGGACGGTGTGCGTGACCTCGATGCCCTGCTTGCCAAACATCCGCTCTTGAAAGATTTTCGGGCAGTGCAGACGGGGGATGTCTGGTGCATCGGAAAAAATCTCTACCAAGACACGACCCACTTAGGCGATATGATTCAGGACGTACACAAGGTATTGACCCAAGAGAGACCAGCGGAAGAAAATTTGGTCTTTTTGACACACTTAGACTAGAGACAGAGGAGGACGGGGCATGCCAGTGGCAAGCAGACAACAGCGGTTTTTCTGGGTACTTTTGGGCTTTTTCTTGCTCTTGGTGCTGGGTTTTTTCCTCAATATTTGCATCGGGAGCGTGGCTGTGCCTGTGCGGGAGGTCTTCGCCATTTTGGGCGACCCACAGCGTAACTTGACGGAAACAGCGGTGGCAGTGGTCTGGCAAATTCGCCTGCCCCGTACCGTGGCGGTCATGCTTTTGGGCGGTGCGTTGGCACTGTCGGGCTTTTTGTTGCAGACCTTTTTCCAAAATCCCATTGCGGGTCCGTATATTTTGGGCATTTCTTCTGGGTCAAAATTGACCGTCTCGCTGCTCATGGTGGGCATGTTGGGGGCGGGCTATCAGATGACCGCCAGCGGGCTGGTCGCCACGGCATTTCTGGGTGCGATGCTCGCCATGGGTTTTGTCCTGCTCCTCGCCCAGCGTGTACCCCGTGCCTCGATGCTGGTCGTCGGGGGTGTCATGATAGGCTATATCTGTTCTGCCCTGACGGATTTTGTGGTCACTTTTGCTGACGATGCCAGCATCGTAGATTTGCACAACTGGTCACGGGGCAGTTTCAATGGTTTGTCTTGGTCGGAGGTCTCCATGATGGCTTGGGTGGTTTTGTTTTCCTGCCTATTTGTGGGCTTGCTGGCAAAGCCCTTGGGGGCATATCAGCTGGGCGAAGCCTATGCCCAGAGCTTGGGTGTGCCCATCAGGGCGGTGCGTGTCGCCTTGGTTTTGCTCTCCAGTATTTTGTCCGCCTGCGTGACTGCCTTTGCAGGCCCAATTTCTTTTGTGGGGGTTGCTGTGCCCCACATTGTGAAAGCTCTGGTGAAAACCGCCAAAGCCCCCTACGTCTTGCCCTTGTGTTTTCTGGGCGGGGCGATTTTCTGCCTGTTTTGCGATTTGATTGCCCGCACGGTCTTTGCACCCGTGGAATTGGGCATTGGCTCGGTGACGGCACTGTTTGGCGCACCGATTGTCCTTTCGATTTTGACAAAAAAAACACGCAGGGCTTGAGGGAGAGAGAACCATGCCACAGGAAAGCTTATTGAAAACGGAAGCCCTTTGCGTAGGCTATGGGCAGACGACACTGATTCGAGACATAGACTTGAACCTGCAACGGGGACGGATTTTGGTCTTGCTTGGTCCCAACGGGGCGGGCAAATCCACGATTTTGAAAACCATCACGGGGCATTTGCCAAACTTGGGTGGCAAGATTTTTTTGGACGGCAAAGTGCGGGCGGGGCTGTCCCGCAAACAACTTGCCCAAGAAATTTCCGTGGTCTTGACGGAACGTATGAAAACCGAGCGCATGCTCTGCCAAGATGTGGTGGAGACGGGACGCTACCCGCATACAGGCTATTTGGGACGGCTGACGGCACACGACCATGCCGTGGTGGAGCGGGTCATGCAGCAAACGGAAATTTGGTCGTTGCGCAATCGAGATTTTGGACAGCTGAGCGACGGACAACGCCAGCGGGTTTTGCTCGCCCGTGCCCTCGCCCAAGAGCCTTCTTTGCTCGTTCTGGATGAACCGACGACTTTTTTGGACATTCGCTATCAGATTGAGCTGTTGGGCATCTTGCAAACGATGGCAAAGGAAAAACAGCTTGCCGTCATGCTCTCCCTGCACGAGTTGCCCCTCGCCCAGCGCATTGCCGATGATGTACTCTGCGTCAAGGGGGAGGAGATACTCGCCTATGGCAGCGCGGAGGAGATATTTCAGACCGAGCGTATCCGTGTGCTCTACGATTTGACGGAAGGCTCATACAATCCGCTTTTGGGTACGCTGGAAATGCAAAAGCCCAAGGGTAAGGTGCGGTGTTTTGTCGTGGGCGGTGGGGGCAGTGGGATTCTTGCCTACCGCCAACTGCAAAAACAGAACATGGCTTTTTACGCAGGGATTTTACACAAAAACGACTTGGATTACCCCGTGGCATCTGCCTTGGCAGAGGAAGTCTTTGCAGAGGAAGCGTTTATGCCCATTTCGGAAGAAATGTATACGCAGGCACGGGCAGGGCTTGCTCAGTGTGAAATCCTACTCTATCTCCTGCCCCGTGTGGGGGAGATGAACCAAAAAAATGCCGTCTTGCTCGAGGAAGCAAAACGGAAAAACATACAGATTATCTATGACCTAAACGACATGAATTGGGAGGAACTCCGATGACAAAAGGACGATTTTATGGGGTCGGTGTGGGTGCAGGTGAGGGAGAGCTTTTGACCCTGAAAGCCGTGCGGATTTTGGAACAATGTCCCGTTTGGGTCACACCCCAGACGCACAGCGGGCAGATGCTCGCTCTGGAGATTGCGGAAAGTGTTTTGGATAGCCGCACAAGAACCATTGCACCGCTGGTGTTCTCCATGCAAAAAGACAAAACGATTTTGGCAGAAGAACACAAAACCGCTGTGGGCATCATTCGGGACTACTTGGACAAGGGGCAAGATGTTGCCATGCTGGTGCTGGGCGATGCGTCCATTTTTGCCAGTGTGCAGTATCTCTTGCCCAGCTTGCAGGAAGAAGGCTATGCGACAGAAATCATCCCAGGTGTTCCGAGTTTTTGTGCCATTGCCGCCCGTTTGCAAGTCAGCCTCACCGAAGCCAACTTACCCCTGCACATTTTGCCAGCGACAGACCATCTGGCAGAGGGTTTGGCACTGTCTGGGACAAAAGTCCTAATGAAATCGGGCAAGCATTTGGGGGAAACGGTTTCGTATTTGCAGGAAATCGGCTGGGCGGAACGCTGTGGCATGGTGCAGGCATGTGGACTACCCAACGAGCGGGTCTATCCCAGTCTGGCGGGGGTCAAGCTCGACAATCTCAACTATTTTTCCACCATTCTTGTCCCAGCGGAGGACAAAACACCGTGATAGACTGTGTGCTTTCCTTCAGTGGGGGCAAGGACAGCCATTTGGCACTGCATCGAGTGCTGGCACAGGGCTGGCATGTCCGTGCGCTCTTAACGACCTATGACAGCCAAGCAGAGTGTTCTTGTTTTCATGCCATTCCAAAACCCGTTTTGACTGCCCTCTCCCAGTGTCTGGACATGCCCCTCATCTGCATTCCCACCCACGGGGCGGATTATGAGACGCAATTCACAGCAGAGCTTCTGCGTCAGAAAATGAAAGGTGTGACGCATTGCGTTTTTGGAGATATTGACATCGTGGCACACCGCACTTGGGGGGAAGCGCGCTGTCAGGAAGCAGGGCTTGTGCCCGTCTTTCCGCTCTGGCAAATGCCCCGAGCGGAGGTGGTGCGTTTGCTGTTGGACTTGGGTTTTTGTGCCATTGTGACCAAAATCAATGCCGACTGTTTGCCCCCGAGTGACCTAGGCAAAGCCCTCACACCCGCTCTTTTGGAGAAATGGAAATGTCTGGGGGTAGATGTCTGTGGCGAGCGGGGGGAATACCATAGCTTGGTGGTGGATGCCCCGCACTTTCGCCTGCCACTTTCTGTCTCCTTGTCTGCCCCGAAACAAGACGGCTCACGGCTCTATTGTTTGCCCAGCGTCGAGCTGTAATAGTGCGTCCGTATCCAAATGCGTTTCCAACATATCCGCAAGTCTATTGCACTGCTCCTGCATGTGGTCTTCGTAGTCCATGTGGAGGGGCAGTGTTTTTTGTATGCTCTCTTTGGTTTTGGTCTCCTGTCCCAAAAGGCTGTCCTCGTCTTCCAGCTGTAAATCCATGCGGGGCAAGATACCCAAAACGGGTTTTTTGGTGAGCGTTTCTAAGATGTCTTTTCCCTCGGCAAAATAGGCAACATCGCCTTGGAATTGGTTGACAATGATGCCTTTGACCAGTGCATGTTCCACCTCGTCCAAAAGGGCAAGTGTGCCGTAGATGGAGGCAAACACGCCCCCTCGGCTGATGTCCCCGACCAGAAGCACGGGGCACTGTGCCCGCTTGGCGAAGCCCATATTCACCAAGTCATTTTGTTTCAAATTCAGCTCGACGGGTGAGCCTGCCCCCTCGACAAGGAGCAAATCGTGTTGTTCCAAAAGACGGTGGTAGCTCTGCATGACCAGCTCCGCCAAGCGTGGTTTTTCGGTGTTGTATTGGGCATGTCCCCAAATGCCCTGCGAGACACCCTGTACAATCACTTCCACCCCTGCCCCAGAACTAGGCTTGAGTAAAATGGGGTTCATGTCTGGGTGGGGGGGCAGTCCTGCGGCAAAGGCTGCGATAGCCTGAGAACGTGCCATTTGCCGACCGTCGGGGCAGTGGTGGGCATTGCTGGACATATTTTGGGCTTTGAAGGGTGCAACGGACAGCCCCCTGCGCCGAAAGAGCCGACACAGCCCGATGAGCAGGGTGGATTTTCCCACACCCGACGCTGTGCCCTGTATCATCATTGCCTGTCCCATCTTGTCTCCTTTTTGTTTTTAAGTTTCATTTTTTTATCATAACACCCGATGCAGATGCTTGTCAAAGGAAAGCCCTCGAGAAAAAATGTTTTGTGTCTTGTGATAATTTTCTGTTTGGCTATGCATACTAGGCACATCATGAAAAAGGCAGGCGACACCGATGCAAACGCTCTTTTTACCGACCAAAGTTCATTTTGGGCACAATGCCTTGTCTGCGCTGGAGCAGTTTCAGGGCAAGACCGTTCTGGTGGTGACGGATAAGACCCTTGCCCAGTCTGGCTTTTTGCTGTCGCTCTATACACAACTTCAAAACAGCCACATCCACCTTTTTGACCAAGTGACCCCCGACCCGTCCTTGCAGTTGGTCGCACAGGGGGTGCAGAAAATCCACGAGACGGGCGCAGAGGTCTTACTCGCCTTTGGGGGTGGGTCGAGCATTGACTGTGCCAAGGGCATGATGTTCTATGCCAGCCACGAAGCGGCGGAGCGACCAGTTTTGGTCTGCATCCCGACCACGGCGGGGACGGGTTCTGAGGTCAGTCCCTTTGCGGTCTTGACCGATACCCGTGAAAACATCAAATACCCGCTTGTAGATGAGGCACTGTTTCCCCAGCATGCCATACTAGAACCCAGTTTTCTGGAAAAACTCCCGCCAAAATTGCTCGCCGATACGGGCTTTGATACCCTGACCCATGCTGTGGAAGCCATGGTTGCAAAAGAGCACAGTGCCTGTTCCGATGCCTTGGCAGAGCGGGCATTTTCCATGGCATACCATGCCCTGCCCGCTGCACACAAGGGCGATATGGGGGCAAAATCTGAGATGCTTCTCGCCTCGACCTTGGCGGGCATGGCATTTTCTCTGGCGGGTCTGGGGCTGTGCCATGCCCTCTCGCACAGTCTGGGCGGGCTTTTGCACCTGCCCCACGGCTGGCTCAATGCCCAATGTCTGCCCCAAGTCATCCGCTTCAATGCACAGGAGCAAATGGCGTCCCTCGCCTATGCCCGTCTTGCCCGTGCCTGTGGGCTGTCTGGCTCTGCCCGCTCGCTCTCATCGGCACTGTTGCGCCTGCGGGGGCAATTGGATTGTGGGAAACACGCAGAACTGTCTTGGGGCGACCTTGCACCAAAATTGCCTGAATTGACCGCCCATGCACTGGTCGACCCCTGTATGGCGGGCAATCCCCGCCCCGTGCGGGAGAGCGATGTACGGCAGATTTTGAAAGAGGTCTTTGCATGAGGGAGGAGATTCTCTCTGTGGGGATTGACATCGGGACATCGACCACACAGGTCATTGTGTCCCGTCTGACTCTGGAAAACCAAGCCAATGCCTTTTCCATGCCCCGCATTGCCCTGACGGAAAAAGAAATTCTATACAAAAGTGCCATACACTTCACACCCCTGCTGTCCGAAACCCGCATTGATGCCCAAGGTGTGCGGGACATTGTGGCGCTGGAATATGCCAAGGCAAATATCAAGCAGGGCGATATTCAGACGGGGGCGGTCATCATCACGGGGGAAACCGCACGCAAGGACAATGCCCGTGAGGTCTTGCATGCCCTGTCTGCCTTTGCGGGGGATTTTGTGGTGGCGACCGTGGGGGCAAATTTGGAGTCGAGCTTGGCGGCAAAAGGGGCGGGCATAGACCAGCTTTCCAAGGAAAACCGCCTGCGGATTTTGCACTGTGACATTGGGGGTGGGACGGCAAACCTCGCCCTGTATGACGCTGGGAAACTTTTGGAAACGGGCTGTTTGGATATTGGCGGTCGGCTCATCAAGATAGAGCCAGAGACGCAACGTATTTTGTCCATCACGCCGAAACTACATGCCCGCTTTCCGCAGTTGGCATTGGGTCAAAAAGTCACACCTGAGATATTTGCACCCGTGCTGGAGGAGATGGTGGAGACCTTGTTGACAGCGGGGGGCTGTGCCGACAGGCAGGAAGCCCTTTCCTATTACACCACAGCCCAGACCAAACCGCTGGCGGTGCATGAGGTACAGTGGAGCATTTCGGGTGGGGTGGCAGATTGCCTCTGTGTGCATTTGCCCCCCGACCCCTTTCGCTATGGGGATATTGGGATTTTGCTGGGGCATACGCTTCAAAAGGCATTTGTACAGCGTGGGATTGTTCCCCTGCCCGTGCAGGAGACCATACGGGCGACGGTGGCAGGGGCGGGGACACATTCGCTCTCGCTCTCTGGCTCGACCATTTACCACCGTGCCATGCAATTCCCCTTAAAAAATATTCCCGTTTTGCGTCTGGAGGCGGGGGAAGCCCTGCCCGAAACACTGGCAGAAACTCTCAGCAAAAAAATCCATTGGCATGCCGATGAGGACGGCTTGGGGCAAATCGCCCTTGCTTTTCGGGGCAAACATGCCCCCAGCTATCAAGAAGTGCAAGCCTTAGCCCGTGCGCTTGTGCAGGGTTTGGATGCACTTTTGCGGGCAGGGCATGTGCCCATCATTGTTTTGGAGGAGGATTTGGCAAAGGTCTTGGGGCAGACCCTCGCCCAGCAGATGCAGGGGTCGCTCTTGTGTATGGATGGGGTCTCAGTGCAAAACGGGGATTATATCGACATCGGTCAGCCCTTGGCGGGCGGGCAGGTGCTCCCCGTGGTGGTCAAAACCCTCGCCTTTGAACACTGAGGCTGTCTGGCGGGGTTTGTGAGAACGCTCAAGACCGTTCTCACAAACC
>CAZSWQ010000078.1:0-8956 GCA_964611025.1 uncultured Ruminiclostridium sp.
ACGGCTTTGCCGTCCCTTGGGGGGTGTCTATGCTGTTCAGTGGCTCTTACGGCTCTGGTTTTCCTCTGCCACACGGTTGGCGAATGCCTCAAAGTCCATCACGCCGAGGTCGCCCTCAGAACGGGAACGGACAGCCACCTGTCCTGCTTCGGCTTCCTTGTCGCCCAGTACCAGCATATAGGGCACTTTTTCCAGCTGGGCTTCACGGATTTTGAAGCCGATTTTTTCGTTTCTGTGGTCGGTTTCCACACGCAGACCCAGTGCCGTCAGCTTGCTTGCGATTTCATCTGCATAGGTGGCGGTGCGGTCGGTGATGGGGAGCAACTTGACCTGCACGGGGGCAAGCCAAGTGGGGAAAGCCCCTGCGTAGTGCTCGGTCAGAATCCCGATGAAGCGTTCGATAGAACCAAATGCCACACGGTGAATCATAATGGGTCTGTGCTTTTCGCCGTCCGAGCCGACATATTCCAGCTCAAAGCGTTCGGGCAGCTGCATGTCCAGCTGAATCGTGCCACACTGCCAAGTGCGTCCAATCGAGTCTTCCAGATGGAAGTCGATTTTAGGCCCATAAAATGCCCCGTCGCCCTCGTTGATGATATAATCCTTGCCCAATTCGTCCAGTGCATGGCGCAGACCGTCGGTGGCAATTGCCCACTGTGCCTCGTCGCCAATGTGGTCTTCGGGCATGGTGGACAGCTCAATATGATAGCGGAAGCCAAACAGAGAATACACTTCGTCAATCAGATTGGCGACATTCTTGATTTCGTCCTTGATTTGTTCTTCCGTCATGAAGATGTGGGCATCGTCTTGGGTGAAGCAACGCACACGCATCAGCCCGTGCAGAGCCCCAGACAGCTCATGACGGTGTACCAGACCCAACTCCCCACAGCGCAGGGGCAGGTCACGGTAGGAATGAGGCTGGGACTTATAGACCAGCATCCCGCCGGGACAGTTCATGGGCTTCAGCGCAAAATCCGTCTCGTCAATGACAGTGGTGTACATGTTGTCCTTGTAATGTTCCCAGTGCCCAGAACGCAACCAGAGGTCACGGTTCAGCATCACAGGGGTGGAGATTTCCACATAACCAGCCTTGGTATGGACTTCTCTCCAGTAGTCAATGAGCTTGTTTTTCAGCGTCATGCCCTTGGGCAGGAAGAAGGGGAAACCTGGGCCTTCTTCCATGAAGACAAACAGACCCAGTTCCTTGCCCAGCTTGCGGTGGTCACGCTTTTTGGCTTCTTCGATGCGGGCAAGATAGGCGTCCAGCTCGTCCTTTTTGGGGAAGCAAGTCCCATAGACACGCTGGAGCATTTTGCGGTTGGAGTCGCCTCGCCAATACGCACCCGTGGCGGAGGTCAGCTTCAGGGCATTGCCCTTGACCCGACCCGTGGAATCCAAGTGAGGGCCTGCGCAGAGGTCGGTGAAATCGCCCTGCTTGTAAAAAGAAATGGCGGCATCTTCGGGCAGGTCTTCAATCAGTTCCACCTTATAATCTTCGCCACGTTCCTGCATAAAAGCGATGGCTTCCGCACGGGGCAACTCGAAGCGTTCCAGCTTCAGCTTTTCCTTGGCAATCGTGCGCATTTCCTTTTCCAACAGCTCCAAAATTTCGGGTGTGATGGGGAAGGGTGCATCAAAGTCATAGTAGAAGCCGTTTTCGATGGCAGGGCCAATGGCGAGCTTGACCTCGGGATACAGACGCTTGACCGCCTGTGCGAGCATGTGGGAGACCGTGTGACGGTAGGTGTCACGGTACTCATGGTTTTCAAAGGTATAATCCATTGCTACATATCCTCCTAAATGGGGGGCAGGACAGAGAAAAACCCCACCCCTGAAAGTAAAATTCAGGGGTGAGGTCAAAAATCTTGTGACACCACGGTTCCACCCTGCTTGCCTTTTCAAAAAAAGACCGCTTCGTTCCGCTGTAACGGGCGCACCCGACCCAGCCTAGACGCTTCTGCGCTTCGGTGGGTGGCTCGGAAGTGGTTATGCCAGAGACAGCTGAGGAAATTTCCAGCAGATATTTCCCTCTCTGTACAGTGCCTGTCTGGTTTCGTCTTCGTCTTCGCCATGTTGCATAAAGGTACTATATCATCCTTTACAGGGCTTGTCAAGTAGGGGACGGTGTCTCGACGTCCCCTGTAGGGGCGGATATCATCCGCCCGTTTTGTAGGGGACGGTGTCTCGACGTCCCCCTGTAGGGGCGGATACCATCCGCCCGTTCCAAACCACCATCTGTCCCCCTTTCGGACAAACATGGAATTTTTCCCGACAAAGCACATGGTTTTTATCCCCCTTGCCAAAGGGGGATGTCATCGCAGATGACAGGGGGATTCTATTTTTCATTCTACATTGCGCTTAAGATTGCCTGCCCAAATCCACCGTTTTTGCAAAGGCATCCAGTACAGCATCCATACAGGTCGCCCGAAATGCACCCTGTTCCAAACGACGTACTCCCTGAATCGTACTTCCACCAGGGCTACACACCTCGTTTTTCAGCTGTTCGGGGTGCTTGTTGCCCTCGGCGACCATCTGTGCTGCCCCCATGACCGTCTGGGTTGCAAGGTGCAGAGCATCGGCACGGGATAAGCCAGCCGCCACCCCGCCATCTGCCAGTGCATCAATGAACAGATAGACAAAGGCAGGCCCACAACCCGATACTGCACTGCCAGCGTCAATGAGACTTTCTTCCAATGCCAGAAGCTTGCCCGCCTGTGCCAGAGCCTCTTGGAAACCCAGCACTTGTGCTTGGCTTGTCAGGGCATTGTGAGCGTAGAGTATCATGCCACAACCCAGTGCAACGGGTGTGTTGGGCATGATGCGAATCAGGGGACAGGGCAGGGGCAAGTGGGCTTCGATTTGGCAGAGCTTCACCCCAGCTGCCATGGAAATGAGCACGGGCGGGGTGCTTCTCTCCTGCAAGAGCGGGGCAATGTCTGCCAGTACATGGGGAAAAATATGGGGCTTGACCCCCAAGAAAATATAATCACACGTTGCCACGACCTGCGTAAGTGCCGTAGCAACACAGCCGAGCGTCTGGGCGAGCTGTTCCGCCGCTGCGGTGTTTTTGTCCGTGAGCAGGACTTGCGTGGGGGGCAGGGTCTTGACCACCGCCTGAGCAATCGCGCCACCCATGTTCCCTGTGCCGATGAAACCGAAGATAGTTGACATACCATCCACTCCTTTTCGTGTAGTACCTGTATGATACCACAGCTTTCTAAAAAAAGAAAGTAGGGGCTGATATCATCCGCCCGTTCCAAACCGCACCGCCCGCCTTGGCGGACAAATATGGAATTTGTCCCGACAAAGCACATGGTTTTTATCCCCCTTGCCAAAGGGGGACGTCATCGCAGAGGACAGGGGGATTTCATGATTCACGGTTCATTCTGCATTGTAGGGGACGATGCCCATATCATCCCGCCCTGTTTCCCTTAAATTATGTTTTGCCAGCATTAGAAAATCTTTCTTGTGTTTTTTTGGAGCAACTGCTATACTAAAAGCAAAAATAACAGCAATCTATTGTGTTGTTCGCACAGAAAAGGAGATTATTATGCGTAGGAAACAAAAGTCTTTCCAAAAAATCCTCAGTTTACTCATGAGCCTTGGTGTGACCATGAGCCTCTTGAGTGCCTGTGGCGGGGGGGATACCGCTGCGGGAGCGGAAACAATTGACGAGTTCAAAAAAGTAGAGAAAGTCAAAGAAGCGACTGGACAAGCCAATGATATGGTCGAAGTGGTGAACACCACCAAGGGCAGTGATACTCAGGGCAATGGGCTGGTAAAGCCTGAGGCAAAGGGTACACCTGATGCCAACCCCAAGCGTTCCATTGCCCGTGCCACGGGCGATATTCCTCAGGTGCGTGCGGTGGACATGCGTGGAAACACTCTGGGCGATGAATATTACCTCTATCGTGGGGTGCTGTCAGCTTCCGAGCAAAAGGCATATGATCAGGTCGCCAATGCTGTTGCTGGACGCAAAGACACTGTTGTCTTGAGCGTTGCCGTCCCCATCAACCGCATTGAAGCCGTGCTCTATGCGGTCTACTACGACCACCCAGAATTTTTCTACATGGAGGGGGGCTTTGGTTACAGCTATAACGGCAACAACATTGTCACAGAGCTGAGTATAGAATACAGCGACCTAGTGAATCAGTATGATGCCAATGCGCAAATTGTCCAGCGCGAAGCCCTGCAAATTGCCACCAATGCCAGCAGATATCAGAGCAAGGCAGAACAGGCGAAGTATGTCCACGATGCCATCACCAATCGCACCGACTATGTCGCAAGCAGCCCCTATAACCAGAGCTGTTACAGCGTCTTTGCCAACAATCAGACCGTTTGTGCAGGCTATGCCAGAGCCTATCAATACTGCCTGCAACTTTTGGGCATTCCCTGTGTCTACATGGTCGGCTATGCGGGCGAAGACCACGCTTGGAACATGATACAGCTCGACGGCGAATACTACAACGTGGACGTAACTTGGGATGACCCCCTGCAAAATCCCCCCAATCAGTATTATTATGACTACTTCAACATCACGGATAACACCATTTCCGCCGACCACCAGCGCAATGATTTGAGCGTCTATCTCCCCGCCGCGCAGGGCACGAAATATTCCTACAGGAACTACTTCAATGGGCAGGGGGGCTATGACCTCTCTGAAAATGCCCTTGTAAACCCCAGCACGGTCACAACACCCACCCAGACCGTCGTAGAAGATGATGAGTTCGATTGGGACGGCTACTACGATGACTACGATTGGGAAACGGACACCGCTTCTGGAAACATGGAAGACGCTGAGGGTTACTATGACGCAGACTTAGACACCTACGTCTATTACGACCCAGAATACGACATTTTTTATTTCTATGACGAGAGCGAGGATGCCTATTACGGCTTTGATGACAGCAACACCTACATCCAAGAAGACGGCGAGTGGTATTACCTCGACTGAGACATGCCGTGGACAAGTTCCTCTGGGGGATAAATCGTAGAGACTAGAGAAGGGTCTTGACCCTTCCGCAGATTGGGGGATAAATCGTAGAGAAGGGTCTTAACCGCAGACCAAGCCCCCCAATGAAAGCAAAACAGAAAAAAATCAGGAGGCAAGTGCCTCCTGATTTTTTGTATGTACGGGGATTAGTTTTGGCTTTCTTTGCCTGTGAGTTTGGCTTCTTTTTGTTCTGCGAAGAAGTCTCGGGTGAGCTTTGCGACCACACCAGAGAGGGCAAAGAGGGCGATGAAGTTGGGGATTGCCATCAAGCCGTTCAGGGTATCGGTGATGTTCCAAACGACATCAATGGAGCTGATAGAGCCGATGACGATGACACAGATGAAAATAATCTGGAAGATACGCGCACCCTTGAGTCCAAAGAGATACTGCACGCAACGTGTGCCATACAGTGCCCAACCCAAGATGGTGGAGTAGGCAAAGAGCATGAGTGCAATGGCGACAAAGAGGGCTGCGGTCTTGCCACCCCAAACCGTGCTAAATGCCTCTGTGATGAGTTCCGAACCAGGCTTGACACCCCAAGCAATGTCAATGCCACTGACGATGATGGTCAGTGCGGTGATGGTGCAGATGACGATGGTGTCCATGAAAACTTCAAAAATACCAAAGAGACCTTGGTCAACAGGGCTTTTGGTGTGTGCGGCGGCATGGGCGATGGCGGCAGAACCAAGACCAGCTTCGTTGGAGAAGGCACTACGGCGCAAGCCCCAGATGATGGCCTGCTGGACAGCGATGCCAGAGGCAGCACCGACCACGGCTTCGGGATTGAAGGCAGCATGGAAAATCTTTGCAAATGCCCCGCCGATTTCGCCAATGTGCCCGCCGATGACGACCAGCGCAAAGACCAAGTAGATGATACACATGGCGGGAATCAATTTTTCAGTGACTCTGCCGATGCGCTTGATGCCCCCAAAGAGCACCAGACCCGTGACGGATGCAAGGATGATGCCGACAAGCCAGTTGATTTGGTTGGTGTAGGCGACAGCGGAGGGTATGAAGGAATCAATTGCACCGTTGATAGAGCCGACAATGGCATTTGCCTGAGACATGTTGCCGATGCCGAAGGAGGCAAGACCAGCCAGAGAAGCGAAGGCAACCGCCAGCCACTTCCAATTTTTGCCCAGACCGTTGGTGATGTAATACATAGGGCCGCCGACCCAGTCGCCCTTTGCGTCACGTTCACGGTAACGGATGGCGAGCGTGACTTCGGAATACTTGATGACCATGCCAAAGAGGGAGGCAATCCAGAGCCAGAACACGGCACCGTAACCGCCGAGAGCGATTGCTTGGCTCGTGCCGACGATATTGCCCGTACCGACCGTGCCCGAAAGAGCGGTCGTGACGGCTTGCAAGGGGGTGACAGCCCCGTCACCTGCTTCTTGCTTCTGGAAAATCTTACCTACAGTGTGTTTCATGGCAAAGCCGAACTTGGTGAACTGGATGCCACGGTTGCGGATGGTGAAGAACAAACCGCCGATGAAGACGCAGGGGAGGAGGATGTACAGCCAAGCGATGGTATTCAATGGTCCTGTGATAAAGTCAATGATTGCTTGCATAATAACGTTTCTCTCCTTTTCTTGATGCAATCCGTTCTCAGAAATGGAATCGCCTTGGGGCAAGGGTCAACTCTCTCCATGACCGAATCTGCCTCTGACTTGGGGACAAAAACACAGTGTTGATATGCCAGTCTATGCTTTTGTGCCTACGTTGCGTCCCAGTTTTGCCCAGAACGAATTGATTTACTGCTTTAGAGTATAACAATAATTGCAACAACATGCAAGTATTATTTTCAAATATTGCAAGTTTTTTGGTGAAAAGTTGCATTTCTGTGCAGGAAATGCCCCTGCTCTCCTGCCTTTTCCAAATGCCTTGCCTTTTCCAGCCCACTTTGCCAAACAAAAAAACCCTCCCCTGTGGGAGGGTTTTTCTGGGAAACGATTATTTTTTCAGGGAGACGGCACGGCGTGCCTTGTCTGCAATGCCCTCGGGGGTCAGGTGATACGCCTTCAAGACTTCTTCCGCCTTGCCAGAGCGACCGAAAATGTCTTCGACCCCGTGTCGCAGCACGGGCACGGGACAGTGTTCTGCCAAAAATTCGGTGACTGCACCGCCCAGACCGCCGAGAATGTTGTGTTCTTCGCTGGTCACAATTGCCCCAGTCTCCTGTGCAGCAGTCAGGAGCAGGTCGCCGTCCAAGGGTTTGAGGGTGTGCATGTCGATGACACGGGCATCAATGCCCTCCTTGGCGAGAATGTCGGCTGCTTGGAGTGCCATTTGTACCATCATGCCAATGGCAACAATGGTGACGTCCTTGCCCTGACGCAAGACCGCACCCTTGCCCAGCTGGAATGCATAGCCTTCTACGCTGTCGGTGACGGTTTCGACTGCCAGACGACCCAGACGCATATAGGCAGGGCCATCATAAGCGAGCAGTGCCTTCACTGCCTGACGCATTTCGTTGCCGTCACAGGGGCAGAGGACGAGCATATTGGGGATGGTACGCATGATGGCCAAATCTTCGATGCACTGGTGGGTTGCGCCGTCTTCGCCAACGGAGAGTCCCCCGTGTGAGCCGATGATTTTGACGTTCAAGCCCGTATAGGCAACGCTGTTGCGGATTTGTTCCCAGACACGCCCAGCGGCGAACATGGCAAAGGAATTGGCAAAGGGCTTTTTGCCCGCTGCTGCCAAGCCTGCTGCCGTGCCAATCATGTTGGCTTCGGCAATGCCCATATTGAAAAAGCGTTCGGGGCAAGCCTTGGAAAAATCTTTGGTCATGGTAGAGCCAGAGAGGTCAGCATCCAAAACGACCAGATTGGGCTCTGCTTCCGCCATAGCGACTAGGGTTTGTCCGTAGGCGGCACGGGTTGCAATTTTTTCAGCCATTGTCTCAGCCCTCCAATTCTGCCAGACGTGCGAGCAATTCTGCACGAGCGGTTTCATATTGTTCTGCGTTGGGTGCTTTGCCGTGCCAGCCTGCGTCGTTTTCCATAAAGGAGACGCCCTTGCCCTTGATGGTCTGGGCGAGGAGCACGGTGGGTGCGCCCTTCAGGGTCTTTGCCTGCTCAAAAGCATCTGCCAGAGCGTCGAGGTCGTGTCCATCGACCTTGAGGACATGGAAGCCAAAGGCTTCAAATTTTTTATCGAGAGGTTCAGTGGGCATGACATCGGCGGTTTTGCCGTCAATTTGCAGACCATTCACGTCCACAAAGACGCAGAGGTTGTCCAGTTGGTACTTGCTGGCACTCATGGCAGCTTCCCAAACCTGACCCTCTGCGAGTTCGCCGTCCCCCATAATGGTGTAAACACGGTGCTCTTTTTTGTCCATCTTGGCGGCCAGTGCCATGCCGACCGCAACGGAAATGCCTTGACCCAGAGAGCCAGTGGACATATCGACGCCAGCGACATGGTGCATTTCAGCGTGACCCGACATGTGTCCGTCAATGCGACGGAACATCTTCAGGTCTTCTTCGGGGAAGAAGCCACGCTGTGCGAGGATGGGGTAGAGTGCAGGGGTGCAGTGCCCCTTGGACAGCACGAAACGGTCACGGCTGTCTTGCTTGGGGTTTTTGGGGTCGAGGTTCTGCATGGTGTGGAAATAGAGGACGCTCATGGCATCGATGGCGGAGAACGAGCCTCCCAAGTGACCCGATGCGCAGGCATAGACAATGTCTAAGCCCAAGAGTCTGCCTTTTGCTGCAGCGTATGTGCAGCGGTTGAAATCGCTTTGATTCATAACACATTCCTTCCTTTCAGCCCGTGTTTGTATCTTCTGTGTATTGTACCATGGAAATTTATTTCGGTCAAACCTCTTTCTCCTCTTGCAATCTGGGAAAAGATGCGGTATAATACACTAGCTTTTGAATTTTAGCCGAAAAAAATAACCGAGTGTGGCTCAGTTTGGTAGAGCACTTGGTTTGGGACCAAGGGGTCGCAGGTTCGAAT
>CAZSWQ010000079.1:0-8950 GCA_964611025.1 uncultured Ruminiclostridium sp.
TGCGTGTGGCGCGTTTCTTTGTAGCGTTTGATGATGGTCTCGTCATTCGCCTCCACAAAGAGAATTTGAGAGGTACAATCCAAGCTGGTCAGGGTATCCAAGACGCCAAAGAGCCCCTCGAAACTCTGCCCCCCACGGATGTCTGTCACCAGAGCAATGCGGTTGTATGTGCCGCCGTCTGACATGCACAGTTCTGCAAAAGACACAATGAGCGACACGGGCAAATTGTCGACACAATAAAAGCCTAGGTCTTCCAAATGGGCAACCACGGAGCTTTTGCCTCCCCCAGATAAGCCCGAAATGATGATGAAATCCATGCGATAGCCTCCCTCTCTCTCACCAGAGCACACTTGGTCTGCTCGTCAATACAATTCTTTCATTATAGCACAGAAATGAGCGGACTCAAACCATAAATTATACTTTGTGAGGCAGACCCCATGTGCCGACTTCTTTCGTTGTGGCAGGGTCAAGACCCTGCCCTACAAAACCCCTGCACGGTTTTTGGCATAAGCCAAGACAAGCCCTCATAGACTGAGGCAGATGTACAAAGGGGGAGGACAGGGCTATGGACGTGGATTTGATTTTCAAAATCGCCGCCATTGGCATTTTGGTTTCAGTCTTGAATCAGGTGTTGACCCGTTCAGGGCGGGAGGAACAGGCGACCATGACCACCTTGGCGGGTCTGATTGTGGTCTTGATGATGGTGGTACAGGAAATCAGCAATTTGTTCCAATTGGTCAAGACCTTGTTTCACCTGTGAGCGTGAGGGAGAAAGGGGGTTTTGCGGTGGAGAGCATTTCCTTTGCCTTGGTGGGGCTGATTGCCAGCTTGTGCGTTGTCGTGGTCAAGCAGAAAAGCCCTGATATTGCCTTGGTCTTGTCCATGGCAACCTGTACCCTGCTCCTGCTCGCCTTACTGCCCACTTGGGCGGATATACAGGAAACCGTCTATCACATGACCGCCCTCGTGGACTTGTCCGACTGGATGCTTGCCCCCGTCATGAAAACCTTGGGCATTGCTCTGGTCACAAAATTTTCGGCGGATTTGTGTCGGGATGCCAAAGAAAATGGCATTGCCGGTTTTGTCGAACTCACAGGCGTGACTTTGAGCTTGCTCGTTGCCCTGCCCCTTCTGAATATGGTTTTGGAATTGATAGGGGGGCTGTTATGAGGGCTTTTGTGGGCTTCTGCCTCTTGCTTTGTTGCTGTATTCTGCCCGTGCATGCACTGGACGTCACGGAGATTCTCGATAGGCAAAAATCGGTGTTTCAGGTGGATGAACTGGAGGATTTTGGGAAAGCGTACTTGGGTGAAGTTCCGCTCGGTGCGGATATGGACATACAGGGCATTTTGGCACAGATGCTCGAGGAAGGCAAAAGCCATGCCCAAGGCATTGTCAAAAAGAGCTTGCACAGTTGCGTCTTGCTTCTGGCGATTGTTCTTCTCTTTGGTGTCTTGGAGGGTGTACAAAGTGGCATGGGCAAGAGCTTTCCCGTTTTGCCCTTGGTCTGTGCTCTGGCGATTGCGGGGGTCGCCATGGGGGATATGTTCACTTTGGTGGGCATGGGACAAGCCTCCATCGAGCGCATGCAGGATTTTTCCAAGGTGCTGCTCCCCACGGTCGCCGCCGCCACGGCGGCGGCAGGCTCTCCGAGCCTAGCAGTTGCGAAGCAACTGGCGACCGTGCTCTTTTCGGATTTTCTCATGACCTTGATTGAACAGTTTTTACTGCCCTTGACCTTTGCCTACTTAGCCCTCGCCCTCGCCTATGCCGCCGTCGGCAACGAAGGACTCAAACGCATGGGGGCATTTTTGAAATGGCTCATACAATTTTCTCTGGGGGCACTCTTGATTGTCTTCATCGCCTATCTGAACATCAGCGGGGCGATTGCGGGGAACGTGGATGCCAGCACCATCAAGGCGGCAAAATTCACCGTCTCCAATGTCGTCCCCGTGGTGGGGAGCATTCTTTCCGATGCCGCCGAAACCATGCTCGCAGGGGCATCCATTTTGAAAAGTGCCGTGGGTGTTTTTGGCATGTTGGTCATTTTGGGTATGTGCCTTTTGCCCTTTTTGCACCTTGGCACACACTACCTCGCCTATAAGGGCACATCTGCCCTTGCCGCCACCGTTGCCGAGGGACGCACGGCGGGCTTCATTGATGCAATCGGCACAGCCTTTGGGCTGGTCTTGGGCATGACCGCCTCCTGTGCGGTGCTCTTGCTCATTGCACTGATTTCGTCCATCTCGATTTTTGCCCGCTAGGGGGTGCGTACATGGGCTTTATGCGTACATGGATACTGGGGGTCACGGTGGTTGCCATGGTCTTGGCGGTGCTCGAAGCCATGACACCCGATGGACAGGTGAAAAAAATCTCACGTTTGACGGGGGGCTTGCTCTTGATGTTGACCATGATACAACCCATTTTACAACTCGATTATGCGGATTTGTGTCTCTCCGCCCATGCCACGGTGGATGGCATCCCCGACCAGCGAGAGGAAGAACTTTGCAAAAGCATCATAGAGGAGGAACTGCGTGCATATGTTTTGGACAAAGCCGAATGCTTGGGGCTTTCCTGCCGTGTGGAGTTGCACTGTCTCTGGGACGAGACGGGCGGGGTATCGGTGGAGCGTGCCCACTTGTGGGGCGACTTTGACGCAGAGACCCGCCGTGCCCTTGGTAATATGCTGACAGAAGATTTGGGCATCCCACCTGCACAACAACAGTTTGACACAGAGGAGGGGACGCCATGAAAGAGAGTTTGCGTCCCGTGCTGGAACGTCTGCGTGCCTCGCTCAAGCAGTATCAGTGGGTTTTGTTGGTCTTGGTCATTGGCTTGGGGCTGATGCTCCTGCCCACGGGCGAAAACACACCCAGCCCAGAGACAAAAAGAGACGTCAGCCAGAGCTTTGATTTGGAAGCCTTGGAAGCAAAATTTTCCGAGGCACTGTCCCAAGTGGACGGTGCAGGAGCAGTCACGGTGGTCTTATCCGTCTACACAGGCTCACGGCACATCTATGCCGAGGACAGTCAGACCAGCCGTGACGAGCGCAGCCAGAGTCTGGAGAGCGAAACCGTGAAACTCGCCAGAGGCTCTGGCAAAGAAGAAGCCTTGCCCGTGCAGGAGCTGTACCCGAGCTTTCAAGGGGCACTCATTGTAGCAGAGGGGGCGAAGAAATCGGCGGTGCGTTTGGCACTCATGGAGGCGACCTGTGCCCTGACGGGCTTGGGTGCAGATAAAATTTCCATCTGTCATCGGGGGTCTTGAGAGGAGTTTTTGAGATGAAACAAAGCAAATACTGGAAACGCAATATCATTATGCTGGTGATTGTGCTCTTTGTCTGCGGGGCGGTCTATCTGAATTGGTCATATAACCGCCCAGACAGTGCCGTGGGCAAAACGCTGGGCGAAGCCGCCTTGGTCGGCACGACCGAGACCGACACCGAGGACGGCAACACCACAGAGAACGAAGACAGCGAGGAGAGCAGTTACTTTGCCCAAGCCCGTCTCAACCGCCAACAGGCACGGGACAGTGCCATGTCGCTCTTGCAGGAGGCAGCCTCAGATGAAAAAGCCGACCAGATGACCATAGAGGAAGCCAACCTCTCCATACAGACCATGGCAAACCAGACCCTCACCGAAGCACAAATTGAAAACCTCGTGGTGGCAAAGGGCTATACCAATTGTGTCGCCTTTTTGAATGATGCCAGCATCAGCGTGGTGGTCTCAGGGGTAGAGGGTGATTTGGGTGAAGTGGATGTCGCCAAAATCGGAGAAATTGTCATGGAGCAAACGGGACTCAGCTCCGAGCAAATCAAAATCATCCCGACAAATTGAAGATTTTTTTCAGACGGACGATGGAGGTCGCCCGTCTTTTTTCTTGTTTTCCCCCCTGCCTTGCGGTATATTGGGCATGTAGGGGACGGCGTCCCGACGTCCCCCATCGTATCTGCCCGCTACTGTCGTCCTCACAGCGTTTGACCCTACGAAGCAAACATATGAATATGATGTAGGGGCGGATATCATCCGCCCGCCCTCTGGCACGAAATGCCCCGTAGGGGACGGCGTCCCGACGTCCCCCATGCAAATCATTTGTTCTTATACCATATAAAACGAAATAATAGAAAGAAGGGTTTTCGATGAAACGAAAATTGACACAGGCACTGTTTGCCGTGGGCATGCTGGGAGTCTTTCTGACTTGGAGCTTGTGGCTCGCCCTGCCCCCCAGTTTGGAATTGAGGCTCTGGCTTTTGGTGGGTGTGAGCAGTCTCATTGCCCTGCTCGCTTGGTATATGGCGGGGACGATTACAAAAAATTTGGTGAAAACGCTCTCGCACAGCCACCTAGACGCACTGGAGGGGCAAGGGCTTTACGAGGAACTGCGTCCGATTGCCCGCCGTCTCTTGGAGGAGAGCCGTAGTACACAAAAACTCTTGCAGAAACAAAATGCGGAATTGCGTCGAGACTATGAAAAACAAGACCGCATCCGCCGAGATTTCACCGCCAATGTCTCACATGAACTGAAAACACCCCTCACGTCCATTTCTGGCTATGCGGAATTGATGCACGGGGGCTTGGTGAAACCCGAGGACATTGGACGCTTTGCGGGGCGGATTTACAGCGAGGCAGACCGCATGATACGCTTGGTAGAAGACATTTTGAAGCTCTCTGAATTGGACGAGGGCTATCAGATTCGGCACGAGCGGTCGAGCGTAGATGTCAGTACACTGGTGCAGGAGGAGGTACAGCGTCTGACGGAACCCGCCCAGCAACAGGAACTTTGTCTGCATTTGGACATAGAAAATGGCTGTTTTGTCTGGGGTGTGGAGCAGATTCTGGGCGAAATTTTCTATAATCTCTTGGACAATGCCATCAAGTACAACCGACCAAGGGGGGAAATTTGGCTCTCGCTTCAGCAGAGGGAAAAAAAGGTGCTCTTTTCCCTGCGGGATACAGGCATAGGCATTTCCGAGGAAGACCAAGAACGCATTTTTGAGCGTTTTTATCGGGTGGATAAGAGCCGTTCCAAAGAAATTGGCGGGACGGGTTTGGGTCTGTCCATTGTGAAGCATGCCGTCCTTTACCACGATGCCAGCATTTCCGTGGAGAGCAAGGCGGGCGAGGGGACACAATTTCGGGTGAGTTTCCATGCTTACGAGGAGGAGCACACATGAGAGATGATGTTATCATGCCCCTGCCCCCAGCAGTAGAACAGGCACTAGCGCGTTTTGCAGAGGCGGGCTATCGTGCCTATCTGGTGGGGGGCTGTGTGCGAGATGCCCTCTTGCACCGTCCCTGCATAGATTTTGACCTGACGACCAATGCCTTGCCACAGGAAACCGCCCGCCTATTTGCCGACTGTCCCTGCATCGAAACAGGCTTGCAACACGGCACAGTGACCGTTCTTGTGGGGGATATGCCCTTGGAAATCACCACGCACCGCAAAGAGGGGGCGTACAGCGATGCCCGTCACCCCGATAGCGTGCAGTTCACACAGGACTTGCGGGCGGATTTGGCAAGGCGGGATTTCACCATCAATGCACTGGCATATCGCCCAGAGGAGGGGCTGATAGATGTCTTTGGGGGCATGGCGGATATGCGAGCGGGGCTTTTGCGGACGGTGGGCGAGGCGGGCTTGCGTTTTCGGGAAGATGCCCTGCGTATTTTGCGGGCTTTGCGTTTTGCTTCGGTCTTGGGCTTTCGCTTGGAAGAACAGACTGCCCTTGCCATCTGTGCCCATGCCAGCACCTTGGGGCAAGTATCCGCAGAACGGAAACAAGTGGAATTGGACAAATTGCTCGCTGGAGCAGGGGTGGGGGCGGTGTTTCGTGGCTATCCTGCGGTCTTTGCCCAGCTCTTTCCTTGGGGTGATGTAGTATTTCGGGTGCATTCCCGCTTGGAAAGGCTGGCTTGCACCTTGGAACGGACACCGAAAGAGGGTATTTTGCCGTGGGCACAGTTGCTCTTTCAGCTGGAACAAGGTGCAATAGAGGGGACAGAAGTCTTGGAGGTGGTCAGCAGGCACTACAAATTTAGCAAAAAAAGGAAAAAAGAGCTGGGTGACTTGCTGGCACTGTGCCATGAAGCCCCGATTTTGGATGAAATTTCTTTGCGTTGGCTGTATACCCAGTTGGATTTTTTCGCAGTTTCTGGGGCAATCTCGTTAAAACAGGCAAATCTTTGTCCTGAATCTGTACAATATGACGAGAGCTTACAACACTTGGCTAAAGTGCGAAAAATGGCATGGACACTTTGGGAAAATAAAGCATATGTGCGTCCTTGTGATTTGGCACTTGGAGGGCACGATGTCATGGCTTTGGGCTTGCGTGGAAGGGCAGTGGGAGATGCCTTAGAAGCGGTGTTTGGGGCAGTTGTGGAAAAAACTGTATTGAACGAAAAAGGGGAACTTTTGGCATGGCTGGCAAAAAAACAGGGGCGAAATGGGGAGGTAGGAGAGGAAATGGGAAAAAAATGCCCTGAAAAAGGCTGGTTTTGCCAGACAATCGGGAAAAAGGGATAAATTTACAAAATTGGCGAAACAGAGCCTTTGGGGTCTTGTATTTGCGTCTTTGGCATAGGCTGTAGGAAGTCTGGGAGCAAGGAAGATGCTGCAAGGAATAGGGCGGACAAACTGGAGAGCGTGTGCTGGGACAAATGCCCGAAAAGATGCTGTAAATCTCGAAAGTAAACGTGTATTTTCCGCAAATGCCCACTTGTTTTTTTGATAGAATTGCTAAAAAAACATTTTGCATCTTCCTTTTTCCTATACAGTGTGATATACTATGTCCACGTCGAACTTCCACCGCAAGGCAAGGGACAGAGAGCAGTCCTAGGTGGTTCGCAAACGGCTCAAATGCAAGAAGAAGGAGGGCTTGCCGTCAAGTAAGAGCAAAACGCAGTCGCTAGATTGCCGGAAAACCCATTCATCCCCTGGTCGCAAGTCTCCACTCTCTGGTGGGTGCATGTATGAGAGCATGAGAGAGTGTCGGTCGAACACATTTTTCAAACAGCAGTGAGAAAAATGGATAAATTGACAAGAAACGAGGTAAATTTTTATGAGCAATAAGGGAGAGAACAACGCAGCAGCAACCACTCATGGTGGTGTTAGCGCATTTGACTTTTTCTGTATCGGCTTCGGCGCAATCGTCGGCGTTGGTTGGGCAGTTTCCATCAACGGCTGGATGGCAAACGCCGGTGGTCCTATCCCCGCAGCAGTTGGTTACATCATCGCACTGATTATGATGGTTCCTGTTTCCCTGTGTTACTGTGAACTTTGTCCCATGCTCCCCGTCGCTGGCGGTGGTGCAGCCTATGCTTACCGTGCATTTGGCGAAAAAATCGCCTTCATCTCTGGGTGGGCAGCATTTGGTGGCTTCGTCACCATCATTCCTTGGGAAGCTATCTACGTTGTGGATATCCTTTCCATCATATTCCCCGCCATCAAGGGTGGCAGCCCCCTGTATACTTTGGCAAACACTGATATCTACCTTGGTCATATCATCCTCGGTACTGTCTTCTCGTGTATTCTCTTTGCCATCAACTGGAGAGGCTTGAGCTCCTCCGCAAGCTTCCAGAGAATCATGTGCCTCATCCTCATCGGTGCAGGTCTCTTGGCAATGGTTGTCTCCTTGATCAAGTATGACGCAGCAAACTTCCAGCCCATCTACGAAAACGTCGGTAAGGGCAGCCACGGCTCCTTCTTCATGGGTGCTCTGGCAATTCTGGCTTCTGCTCCCTTCTTCCTTGCAGGGTTTGAAACCATTCCTCAGGGTGTTGAAGACGCAGGCGGCGACATTACCTCCGTTGGTAAGACCGTTGTTCTGGCCGTTGGTCTGGCTTGTATCTTCTATGGAGCACTGCTCTTCACCATCGGCTCTGCAGTTCCCGATGGCTGGCAGAACTTCTCTGGCGTCCGTGGTGCAGACGGTGCTTTCACCCTCGAACCCCTCTACGCCAACCCCGCAGCCTCCAACCTGTTCCGTGCCATCTACTCTGGCGGTGCAGGTACTACCTTCTACTACATCATCCTCATCGGCGCTCTGTGTGGTCTGATGACCACTTGGAACGGCTTCATGGGTGCTTCCCCCCGTCTGATGATGTCCATGGCTCGTTCCAACATGCTGCCCAAGTGGTTCGCAGTGGAAAACCCCCAGACCGGTACGCCCACCAACGGTTTGATTGCTTGCTTCGTCCTGTCTCTGATGGGTCCCTTCTTGGGCATGGGCTTGATTGACCCCCTGACCTCCTTCTCCGCAGCAGGCTTCGTTACTTCTTGGCTGATTACCTCCGCTTGCGTGGTTCACCTGAGAAAGACCGAACCCAACCTGCCCAGACCTTACAAGATTCCCGGTGGCTCCGCAATGGCCGGCTTCGCTGCACTCATGATGGCGATTGTCTTCGTTCTCTTGTTCGTGCCTGGCAACCCCGTCTTCATGGGCGGCATGGCAATTAAGCTGTTCGTTGGCTGGATGGTCATTGGCTTCGCCTTGTTCTTCGCAGCATCTGGCGAAAGAAACAAGCTCACCCCCGAACAGCGTCACCACAATATGTTTGCTAAGATGGAACAGTAAGATTAATCTTGCTCCACACTTTGCCACATACTTTCTCAATCACGCACCCCGTTTGGGGTGCGTGATTGTACTTACCCCTTGCACTTATCATGTTTGAGAGAATCTACTCTTTGAGAGAAATGGAGCGTGTTCCATGTTAGGACTTGCCACAACAGAAACCATCATGTTTGAAATGGGAACGTATTGGATTTTTAGTATCATCTTTATCAGCGTTCTGGATTTCATTGCCGCCAAAAAGCTGGGAGGTAAGCGCAATCTGGCGTATAAGATTCTGAGAATGCCTCGTTTCTTCTCGCTGATTTTCGTCTCCGCCTATACGCTGGTCTTCTTTGTGCTGGCGATGCGTGGCTTTGAGATGCAATATTCTACCTTTGTCTATAT
>CAZSWQ010000080.1:0-684 GCA_964611025.1 uncultured Ruminiclostridium sp.
GGCGAGTTCATGGGTTTGCGGGCGGATGATATCCGCCCCTACAACATGAACGCAATACAAACCACAGGGCACAGGAAGCCCCTACACATAGGCGGAAAACGACTGCCCTTTTCTGCGTTCGATTTCCTGTTGCAGGGCGGGGTCATTTTTGACCATTTGTTCTTCCTCGGGGGTCAGGGGCTGACCAGAGACGGCTTTCATGAGCAGGTTTTGGATTTTGCCCACAAATGCCAAGGCTTCTGCCTTGTCCTGCTGGTACAGTTCCGCATCCAGCTCTGGGTCGTTTTTGCGGGCTTCCCAGTAATACTTGCTCTCCTCGGGGGTGGGCACACGCTCAAAGCCCTTTTTGTGAATCTCCAGAACTTTTTCTCTGTCATAAGGCAGGGTTTTGCCCGCTTCTTTGCCCTCCTTAGAAATCTCCAAACGGTCTTCCTTCGGTTTTTCCCCTTGAGCCTTGGCGGTTTTTTCCGCCTTTTCCGCTTTTTCTACTTTTTCCAAGGTTTGCTTTTGGGCGGGGGTCAAATACTTGCTGTACTGACGCAGTCGTTGAATATCCATGGATGTACCTCCTTTGCTGATTTTGGGATAGATGCAGGGGTCGGTTTTGATGCGGTTGGATTTGCGGGGAGTTGCGGGGGTTGCGGGCGGATGCGGGGAGTTGCGGGGGTTGCGAGCGGATGCGGG
>CAZSWQ010000080.1:694-8856 GCA_964611025.1 uncultured Ruminiclostridium sp.
GAAAAGGTATCCAAGCGGATGGAGCGAATGTCAGGCGGGCAGAGGGCTTCGTGTGCTTGCATGGCTTGTTTTGCCAAGCCCCGCCCCTGATACTGCGGGTTGACGCAAAGACGGTGTATGGTCGCATACTGCCCTGAAGTATCCTGCCATGCACCTGCCTCATAATCCGCCACACAATCACGGTTGTAACAAAAAGCGGCGAGGTATGCACCCGCTTCACGGGCGACGTACAGCTCTTGTCGGGCAATGTCCTCTGCCAAAATCTCTCGTGTGGGGTAGGTCTCGTCCCATTGGTCAAGACCCGTTTCAATCAGATGGCATGTCACCGCCTGATACAGGGCAACAATATCTTCCAGCTCGTCGGGCTGGGCGGGGGAAAAAGCGTGGGACATGAAATACATTCTCCTTTTTGCTGTTCATTTAGTAGCTGGCGTACCAGCGCAGGTCGCCTGTGAGCATATCGAGCAGATAGCTGTCTTGTCCATGGCTGACCAGCCAGACAGGCAAGAGACTGGCTTGCTTGGACAATCCCGTACTGACGTAGCGGTAAGCAGGCTCTATGCCCAAATGCCCTGCACCCCCTTCCCAATGGGAGATGAGCAAAAACAGCAGGGTTGCACTGTCTAAGCTGTCTTGACTACTGCGCAAGTGTTCCAAATTGCCCAGCCAAATTTTCCCCTCCACGCTCGTCAAGCGACCATCTTCGTAAAAAAACTGGATGGGACAATCCAAGAGACGTTGCCCCTGCCAGACCTGATGATATGCCAAGCCCTCCTCCTCATATTGAAAGATGGCACTCAGCTGGGCGGTCTTCAAAAAACGCTGGGCTTGTTCTTCCTTTGTGCCAATTGCTGGGGGGCTGTCATAGTGCAGGAAAAAAGAGCCGTCCCCATACCAAGTCAAATACCCCTGAGCATTGCGGTAGGTCGTGCCCGCCTGCACACGGACACCCTCCACGGCACTGCCCAGCACCAAAGTGGCAAAATCCTGCCCGCTCGTTTCGGGTAAACTGGTGTTCTGTATGCTGGGCATGGTCTCCCAAGAGATGTCCTCCCAAGAAAAGGTCAAGCCTTTTCCTGTCGCCAAAGAACGCAAATTTTCCTCCAAGAAGGCTTGGCTCTTGCTCTGCTCGGCACTGTGCCTCAAAACCAAAACCAGTAAAAAAATATTGACGCTCACCAATAGAAGAAGCACCATAGTTTTGATGTGTTCTTTTGCCACGGTCAGCCCTCCTCTTGCGTGACTATCCACATGGGTACAAAGTCAGCCCCCGCTTCTGCCTGCAAATAACGCAGACGCAAGGGTACATGGATGCGTCCTGTGTTGGAGATGGCGGCGGCGGTCTGTGCCAAGGGCAGGGGTGTTTTCTGCGTCTCGGTTTGGGTATAGCCGTGCAGGTAGATGGTAAAATCAGTGATGACTTGTTGCTGTACCAAAAACTCTGCCCCAAAGCCCTGTACTGCCACCCCGTTTAAGTGATAGTCAAAACGCACCAGTGTACCCCCTGCCGTTTCCACGCTATCTTGGTAATAGGGTGTGACATTGGGGGCATGTTCTTGCAGGAGCTGTACCAGCAAATCCTGCAAATTTTGCAGCAAGACCGCTTGGTCTGGGGCGAAAAAATATCCAGATGTGCCCGCTTGGTCGTGGTAATGCAAACCGCCCTCCGAGAGCAAACGCAAGGTACGCTGTCCCTCCCGAATGACCAAACCGTCGGCACTGTCATAATAGGAAACCGCTTGGGCATTGAAGGAGAGCGCGTGCAAGAGACTCTCTCTTGCCGTCTCCGTCAAATCCGCCAGAGGATTGCTCTGCACATAGACAGGATATGCCTCCAGAGACGGACTGAGCATGGTCATGGGGGCAAGGACAGCAAAGAGACTCCCCTCCGCTTCCAGCGCAAAGCGCAGCCCATTGGGGCTGGGCAAAGGGGGGAGTTTTGCCTCTAAGCCACCATTCCCATGCACCGTGGCGCGCCGTACTTCGCCCGTGTATTCGTTATGGGTATACAGCCATAGCTTGCCTTTTTCCTCTGCCAAAAGACAAGCGGTCAGTGCTTCCCCGCTGGGATAACGCAAATTGACCCCCAAGCACTGGGCAAGCGTATCCATGACATAGCGTGCCCCGAAGTCAAAATAAACCCAAGGGTTTGTGCTTGTGATTTGACTTGCCCAAGCAGTCATCGTGCTGTTTTGCAGGTTATCCATCGCCTCTAGGCTCTCTTGCAAGACTGCCGTCAAGCCCGCATCCTGCAAGGCACTCAAGTCCTCTTGTGCATACTGTATGCCAACACGCCCTGCACTGCTCTGGACGGCGAGGGCTTCCAAGCGGACAATGCGATGCGCGCCCGTACTGCTGGGGACAGGGTTGCCTGTGTGAAAGGTATCTTGCCTGCCCCAAGCATCATAAATCGCCACTTGGCGAATGAGCAAAACCGCAGTAATCGTCAAGACAATGAGGGCAAAGGTTTTGATGCGTTCAATGTACGTCCTGTGCATGGTTTGCCTCCGTTTTGAGGGCGAGACGCAGGGTTGTCCCCCGCCCGCCCGTATCCACCAAAGACAACTCACCCCCGTGGCGGTTCACAATTTCTTTTGCAATGGATAAACCCAAACCTGTCCCGCCCGATTCACGGGAACGTGCCTTGTCGACCCGATAGAAACGCTCAAAAATGCGTTCTCGGTCGCTGGGCGGGATGCCGATGCCGTTGTCTTTGACTTCCACCCAGACCATGCCAGAGCTTGTCCCAGCGGTCATCTGGATTTCGCCCCCGTCTGGGGTGTATTTCAGGGCATTGGAGGTGATGTTCATGAGCACCTGCAAAATGCGTTCTCGGTCAGCGTAAATCTCGGGCAAATCGGGGGGCATGTCCAAGCTGAGGCGGTGGGTACGTCGTTCAGCTTCCAGTCGCACCGCCTGATACAAATCCCAAAGCACTTCCCCAAATCCAAAGACGGTCATGTGAAATTCTGCACGGTCGGAATCCAGACGGGAGAGGGTCAAGAGGTCTTGCACAATATGGGTCATGCGGTCGCTCTCGTTCAAAATGACTTCAAAAAAACTGCGTTTCATGTCGGGGGGCATGTCGTCGTCCGCATCGGCGAGGGTCTCGGCATAACTGCGGATATTGGTCAAGGGCGTACGCAACTCGTGCGAGACATTGGCGACAAATTCCCGCCGCATGGTCTCTGTTTTGACCTGCTGGGTGACGTCGTGAATGACCACCAAGACACCCGCTTTTGCCTCACGGGAAAAACGGGCAAAGAGCAAATGCAGGCTTTTTTTGCCCGCCTGCAAATCGTGTTCCAGTGCATCATTTTCCAGAGCGAGCACATCTTCAATCAGGAAAATATCCCCAAAGAGCACATCATATTGAATCGAACCGCCTAAGGGGATACTGCGGGCGAGCATTTCCTCGGCGGCGGGGTTGGCATGAATGACCTCACCCCGACGGTTGAAGGCGACCACACCGTCGGTCATGTTGCGAAAGAGGGCGGCGAGTTTGGTTTTTTCGTTTTCGACCACTTGAATGGTGGTTTGTAATTGCTCCGCCATCTTGTTGAAGGTGTTGGTCAAAATCCCAATTTCGTCCTGAGAATGGACAGAGAGGGTCTCCAAACATTCGCCCTCTGCCATGTGCTCTGCCCCCTCGGTCAGCCGACGCAGGGGGACAATCATGGTTTTGGAGAGCAAAAACGAGAGCAAAATGGAAATGACCAAGCCAAAGCCCAGAGATTCGATGATTAAGACGAACATTTCCCCGCTCAAGTCCTGCACGGTCTGGCGGTTGTCCAAAATATAGAGGATGTACTGCGTCTCGCCACGCTGGATGGGTACGGCGACATCCATATACTGGGCGGTCAAATCATTCCGAAAGCCCGCCTCACGGGTCTGCACGGCGGTTAAAATATTATTCGTGATGCGCAAGGTTTTTGCCTGTTCTTCATTCGAGCCAGCCAAAAACTGCGTCCCTGTGGCATCCAAAATAAAATAATTGCGGTTGCGTCCATCCACACCCAGCATGCCCATATTGGCGGAGAGCACGGCTTGCAGACCTACCACCGCATTTTCTTCTTCCATGCTGGGGACGGTCAAATCGCGCCAAAAGCCACGGTCTTGCTCGAAGACCTCACGCATTTGGCTATAAAATTCATTCAAGTAAAAGCGTCCGATGGAGTTGATTAAAAATGCCCCCGCCACCGTCATGAGGCAGGTGACCAGCAAGACCATAATCAAGACCAATTTCATTTGTAAACTGCGAAACAAGCAACAAACTCCTTTCCGTTTGGGATGGGTGGGGCGGATTGGTGGGTGCGGGCGGATTTTGGGGGTAGGTGCGGGCGGATGATATCCGCCCCTACGACATGGTTTTCGGAGGTCGGGACGCCGTACAAGGGACGTCGAGACGCCGTCCCCTACGACATGGTTTGCGGAGGTCGGGACGCCGAGGATGCCGTCCTCTACGGTGCGGTGGTATCTTTGAAATAATAGCCCAGACCACGGCGGGTCAAAATGAAATTCGGTTGGGCGGGATTGTCTTCGATTTTTTCCCGCAGACGGCGCACCGTGACATCCACACCCCGCACATCGCCCACAAAACCCTCATAATTCCAAACCTGCTCCATCAGTTCCTGACGGGAAAAGACCGTCTCTGGGTGGCTGGCGAGGAATTTCAAAAGTTCAAATTCCCGCTGGGTCAGTTCCAAAAGCACCCCATCTTTTTTGGCACAGTGCTTTTCCAAGTCCACATGAATGCGTGCCTTGGCTTCGCTGGGACGCAGGTGGCTCTCCTGCCCGCTGGGGCGGGGCATTTCATTGCGTCTGATATTTGCCTTCACACGGGCGAGCAATTCCCGCACGGAAAAGGGCTTTGTGATATAGTCGTCTGCACCCATTTCCAAGCCTAGGATTTTGTCCTTTTCCTCCTCACGGGCGGTGATGATGAGCACAGGAATTTGACTGCCCGCCTGTCGGAGGGCTTGGCACACGGCGAAACCGTCCATTTGTGGGAGCATCAAATCCAAGAGCATGAGGTCGGGGGACTGTTCCTCTGCCAAGGCAAGCCCGTGTGCCCCGTCATAGGCTTCCAGCGTCTCATAGCCCTCTTTTTGTAAATTATACCGCAGAATATCCACGATGCTCTTTTCATCTTCCACAATCAGCACTCGTTTTTTTTGCATGCCTTACCTCCTGCCTCTGTGCTTGTGTTTGCTTGCCCCTGTGGGGCTGTGTTTCATCCGTAGAGCTTTTGCCAAACCTTCAAAATGCCAATGACGGTTTTGCTGTCCTTGATGCGGTTGTCCATAACCATCTGGTATACGGTCTCCAAGGGCATGCGACGCATTTCCAAACATTCGCCCTCGTCGGGATGGGCATCCACTTGCCCCAGACCCTTGGCAAAAAAGAGGTAAATGCGTTCTTCCATAATCCCAGGAGAGGAGTAGGTTTCCCCCAGAGACATGACATCGGTCGGGACAACACCCGTTTCTTCTTCCAGTTCACGCAGGGCGGCTTCTCTGGGTTCTTCGCCACGTTCCAGCTTACCCGCAGGCAATTCCCATGTCTCTGCCTGCACGGGGTAACGGTACTGTCTGACCATAATGACATTATTATCTTTGTCCAGTGCCACCACAGCCACCCCGCCTGGATGTTCCACAACTTCTCTTTTCGATTCCGAGCCGTCGTTCAGGCGGACGCTGTCTTGGCGGACATTCACAATCACACCCTCATAGTAAGTATGTTGGTCGAGCATAGTTTCCTTGAATTGCATGGGACTATCATCCTTTCTGTGTGTATCTCGCCCTTTTATTATACCATGCTTTCCCATAAGTGCAATGTGCCTTTCTGCCATTGGCTTGTGAAATTTATACCATTTGAAAAATTGTTTTGATTTTATTCGGTTTAGTGGTATAATAGAGTTAGATTTTTGTAGACTGAATTGGAACTTCCGGCGAGGACGTGTGCCCATGCCACCATTCAAAAGACATTCCAAGATTTTTTTATGCTCTTGACACGAACAAAAGAAGGTGCCGTTTTGACAAAATATATCATTCATGGGGGCAATCCCCTACACGGGGAGGTCGAAATCAGCGGGGCGAAAAATGCCGCCGTTGCCATCATCCCCGCTACCCTTTTGGTAGATGGGGTCTGTCGCATTGAAAATGTCCCCCAAATCAGCGACGTTTCCCTGATTCTCAACATCCTGCGTGACCTTGGGGCAGTCGTTCGCACGGTCGACCGCACGACCTTGGACATTGACTGTTCCTGCGTATCCAAACATACCGTCTCCTACGACCTCGCCCGCCAGATTCGGGCTTCCTATTACTTGGTCGGCTCACTTCTGGGGCGGTTTGGAGAAGCTTCCGTGCCCATGCCTGGTGGTTGCGATTTGGGCGCACGACCCATCGACCAACACCAAAAAGGCTTCTCCGCCATGAACGCCGACTCTGACGTACAAAATGGCTACATCCTCGCAAAAAGCCGTGAAGCACGTCTCACAGGCGGGCATGTCTACCTCGATGTGGTCTCCGTCGGGGCAACCATGAACATCATGATTGCCGCCACGCTCGCTGACGGCATGACCGTCATCGAAAATGCCGCCAAAGAGCCTCACATTGTTGACCTCGCCAATTTCCTCAACTCCATGGGTGCAGACATCCGTGGTGCAGGGACGCACATCATCAAAGTGCGTGGTGTGCCACGCCTGTCTGGGGGCTTCTACTCCATCATCCCCGACCAAATCGAAGCGGGGACATATATGGCAGCCGCTGCTGCCGCAGGGGGCGAAGTCCGCATCAAGAATATCATCCCCAAACACTTGGATTGTATCAGTGTGAAGCTGGAGGAAATGGGCGTGGACATCACCGAAGAAGACGATTCCCTCATCGTGCGTCGCACGGGGAAGCTCAACCGTGCCAATGTGAAAACCATGCCCTACCCTGGTTTCCCCACGGACATGCAACCCCAAATTGCCGCCGTGCTCTGTCTGGCAGAGGGGACAAGCATCCTCAATGAGAGCGTTTGGGACAACCGCTACCGCTATGCCGAAGAATTCCGACGCATGGGAGCAAAAATGACCGTAGACGGCAAGCTGGCGGTCATTGAAGGCGTCCCCAAACTGACGGGCGCACCCGTCAGTGCCTGTGACTTGCGGGCTGGGGCGGCAATGATTATTGCAGGGCTCGCCGCCGAGGGTGTCACGGAAATTGACCAAATTTACCACGTCGAACGTGGCTATGAGGACATCGTGGAGAAATTGCAACACCTAGGCGCAGACATCCAGCTGGTCGAAACAGACGACGACGAGCACATGCTCCCCAATATCGGTTGATACAAAAATGACCAAAGGACAGCAACACAAGTGTTGCTGTCCTTTCTTCCATCTGAATACAACGGAGGGTTTTTTATGCGACAAGTATACATCATCTGCATCGGAAAATTGAAAGAGCGGTTTTATCTCGATGCCTGCACAGAATACCAAAAACGTCTGGGGGCACACACCAAACTACAACTTTTGGAACTGCCCGAAGAACGTCTTAGCGACAAGCCTTCCCCCGCCCAAATCCAAAATGCACTGGAAAAAGAGGCAATGAGCATCCGTCAGAAGCTCCCCAAGGGGGGTAAGGTGATTGCCCTGTGCATCGAGGGGAGCTTACGCTCCAGCGAAGCTCTGGCACAACAACTGGACACTTGGCAGTCGGCGGGCGCATCCACCCTGACCTTGCTCATTGGTGGGTCATTCGGTCTGCACGAGGGCATCAAGCAGGAGGCGGATTTGCGCCTGTCCATGTCCCCCATGACCTTCCCCCACCACCTCGCCCGTGTCATGCTCCTCGAACAGCTCTACCGTGCCTTCCAAATCAACGCAGGGACAAAATATCATAAATGACACGCCCTTTTGCAAGCAGTGTTGCCAAAGAGTATCCTCATTTGATTGGTTTAGCTTTTATATCACCTACACCAATCAATGCCATGATAATGGAAATCACTAAAATTGAACTACTTGTTGCTGAAACACTGTCCATAAAGTAATCTACAATCGTCATTGCAATCATAGTGGTAACTGTATCTAATATTAAAAATAATATTCTGCTAAAGTTCAATGTAATTTTATTTAATGATAATAGTGCATTTGGCAAACATTTTGAAAGTATTTCTATTGG
>CAZSWQ010000081.1:0-8502 GCA_964611025.1 uncultured Ruminiclostridium sp.
GGGGCATAGCTCAGTTGGTAGAGCAGCGGTCTCCAAAACCGCGTGCCGAGGGTTCGAATCCTTCTGCCCCTGCCAGATTTTTTTCTTCACTTTGTTCGCTTTTGTGGCGCCGTAGCGAAGTCGGTTATCGCGCCGGCCTGTCACGCCGGAGATCGTGGGTTCAAGTCCCATCGGCGTCGCCATTTTTGATGTTGTGAGCAGGGAAGCAGTCGCTTCCCTCTCCACCATCCTTTTTTGCGCCACAGTAAAATTAAATACTTGCATCTATAGCTCAGTCGGCAGAGCGCATCCTTGGTAAGGATGAGGTCGGCAGTTCGAATCTGCCTAGATGCTCCAAGAGTCTTAACTTCGGTTAAGGCTCTTTTTTGTTGTTTAAAAGGACAATCTCTCTGTCGTTTGTGGATGGGGTGGGGACGAGGGATGGGAGACACGGGCGGATGGTATCCGCCCCTACAAGGTGTGTGTGGGGTGGGGACGTCGGGACGCCGTCCCCTACGGGGGGATGATAATTCATAATGGAGAATGCACAATTCATAATGAAAAGAAAAAGACAAGGTGGTTTTCAATGAAGAATGAGAAGAATGAAAAGTGAAGAATGAAAGACCAAGCGGGGATGGGGACGTCGGGACGCCGTCCCCTACGGGGGGATGATAATTCATAATGAAAAGAGAAAAAGGCAATCCCCCTCCGTCTGCGACGGTTTCCCCCTTTGGCAAGGGGGATAGGGTTAAGACCATATGGATTTGAATGGGGAGATGCAAAAAAACCAAGGGCTAGCCTTGGTTGTAGAAGATTCCGTATTCTATTTAGCGTTCGCTGACATGGCTTTCCTCTGCTTCATCAAAGATGAATTCGTCGATCTCCAAGTCCATAACATCGCCTCCTCTCTGCTGAGGGTAGGAAAAATGAAAAGTGAACAGTGAACAGGACAATCCCCCTGTCATCTGCGGATGATATCCGCCCCTACGAGGGATAGTATAGCAGGGAGTGATGAAATCCAAAAGCGTGTTTGGGTTAAGTTTGGGTAAAATAAAAAACTGAGGGGCAGGTCTGCCCCCCAGTGTGTCACAGGTTCAAAGTGTGTCACAGGTTCAAGATGATGTCCTCAAACAGATTCTCATAGACCTGTTCCATATAGTGCTCCTGCTTTTCTGCCTCATACTGACCGCTGTGTTCGTATTTCCGCATACCGACCTTATCCACCTGTTCTACGGGCAGTCGTTTTGTTTTGGCTCTGTGCATGGTTTCTCCTTTTCTGGCACGATGATTTTTTGATTCGGGCGGATGATATCCGCCCCTACATGGGGCACGATGGTTTTTGGTGCGGGCGGATGATATCCGCCCCTACGTGCCTCGGTTTTGGTTTCCGTTCATTAGTCTTTCTGTTCTGTCCCAATTTTATACCAAGGAGAAAAAATTTTGTTTTTCTTGTACGTTTCCATACACATTTTGCCCGCATGCACCCCCTTTTAGATAACAATGAAAAAGGAGTGCGTTTTTTATGTCACAACATCCTCTGGTTTGTCTCGATGCGGGACACGGGAACGGCTGCCCCAACCAAAGCCCAGATGGGCGTTATTTTGAAGCCGAATTTGCGTGGGATTTGAGCCAGCAAATTGCCCAGCACTTGCACTGTCTCGGTGTGCCCTACTGCTTCACCCGTGGAGCAGAAGACTACCCCAGCCTCTCGGTACGCTGTCAGCGTGCCAACACCCAGCCCAGCTTGCGTCTTTATGTTTCCCTCCACTCCAATGCCGTTGGCACGGGTGGCTGGCAGACACCGTCTGGACACATGCTCTTTACCGCCGCCTCAGGAGCAGATGCCCTACGCAATCGGGCAGGACGCTGCTTTCTTGCCCGCTGGAAAGAGGCAGCTGTGCCCTTGGCGACCAACCCCCACCGCCACGAGCCGTTCACCGTCCTGACGGGCACACGCGCCCCTGCGGTGCTTTTGGAGCATGGTTTCCACACGAGCAAGACCGATGTAGAGGACTTATGCAAGCCTGCATTTCGGCAGAAGCTGGCACGGGCAGATGCCTTGGCGATTGCCGATTTTTTGGGGGTAGATACCAGCAAACTGGAGGGGAAGCCCCTGACAGAGCGTCAGCGTGTGCAGGCACGCTTTTCCCTCGCAGACAGCACCATGGACTACCTTTGTGCTTACCGCTTTGCAGACGAGCTTCTACAGCGTCTGACAGAAAGGGCATGAGGCTATGGGAAAATCTCTCTTAGAATGGAAGGCGACGCTCAGTGCCTGCATTGCCACCTGCACTGCCGTTTGGGGCTGGTTCGGCTGGCTTATGATACTCTGGCTCATTTGTCTCTGCTTGGACTTTTTAACGGGCAGTTTGGCCGCCAGTGCGGAAGGGGCGTGGAGTTCCCAGAAAGCCCGCAGGGGCATTTGGCACAAGGTCGGGGCGATTGTGGCGGTGATGGTGGCGGCGGTGGCAGATTTGCTCCTAGGCATGGTGGCCGCCAACGTGCCAGACTTCCCCTTGGCATACAGCACCTTTCTCTGTCCCATGGTACTCATTTGGTACACGCTGACGGAGCTGGGCAGTATTTTGGAAAATGCCCTGCGCCTCGGTGCACCTGTGCCCGCATTTTTGAAAAAAGCCCTCAACATTCATCAGGAAAAATGAAAATCCCTCCACCACTTCGTGGTCCCCCTCCCTTTGACAAGGGAGATGAAGACCATATGGGGTGGGACGTTGGTGGGTGATGCGGGCGGATGGTATCCGCCCCTACGGGGGAGGGGCAATGAGGAATGAAATATTTGGAGGACAAAAACCCCCCCGTTGCTTTGCAACGGGGGGGTTTGATTGATGTGTGAAGGGGGGGTTCTAAATTAGAATGCACCCTGATCCATCATAGCGGTAGCGACCTTCAGGAAGCCCGCCAAGTTTGCACCTGCGACCAAGTCGTAGCCCAGACCGTATTCTGCGGAAGCAGAAGCGGACATGTCATGGATGGTCTTCATCATGTTCTGCAGCTTTTCGTCGACTTCAGCAGGCTGCCAAGTCAGACGTTCGGAGTTCTGGGACATTTCCAGAGAGGAAACACCAACACCGCCAGCGTTAACTGCCTTGGAAGGAGCAACAACCTTGACCTTACCCTTCAAGAATGCCAGAGCATCGTTGGTGGTGGGCATGTTTGCAACTTCGATGTAGTACAGGTCAGCGTTCTTAGCCAGCAGTTCAGCTTCAACCATGGTGATTTCGTTCTGGTAAGCTGCGGGCATTGCGATGTCCATAGCTTCGCCCCAAGGCTTGCTCTTAGCAACGAACTTGCAGCCGAACTTGTCAGCATAGTCCTGAGCACGGTCACGGCCGGAGTTACGCATTTCGAGCAGGTAGTCAATCTTTTCTGCGGTGACAACACCATCGGGGTCATAGCAGTAGCCGTCAGGACCGGAGATGGTAACAACCTTACCGCCCAGTTCAGCGACCTTCTTGCAGATACCCCAAGCAACGTTACCGAAGCCGGAAACACCAACGGTCTTGCCCTTGATGTCGGTGCCGAAGTGCTTCAGCACTTCAACGGTGTAGTAAACAGCACCGAAGCCAGTTGCTTCAGGACGGAAAGGAGAACCACCGTAGGTGGGGCCCTTACCAGTCAGAACGCCATTTTCCCACATGCCCTTCAGGCGGCGGTACTGGCCGAACAGGAAGCCGATTTCACGGCCGCCAACGCCGATGTCGCCTGCGGGAACGTCGGTGTCGGGCCCGATGTAACGATACAGAGCAGTCATGAAGCTCTGGCAGAAACGCATGATTTCAGCGTCAGACTTGCCACGGGGGTCGAAGTCGGAGCCGCCCTTACCGCCACCGATGGGCAGACCGGTCAGTGCATTCTTGAAGATTTGTTCAAAGCCCAAGAACTTGATGACACCGGAGTATACGGTGGGATGGAAGCGCAAGCCGCCCTTATAGGGGCCGAGAGAGCCGTTGAACTGGACACGGTAGCCGATATTGGTGTGCCATGCACCAGCGTCGTCCATCCATACAACACGGAAGGTGAACATACGTTCGGGTTCGACCATACGGCCGAGCAGGTCAACCTTTTCGTATTCGGGATGTGCTTCAATCAGGGGTGCGACGGATTCCAGAACTTCTTCGACGGTCTGGACGAATTCGGGTTCGGATGCGTGCTTTGCTCTGACGGTGTCGAGAACTTGT
Organism: uncultured Ruminiclostridium sp.; assembly: GCA_964611025.1. GTDB lineage: Bacteria > Bacillota > Clostridia > Oscillospirales > Oscillospiraceae > Evtepia. Next base: position 4,179 of record CAZSWQ010000081.1, read on the forward strand.
TCGATATAAGCGTTCATAACAAAATTGCTCCTTCATAACTGATTTTTTATTATTGTTCCTACCTCACTCTTGCAAGCAAGATAGGTGTATCACAAGGATTGCCTCTGCGTTTACAAAGCATCTAGGCTGCCTTGAAACCACAGACGATAGAAGTGCAACATTATAAAAAACGCACAGAGACACCTTACCTTTTCACTTTTGCAAGCAGTCAGGAAAGGAGAACGTGTCCGCTTTTTTTCTGCTGTCAGGTCACTCGCCCTAAGTTCAAGGGAAGTATATCATGTTGCTGTTTAAAACGCAATAAGCATTTGCGAAAAATCACAAAAAAATATCCGATTTGTCAGATTTTTTTTTGGCTCTTTCCTAACTTATTCCATTTTTTCGTGGAATTTGGCACAAAAGCCGCCCCTGCCCTGCCAAGACAGCCCTCTGAGGACGTTTTCCAAGCTGGACAGGGTTTGCAAAAGTGCCTCTTCCTGACAGTTTTCGCCCATGTGTCCAATGCGCAAGAGCTTGCCGCCAAAGCATCCAAACGAGCCTGAGAGCATAATTTTTTCCTCTTTTTGCATTTTTTCCAAAATCATATCATAGGAAAGCCCCTCAGGGACGAAGAAGGCGGTGACGGTATTGGAGAAGCCCTCGCTGGGGTGCAGGGTCAGACCGCCCGCTTGCAGGGCATGACGGCAGGCGGCAGCCAAGCGGGCATGTCGCTGTAGGCGGTCGCTGTCGGCGAGCAGACGGTCGACGGCGACCCGCAGACCCATGAGGTCACTGGCGGGCATGGTATAGGGAAACCATTTGTCCTCGTAGTAGCTGGCAAAGGTCATGAGGTTGGCATAGAACGAGGCGATGGGGCTTTTGCGTTGACGGAGGCACGACCAAGCACGGGGGCTGAGGGTGACAAAGGCAAGTCCTGGGGGAGCGGAGACGACTTTTTGAGAGCCACCGCAGACAATATCCATGCCGTTTTTGATGTCCAAGGCTTCGCCGAACATGGCGGCGACGCTATCGACGACGGTTAAAATCCCAAATTCCTGCAAAATGGGGCAGAGGACGTCCACGTTATTGAGCATCCCGCTGGGGGTATCGCAGTGTACCACGGTGGCATATTTGAAATTGTGGTCGGTTTCGAGGTAGCGGCGCAGGGCTTCGGGGTCGAGGGGCTGGCTGTAGTCGGTGCTATAGCAGACGGCCTCGCCCCCGTACATGCTGATGAAGTCCGCAAAGCCCGCCCCAAAAATGCCGTTATCCAGAACAAGGGCACGGTCGCCACGTTCGGTCAGGCTCGCAATGGCGGCTTCCAAGCCCAAGATGCCCTCGCCACCCAGAATCAGGGTTTCATGGGCACTGCTGCCCAAGAGGGTACTCAGGTCTTGGCAGAGCCTGTGGTAGGCTTCCACAAAGTCAAGGTCTTGGTCGGGGTTCGGGAAGGGCAGGCTGCGTGCCTGCATTACGGCGGGGTGGACACGGGTGGGGCCAGCACTCATCAGTGCATACATAGACAATCATCCTTTCTGAAAGGCAATTTATAATTTATAATGCATAATGCAGAATGAAAAGAATCCCCCTGTCATCTGCGATGACGTCCCCCTTTGGCAAGGGGGATGAAGACCATGCGGTTTGGGTGTGGGGCGGGGTGTGCGGGCGGATGATATCCACCCCTACGGGGTGTGGGGTGGGAAAGAAAACCATGTGGGGGGGACGTCGAGGACGCCGTCCCCTACGGGCAAGGGAGGTTGGAAAATAAAAACCACGGGGCGGAGTTTGCCTCGTGGTTTTACGGTTCTTGTTAATGGGCTTGGCGGAGGATGGTTTTCCGTGCGGCGATTTTCAGAGGCTCGATGATAATCAGGACGACCACGGCGGCGACGACCACCTGAGACAGGTTGGCGGGGATGGCAGCGACGGGTGCAACCCAGTTGCCATAGATGAAGCCTTCTGCGATATAGTAACCGACGATTTTGACCACGGCGGCGGCGACGACTGCCAGAAAATAGAAGGGATAGCTCTGCTTCTGTTCCGTACACAGACCCACGACATAGCCAGTTGCCAGACCGATGACCAGCGTAAAGGGTGCCCAGATGGCATAGGGAGAGAGCAAGTCAAACAATGCCATGCCGACCCCGCCAGAAATAGCACCAATTTTTTTGCCAAACAAGATGGCTGCAATGAAGAAAGGGATATTCCCCAGATGCACAAGACCACCAGGTAAGCCCAAAGGGTTCACATTAAGCATGGTGAACAGGTAGGTCAGGACGGTGAACATCGCACACATCACGATGCTCTGTGTGTGGTTTAAGCGTTTTTGTTCCATGGTTGCGTTCCTCCTAATGAACAATAATATAATGAAAAGGGCAATCCCTCCACCGCTTCGCGGTCCCCCTCCCTTTGGCAAGGGAGGTAAAAAACCATGTGGTTTTTGCGGTGTGTGTGTGGTGGGACGTCGAGGATGCCGTCCCCTACGGGTAAGGGGGATGAAGACCATGCGGTTTTTGCGGGGGTGGGGGGGATTGTGTTTTGCTGTGGGTTTACTGTATCATAGGAGAGGCGGTTCTCCTAGACCCAGACAAAGGCTTTTTTTAGGGGTCAGATTTTTGCACCCAAGGGCATCTGACCCCTTACCAAGAGGAAATGTCCCTTATTTTTGATGAGAATGGAGGCTTTTTTTATGGATTCACTTTGGAATCAACTACAAAACTACAGCACTTCCGGTCAGATTCCCTTTCACATGCCTGGTCACAAACGTCACCCCACGCTGACACCCTACTTACAAGGGCTGTCTGCCCAGATGGACATCACCGAAATTTTCGGCTTTGATGACCTCCACGACCCTGAGGGGATTTTAGCCGAGGTGCAACGGCGTTGGGCAAGGCTCTATGGCAGTGCGGAGAGCTTCCTCTCCATCAACGGCAGTACGGGGGCGATTTTGGCGGGCATCCGTGCCAGCACCCAGCGGGGCGACAAGGTACTGCTCACCCGTCACTGCCACAAGGCGGTCTATCACGCACTGGAACTCTGTCAGCTGGAGGCGGTCTATTTGCAAGCACCCCTTTTGCCTGATTTAAACGCTGCGGGGGCACTGCCCCTAGAGACGCTGGCACAGGCATTGGAATGCCATCCTGATGCCCGTTTGCTCGTTTTGGTCAGTCCGACCTATGAGGGGATTTGTTCTGATGTTGGGGGGCTGGTGGCACTGGCACACGAGACTGGGCTTTGCGTTTTGGTGGACGAGGCACACGGGGCACATTTGGGTTTATCGGACGATTTTCCCACAGGGGCGGTACAGGCGGGGGCGGATTTGGTGGTACAGAGTTGTCACAAGACCCTGCCCTCGCTGACCCAAACGGCGATATTACACCGCCAAGGCACACGGGTATCGCACAGAGAGCTGCAACGGCAGATGGGGATATTTCAGACCAGCAGTCCCTCTTATTTGCTCCTCGCCTCGCTGGACGGCTGTGGCAGATTGCTGGAAGACCAAGGGAAAGCCTTGCTCCAAAATTGGCGAGAGAATTTGGCGGCATTTTATGGGCAGGTGGCGGGTTTGAAACGCTTACAGGTCAGATGCTATTGGGGACAAGACCCCAGCAAGATTCTGATTGATACCAAGGGCACGACTTGGACGGGTTTCCAACTGGCAGAGCGTTTGCGGAAAGATTTTCAGATGGAGCTGGAGGTGGCATTTCCTGATTATGCCATTGCCATGACGGGGCTGGGTGAGCAGAGGGCAAACTTGGACGCTTTGGCGGGGGCACTGATGCAGCTGGACGCTTTGGCAGAGAAAGCACAAGTGCCCCAGAAGCACAGCCAAACCACAGCCCAAATACCAGAAATGGTCTATCCGCTCTGGCGGGCGAGAGAATTATCTTGGCAGCTCTGCCCGCTGGAAGACTGTGTGGGACGTATTTCTGCCATCGCACTTTGGGCATATCCCCCAGGGATTCCTCTCCTCGTGGCGGGCGAGCGTATTTCCCAGAAGATGCTGGGGCAAATCCAAACGCTCCTCCAATCCGAAAGCCATATTGTGGCGGAAGGGTTTGATTTGAGGAAAGGGTTTCCCGTGCTTTGCAATGCATAATGCATAATTGAAAAACAATGAAAAGGAATCCCTCCACCGCTTTGCGGTCCCCCTCCCTTTGGCAAGGGAGGTAAAAGACCAAGCGGGTAGGGGGTAGGGACAAATTCCATATTTGTCCGTGATTGGGGATAGGGACACGGGCGGATGATATCCGCCCCTACGGTGTGCGTGGGGTGGGACGATGTGGGGTGGGACGTCGAGGATGCCGTCCCCTACGGGGGGGTGTGGGGTGGGACATCGAGGACA
>CAZSWQ010000082.1:0-8431 GCA_964611025.1 uncultured Ruminiclostridium sp.
AGCATCAAAACAAAAACTAGGATTGCATCTCTGGCTGGGACAAGGTACAATAGAAAGAAATGTTGTTTTGACACAAGGCATGCAAATATTATAGCAGACCATGCAAGAAAAACAACGAAAACTTTTGAAACTCGATAAAAACAAAGGAGATATTTCATGAAAATCGCCATCCAAACCCTTGGATGCAAGGTGAATCAGTATGAGACGCAGGGTCTATGTCTGCTTTTGGAGGAGCGAGGGCATGATATTGTCCCCTTTGATTGCGAGGCAGATGCCTATATCGTCAATAGTTGCACCGTCACCGCCATGAGCGACCGCAAATCCCGCCAGACCCTCTCCCAAGCCAAAAAACGCAAGCCAGATGCCATTTTTGCCCTCTGTGGTTGCTATCCGCAGGTCTCACCCAAGGAGACAAAAACGCTGGGTGTGGACGTTTTGGCAGGGACAGGTGACCGCCGTGGTTTTGTGGATTTGCTCGAGGAGGCTTACCGCAAAAAATGCCCCCAAATTGCACTGGACGATGCCTTTTCCCGACAGACCTTTGAAGCCCTGCCCAGTGGGTCGCTGTCGGGGCGCACCCGTGCCATGCTCAAGGTGGAAGATGGCTGTGTGAATTTTTGCAGTTATTGTATCATTCCCTATGCCCGTGGGAAAATCCGCTCCTTGCCTCTCGAGGATGCCGTGGCGGAAAGCCGACGTCTGGCAGGCATGGGCTATCGGGAACTGGTGCTCACAGGCATAGAGATTTCCTCTTGGGGGCGGGATTTGCCCAGAGGCGAAACCACCACGGATTTGATTTGTGCCATTTGTGAAGCCGTGCCCCACTGTCGCTTGCGTCTGGGTTCGCTTGAGCCACGCACCGTCACAGAGGACTTTTGCCAGAGACTGTCTCAATATACAAACCTCTGTCCGCATTTTCACCTCTCCATGCAAAGCGGTTGTGATGCCACGCTCCAGCGTATGAACCGCAAATACGACACTGCCCGCTATGCCCAGTCTGTGGCATTGCTCCGCCAATATTTTCCTCATGTGGGTATCACAACGGATTTGATTGTGGGCTTTCCGCAGGAGACAGAAGCAGAATTTTTGCAGACCCTTGCCTTTGTGGAAGCCTGTGCCTTTTCTGATTTACACATCTTCCCCTATTCGCTGCGTCAGGGGACACCCGCCGCCCGCATGGACGGGCAACTGACCCGCCAAGAAAAAGCCAGCCGTGCCAGCCGAGCGGAAGCCGTGGCAAAAACACTGCGTGCTGCCGACCGAAAACAGCGTCTGGGTACAGAAGCCTTGGTATTATTTGAGGAAGAAAAAGACGGTGTTTGGCGGGGACATGCGGGGGCATATGTGGACTGTCAGACCGAAAGCGAGCGGGACTTGCAAAATGTGCTGTGTCGGGTTTCCATCCAGTCCTTGGCGTCCAACGGACGCCTGAACGTCACGATAGAGGAGGTCATTGAGCAATGAGCTATGCAGATACGATTTTTCAGGAAAACTGCCGTCAGATTTTGCGGGACGGTGTTTGGGACACTGAGCAAGCCGTGCGTCCACGCTGGGCGGACGGTACACCCGCTCACACGGTGAAATTATTTGGCTTAGTGAACCGCTATGATTTGCGCAAATCCTTTCCCATCCAGACCATCCGCCGTATGTATTTCAAAAGTGCCTTGGAGGAATTGTTTTGGATTTGGCAAAAGAAATCCAATCGGGTTGCAGACTTGTCCACGGGTGTCTGGGACGCTTGGGCGAACGCAAAGGGCACGATTGGCAAGGCATATGGCTATCAGCTGGGCATCAAGCACCACTACCCAGAGGGCGACTTTGACCAAGTGGACAGGGTCTTGTACGACTTGAAACACAACCCCGCTTCCAGACGCATCTTGACCAATTTATACAACCATGCGGATTTGTCCGAAATGGGCTTATACCCCTGTGCCTATTCCATGACCTTTAACGTGAGTGGAAACGTGCTCAATGCGATTTTGCACCAACGCTCGCAGGATATGCTCACAGCGAACGGCTGGAATGTCATGCAGTACGCTGCCCTCTTGCAGATGTTCGCTCAAGTCAGCGGGCTGGTGGCGGGGGAGCTGGTGCATGTCATTGCCGATGCCCACATCTATGACCGCCATGTGCCCATGGTGAAGGAGCTTCTGGAACGAGAACCGCTCTCGCCCCCAAAAATGCACCTAGATACAAACATCAGCGATTTTTATGCCTTTACCAAAGAGAGTTTTCAGCTGGAAGACTACCGTTACCATCCCTTTGCCCATAGCATTCCCGTGGCAGAATAAACCCGATGCGAAGCATTGGACACAATAGGAGGAATTGGTATGAAATTGATTGTCATTGTCGACCAAAATTGGGGCATCGGCAACGAGGGTGAGCAGTTGCTCTACCTCAAGCCCGATTTGCAACGCTTCAAGGAATTGACCTCAGGGCACGACCTCATTTTGGGACGCAAGACCCTAGCGACTTTCCCCAAAGGCAAGCCTCTGCCCAACCGTCGCAACCTGATTCTCAGCCGTAATCAGGACTTGCTCATTGAAGGTGCGGAGGTCTTTCACGATTTGGAGACCTTGGTGGAATATGCCCCGCACGACTGCTTTGTCATTGGAGGCGAGAGCGTCTACCGTCAGCTCTTGCCCTATTGTGATGTCGCCTATGTGACCAAGGTACATCAGAGCTATCAGGCGGATTGTTATTTCCCCAACCTCGACCAAGACGCGCTGTGGTGGCTGGAGGAGGAGAGCGAGTGCCAAAGCTACGAGGGCATTGACTATACCTACTGCACCTACCGCAAAACCTAATGAGAACAAAAAGCCCCTGCTCCACGATGCAAACGTGGAACAGGGGCTTTTTTTGTGCAAGATGCAAGATGGAAATCATGTTTTATCATTTTATAAAATGTCGATGGTCTCGCCCGAAAGTGCCTTGTTCATGCTGCGCACGGCACAGAATTTTCCGCACATGGAGCAGGTTTCTTCCAAGGCGGGGGCACGGTCATCACGGACTGCCTTGGCGTGTTCTGGGTCGAGGGCACAAGCCCACTGTGCGTCCCAGTCCAATTTCTGGCGGGCATCGCCCATGCGGTCGTCGATATCACGGGCATGGGGGATGTGTTTGGCAATGTCGGCGGCATGGGCGGCAATCTTACTCGCAATAATACCCTGTTTGACGTCCTCCACGTTGGGCAGAGCCAGATGTTCAGCGGGGGTGACATAACACAAAAAGGCTGCACCTGCCATGCCAGCCACCGCCCCACCGATTGCGGAAGTGATGTGGTCATAGCCTGGGGCAATGTCTGTGACGATGGGGCCTAAGACATAAAACGGCGCACCCATGCAAATGCTCTGCTGGAGCTTCATGTTGGCTTCGACTTGGTCAAGGGGCACATGCCCAGGACCTTCTACCATGACCTGAACATCCTGTGCCCAAGCACGTTTGGTCAGTTCCCCCAGACGCACCAGCTCATCAATCTGGCAGACGTCGCTCGCATCCGCCAGACAACCGGGACGGCAGGCATCGCCCAAGGAAATGGTCACATCATGTGCCCGACAAATCTCCAAAATCTCGTCATAATATTCATAAAAGGGATTTTCCTGCCCTGTCATGCTCATCCAAGCAAAGACCAGAGAGCCACCACGAGAGACAATGTTCATTTTGCGTTTGTGGGTTTTGATTTGCTCTATGGTTTTGCGGGTGATACCACAGTGCAGGGTCAGAAAGTCCACCCCGTCCTCGGCATGCAGGCGGATGACGTCCAGAAAATCTTGGGCGGTCAGTTCCCGTAAATCTTTCTGGTGATGAATCACGGCATCGTAGACAGGCACTGTGCCTATCATAACAGGGCAGGTCTCGGTCAAGCGACGCCGAAAGGGGCGGGTGTCGCCGTGCGAAGACAAGTCCATGATGGCATCTGCACCCAGACGTACCGCCTCCATGACCTTTTGCAGCTCCACATCATAATCCTTGCAGTCACGGGAAACGCCCAAATTCACATTGATTTTTGTTTTGAGCATAGAGCCGACCCCCGTGGGCACAAGGCAACTGTGGTGGCGGTTGGCACAGATGGCGATTTTACCCTCTGCGACGTGTTCCCGAATGAATTCGACCGAACGGTGTTCTTGCTGGGCGACCTGCTCCATTTCGGGTGTCACCATGCCCAAGCGAGCGGCTTCCATTTGTGTTTGGTAGTGCATATGGTTTCCTCATTTCCCAATACAAAACAAAAACGCAAGAAACACCAAAGGCATTTCTTGCGTTCGAGGCAAGGTGATTTCCTACGGTGGCATTATCCACATCAGGTCTCAGGGTCGAAGATGTATCTTCCTCTCAGCCTGTCGCACAAGCTCCCCCATCTGTCTGTATTGATTTGATATGCCAAAGTATAGCACAAACACATGAAAAATACAATATGCCCGCGCCCATGATTTGGCACATCAAAAGCTATGTGGCATCATTCCCCCAGAGTCTGACGCAGGGGAGCTTGGGTCTTGGTTTCGTAGCAGGCAAAGGCGTGCTCGACCAGACTGGCATCTGGTTTGCGGGTGAACAGCGACACCAAGGGCACAAGTACCAAGTTGATGCTCATGACCAAAACACCTGCATGGATGGGCGACTGCCAGAACACGGGGAAGGCATCACGGCAGAGCAGGTTGGCGGTCATGAAGACCACTGCCACAATGAAGCTGACCCAGCAAGCGGTAGAAGTCGTCTTTTTCCAGTACAAACCGTAGAGGAAGGGGGCTAAAAATGCCCCTGCCAATGTCCCCCAAGAAATGCCCATGAGCTGGGCAATGAAGGTCACACTGCTGTTGTATTGAATCACGGCAATGACGGCAGAAATCACGATGAACACGACCACCAGAACACGAATCAAAGACAACTGCACCTTGTCTTCCATGTTCTTGGAAAAGGTCTGTTTGCAGAAGTCCATGACCATGGTGCTGGAGGAGGTCAAGACCAGAGTTGCCAGCGTGGACATGGAGGCGGAGAGCACCAAGACCACCGCCAGAGCAATGAAGAATGGCGACAGATGGGACAGCATGGTGGGGATGATGGAGTCAAAGCCCTGTTCTGCCACGGCTTCCGTGGTGGAAAACAGACGCCCAAAGCCCCCCAAGAAGTAACAGCCCCCCGCCACGAAGCAGGCAAAGACCGTGGAAATAATCGTGCCCTTTTGAATGGCGGCTTCGCTCTGGATGGCATAAAATTTCTGTACCATCTGGGGCAGACCCCAAGTGCCCAGTGAGGTCAAAATCACGACAAAAATCAGGCTCAAAGGCGAAGGCCCAAAGAAAGAAGCAAAAATGCCAGGGGCTTCCGAAACCGCAGGGTCAAAGACTTCGGCAAGGCTGGTCAGAGAGCCCATGAAGCCCCCGTTGACGTTCAAGACCGCCAGAATGATGGCGACAATGGCAAAGAGCATGATGATGCCTTGGATGAAATCGTTGATGGCGGTTGCCATGTAGCCACCCAAAATGACATAAATGGCGGTCAGGGCAGACATGAGAATGATACACAAAGAGTAATCCATGTTGAATGCCATGCCAAACAGACGAGACAGCCCATTGTAGAGCGAAGCGGTGTAGGGAATCAAAAAGACAAAAATAATGACCGATGCCCCCACACGCAAAGAGGTATTGCCAAAGCGTGCAGCGAAAAACTGGGGCATGGTGGCGGAGTTCAAGTGCTGGGTGATGATGCGGGTACGACGTCCTAAGATGACCCAAGCGAGGAGCGAACCCAAAAAGGCATTGCCCACGCCAATCCAAACCGCCGATATGCCGTACCGCCAGCCGAACTGCCCTGCATAGCCCACAAAGATGACGGCGGAAAAGTAAGACGTGCCGTAGGCAAAAGCGGTCAGCCAAGGGCCAACCGAGCGTCCACCCAAAACAAAGCCGTGTACATTGGTAGCATGGCGGCGGCAATAAATCCCGACCCCAATCAGTCCCATAAAGTACACGACCAGCATTGCAATATTCATGATGAAACCCCTTCTTTCTGTTTCTCACGGGTTTGCCCGTGTCTCTCATTCCTTTAGTGCTTTCCAACTTTAACATACAAAAGATATCTTGTCAAGCCTTTTTGCCAAAAAATATCGTTCCTTTGTCCTTTCTGGAGAAAAGATGCGAGTGGAACGATAGAATTTCTCCCAAGGGGCTGGATTGATACAGACGGGTATCGAGTTCCCCTTGTTTTTTTGCGGTTATTTTGATAAAATATGTCAGTAAATTGTTTTTTTATGCGGAGGGCCTAGCTGAGTTGCTGGTGCTGTCTCCATATACTTTCCAAAAAAAGAAAGGATGAGCAGCTTGAATCATCTGAAACCGCTTCTTTCCCTCTTGCTCTGTGTGCTCTGTCTACTGATTCTCCTCCCACCTGTCCAAGCCAGTGAGCAAGCCCTCACCCCGCAAAAAACCGTCCGTGTCGCCTTTCCCAAGCAAGACGGTTTATCCGAAGACGGCATGAATGGCAATTACAGCGGATATTCCTACGAATATCTGCAAAAAATTGCCGAATACACGGGATGGAAAATCGAATACATCAGCTTTCCAGACTTGAGCGTCAATGATTCTATCACCAAGTCTATGGAATTGGTCGCTTCGGGCGAAGCTGACATTGTGGGAGGCATGCTGAAAAACGATACGCTTGAGACCATGTACGACTATTGCCAACGGAGCTATGGGCTGGTCTATACCACGCTCGCTGCCCTGAGCAACAATGCCGAGGTCACTGTAGAGGATTTCCGCACGCTCTCGCCTCTCCGTGTGGCGGTCTATGCCACGGCAAAAACCCGCAATGCTGAAGTAGAGGCATTTTTACAGGCGGACGGTGTAGATTACGTTCTTGTGCCCTGTGAGAGTCAGGCCGCCCAGCGTGAGGCATTGGAAGACGGCAGGGTAGATGTGGCAAGTTCGGTGTCTTTGAGCTATTTTGAAGGCACAAAAACGGTGGCAAGTTTTGCCCCTCGTCCTTATTACTTTGTGGTCACTCCTGGCAAAACGGACTTGATTGAAGAAATGGACAAGGCACTGATGCAAATTGCCTATGCCTTTCCCAATTTTCAAAGCAAGTTACAACTGAAGTATTTTGGGGACAATCGCACCTCTTTTTTTCTCACCGCTGCACAAAAACAGTTCCTCGCCCGCAAACAAACTTTAGATGTTCTTTGCATTGTGGACGCTGCCCGCTATGTCATGCGGGACAAAATGGGGCATCTGGCGGGGGTAACCGTGGCGATTTTGGAACACTTTTCCCAAAAAACAGGCTTGAACATCCGCTATGATACCTACGACCGCAGCATTCCCTTTCTGGAGGCACTCGAGAAAAAACACTATGATATGATTTTGGGTATTCCCGTCAATGATGACTATATGACGTTGTCCAATATGGTGCGGTCTCAGCCCATAGACACGGTCGAGATGCTCCGTTTTTACAAAAACAGCCTGAATAAAGACCCGCAAGATTGCATCATCGCCTTGCCACTTGGTTCTGATTTTACCGAGCGTATACCCCATCAAGCAGTGGTCTATGGCAAAACCGCCCGAGACGTTGTGGATTTGGTGCGTCAGGGCAAGGCAGATATTGGTTTTGAAAATCGCTACACCGCCAACCACTACCTGACCGACAGCTTTGCCAATTTACTCACCAGCCCTCAAATCGGACATAGTGTAGACATTGGTTTCACCGTCTCCAACCAAAACGGCAATGAGCTTTTGGCCATCGTCAATGGCTATATCAACAGCATCAGCGATGAACAGCTCGCCAATTATTACGACCAGAGCACCTTACATCAGCAAAAACACCTGCTCAAAACACTCCTTTATGCCAATCCCCTGCTCTGTATCGTTGTGCTGTTGGTCTTTATGGTCTTGGTCTTCACTGCTGTTTTGCTTTCTGTGGTCAGCAGCCGCCGTAAAAAACAAATGGACTTGGTCAATAAAGCAAATGCTGCAAAAACGGATTTTCTCGCCCGCATGAGCCACGATATGCGTACTCCGATGAATGGCATCATTGGACTCACCAATTTAACGCTGGCGGATTGCGTGGTGGATGAAACGGCAAAAGAAAACCTCAAGCAAATACAAGACTCCTCTCAATTCCTCCTGCGTCTCATCAACGACACACTGGACATCAACAAGGTTGAGGGGGACAATCTGAAGCTTGAGCCAAGCGATATACACCCAAAACAGCTCTTGCGGAGCATATTGGTCAACATTGAATTTGCCGCCAAGCAGAAAAATATCCGCATTGTGCTGGAAAATCGTATCAAACAATGGCATATCATTCATGTTGATGTAGTGCGTGTCCAACAGATACTCACCAATGTGCTGAGTAATGCGGTAAAATTCACCCCGACAGGGGGAGAAATTCACATTTGCTATGAAATACTCTCCCAAGAAAACCGCACTTCCGTAACCTGTGT
>CAZSWQ010000083.1:0-8265 GCA_964611025.1 uncultured Ruminiclostridium sp.
CTCATAACGAACCCTTAGGAGGGGTTTATTATATCCATTTAACTACAGAGGCAGATACACCTTCATTGTAGCCAAAGCAAAGGATTTTGTCAATCCTTTGCTGGGCGCAAACGCTAGTTGGGTAAGTTTATCTCTACATAGCTCCCGATATGATAAATAAAACCCCCCTGTGGCATAGCCACAGGGGGGGTGAGGTGTAAAAGGAAGCAAAGCTTACTTGTACATAGCCTTCTTGTAGAGCATTTCGACATCCTTAACGGTGGTAGCTCTGGGGTTAACCAGAATGTTGCCGCTCTTCATTGCGTCGATAGCCATTACGGGAATCTTGTCTTCGGTTGCGCCGACGTCTGCCAGGCAAGCGGGGATACCCAAATCTGCGTTCAGCTGACGGATAGCGTCAACCAGCATCATGGGAACGAAGTCTTCGCCAGCTTTCTTGCCGGTGACGTATTCGTAAATCTTAGCATATCTGCCGTTGTCTGCCAAAGCGTTGAATTCCAGAATGGTGGGCATCAGAACTGCGTTAGCAACACCGTGAGGGGTGTGGAAGAATGCGGAAACGGGGTGGCTCATTGCGTGGATGTTGCCCAGTCTTGCGAATGCGAAAGCAACGCCAGCAAAGGTGGAAGCAATCATCATTGCACAAGCAGCTTCGGTGTCCTTACGGTTGGAAACAAAACGACGGATGTTAGCGCCGATGAGTTCCATAGCCTTTTCGCCCATAGCATCGGTGAAGGGAGTAGCAGCGGTGTTGATGTAAGCTTCCATAGCGTGGATGAAAGCATCAACGCCACATGCAGCAGCGATGTGAGCGGGAGCAGTCATAATCAGTTCGGGATCAAGCACTGCGTACTTGGGGGAGATGAAGGGGGACAGAACGCTCAGCTTGTAGTTTCTAGCTTCGTCGGTGATAACTGCAGCAACAGTAACTTCGGAGCCAGTACCAGCGGTGGTGGGGATAGCAATCAGGGGATCGATAGCACCGGGAACCTTGCCAACGCCTTCGTAGTCCATGACTTCGCCGCCGTACTTAGCGACAACGCCGACAACCTTAGCAACGTCCATGGGAGAACCGCCGCCCAGAGCCAACATAGCGGTTGCACCGGATTCCTTGTACATCTTGCCAGCAGCAGCAACAACGTCGGTGGTGGGGTTGGGGATAACGTCCAGATACTCGCTGTACTTAATGCCAGCTTCTTCGATGATAGCCTTGACCTTAGCAACAACACCGATGGCTTCCAGACCACGGTCGGAAATCAGCATGACGTTGTCAGAACCACAGTCCTTCAGGATGGCAGGCAGCTTCTTCAGAGCACCCAGACCGAATTCGCAGTTTTGCAGAATGTTAAAATTAAAATCTTTCATAGTAAGTAATACATCCTTTCTACTTTTTTCAATCCACCTTTGCCCCATTCGGAAGCACAGCAGATATGAGAAATTGTTATAACTTATATGTGGAGACATGAATTTGCTCTACAAGCACAGTATACCACCCGAGAGGGCGATAGGCAAGGATAAGCCGTCTTCTATTTGTCACAAGAATATAGGGTCATATTTGTGCAAAACGCACAAAAGCAAAATATCAAATGCTTTTTCTATGCAACAGCCCGCCAGAGCAGTGCAAAAAAACGCAAAGCCATTTTCCATCTCTCCTGTGAAAAAACACAAAAGCCCATAAAATGTACTTGACAATTCCAAATCCATCAGTTACCCTTAAATACACAAAATAAAACACCAACGAAAAAGCGATGAAAAGAAGAGTAGCCCCCAACCGACTGGCACAGAGAACCTAGGCAGCTGAAAATAGGGACAGGTAGGCGGGGTGAACATGGTCTTGGAGCTGCGTTTCTGAGGGAATGGCGATACAAGCAGTCCTTAGGGAGCGACGGGAAACGCCCGTGACAGCGTCGGAGTAGTTTGCTACTCCATGAGGCGGTTTGCGTGAGCAAGCCGTGAAACAAGGTGGTAACACGATTGCGTAAATCGTCCTTGATGAAATGCTTTCATCCTGGGCGGTTTTTTGTTATGTTTGCTTATAAAATGGCAAATCTTGTCGCAGGGATACCCTTTGCTATACAACAACAATTCCTTGGAGGAACAATTTGTGGAAGAAATGATTCAAATCAAAAAGATGAGCAAACGCTTTGGCTCAGGTGCGGAGGAAATCACCGCCCTGCGGGATATTGACCTCGATATATACCAAGGCGAGATTTTTGGCATCATCGGGCTATCAGGTGCGGGGAAAAGTACCTTAGTGCGGTGCATCAATCTGCTCGAACGCCCCACAGAGGGCACGGTCAGCGTGGCGGGCAAAGTCCTCACTGACCTCAACGATGCAGAACTGCGTGAGGCGAGAAAGTCCATCGGGATGATTTTTCAGGGTTTTAATCTGCTCATGCAACGCACGGTATTGGATAATGTATGTTTTCCTCTGGAGTTGCAGGGTGTGCCAAAAAAAGAACGCCACGAGCGGGGCATGGAACTTTTGAAAATTGTTGGCTTGGAACAGCGTGCCACTGCCTACCCTGCCCAGCTCTCAGGCGGACAGAAACAGCGTGTGGCGATTGCCCGTGCCGTGGCAAACCGTCCCAAAGTCCTGCTCTGTGACGAAGCCACCTCCGCCCTTGACCCCAACACCACCCGTGCCATTTTGGATTTGATTCGGGAAATCAACCAGACCATGGGTGTAACGGTGGTGGTCATCACCCACGAAATGAAGGTCATTGAGCAGATTTGCCACCGTGTGGCGGTCATTGATAAAAGCCGTATTGTGGAATTGGGCAAGGTCAGTGACGTCTTCCTGCACCCCCAGAGCAAAATTGCTAGAGAATTGATTTTGTCAGGGGCAGGCGAAGAAGGCGAAGGCATTCCGCTCTTGAAGGGAGAAAAGGTCGTGCGTGTGGTCTTCAACGGCGGGACGGCATATGAGCCTCTCATTGCCTCCTTGGCGATGGATTGTGGCGTGAAGGTCAATATTCTGGGGGCAGATACCCGCAACATCGACGGACAAGCCTTTGGCTCTATGCTCTTGGGATTGCCCCAAGACCCCTTGCAGGCCGCCCGTGCCATGCAGTACATCCGAGAGAGAGAAGGCGTTGTTGCCGAGGAGGTGGAAGATTATCATGCCTGAATTTTTGACACAAATCTTAAGCCCTGAAATGGTCAAGCTCTTGCCGACCTTCCCCGTGGAAATTTGGGAAACGCTCTATTCGGCGGTCTTGTCCACTCTCTTTGCCTATGTCATTGGTATGCCTGTGGGCATTTTGCTGGTGGCGGGGGAAGAAGGCGGGATACTCCGTGTGCCCAAGCCCGTCATGAGCGTCTTAAACTTCATCGTTAATATTTTGCGTTCCGTGCCCTTTTTGATTTTGATGATTATTGCCCTGCCCTTGTCCGAGCATATTTTTGGCACGAGAATCGGCACGATTGCCTCCCTGCCCCCCTTGGTCATTGCGGCCGCCCCCTTTGTCGCCCGTATGGTGGAAAGCTCCCTGCGTGAAGTCGATAAGGGTGTCATTGAAGCCGCCCAAGCCATGGGTTGCTCGCCCAGCCAGATTATTTTCAAGGTCATGTTGCCCGAGAGCTTGCCCTCTTTGCTCTCTGGTGCGACCATCGCCCTGACGACGATTTTGGGCTATGGTGCCATGGCAGGTGCCATCGGCGGTGGCGGTCTGGGTAAGGTTGCCATCAACAGCGGGTATTACCGCAACTGGAAGGATATCATGTTCTTTGCCGTTATCCTCCTCATTGTTCTTGTTCAAATCTTCCAGTCGGTGGGTACTCACCTGTCTGTAAGATGCGATAAACGACTCACGAACCGTAAGAAAGGAAGTAAAAAATGAAAAAGTTACTCGCACTCGGTCTCAGCCTGACGCTCTGTCTGGCACTTCTGGCAGGTTGTGGTGGCACACCTGCCCCCGCTGAAGGGGAAGACAAGCCCGCAGAAGGCGGCGACACCGCCGCCGCTGTGGACACCATCAAGGTCGCCGCAACCCCCGCACCCCATGCCGATATCTTGAATGTCGCCAAGGAAGTTCTGGCAAAGGACGGCATCACCTTGGAAATCGTGGAATTCAACGACTACCGCCAGCCCAACTTTGTCACCGAATCTGGTGACGTGATGGCAAACTACTTCCAGCACATTGCCTACTTGGATAAGTTCAATAGTGAAGACGGCACACACCTGAAGAACGTCGCAGAAATCCACTATGAACCCTATGGCCTCTATGCTGGTAAGACGGCAAGCATCGACGCGCTGGCAGACGGTGCAAAGATTGCCGTTTCCAATGACCCCTCCAACGAAGCCCGTGCGCTGAAGCTTCTGGAAGCACAGGGGCTGATTAAGATTGCAGACGGTGTTGGTCTGGATGCCACCCCTCAGGACATCACTGAAAACAAGCTGAACATTGAATTTGTCGAAATGGAAGCTGCCCAGTTGCCTGGTGCGCTGTCCTCCGTCGATATGGCTGTCATCAACGGCAACTATGCCATTGGCGCAGGTCTGAGCGTGGCAAAGGACGCAATCGCCGTGGAAGATGCCAAGTCCGAAGCTGCACAGCTCTATGCCAACGTGCTGGCTGTCAAGGAAGGCAACGAAGAAAACGCTGCCGTTCTGGCACTGGTCAAGGCACTCAAGTCTGAAGAAGTGCGCGAATACATCAACAGCACCTATGACGGCTCCGTCGTGCCCCTGTTCTAATCCAAAACACAAAAAAGGACGGAACGCAAGTTCCGTCCTTTTTGCTAGGCAAATATGAAAAAGGAGACCCGAATTTCCGTGAGAAAAAAACCACCCCCGTAGGGTGCGGCGTCCCCGACGCACCAAAACCAACCCCTGTAGTAGGGGCGGATACCATCCGCCCGCACTAGAGGGTGGGAAAGGAATCCCCCTCCATCTGCGACAGTTTCCCCCTTTTGCAAGGGGGATGGGAAGACCAAGCGGTTTGTAGTTTGTAGGGACAAATTCCATATTTGTCCGACACACCAAAACCGACCCCTGTAGGGGCGGACACCATCCGCCCGACCAAAAAACGGTACAAAAAAAGCACCTTGTCCAAAAGGACAGGTGCTGGCTTTGTATCAGAACCCCGCCATGGCCGTGCCGCCCAGTTAAAAACCTGCACGCAAATGAGCAGGTGGGTTGCCTCCATGCTTGCTTCTCTGCTTCCAACGTCCAACCAACAGGTCGGGAGGCCTGCAATTCACAAGATGAGTGAGCGTCCCGTTTCAAACAATGTGGGTTTAAAAGGGTAAGGTCACGAACCGGGCAGGGTATCTAGTGGGTTTAGTCCTCGTCTTCCATTTCCTCAAGGCTGAGCATGAACTGTTCATACACGGCATCGAGTTCTTCGTCGCTTTCGAGGGTGGAGAGGATTTCCTCGCCGTTTTCTTCAATTACCTTGAGGATGATGAGACCCATTTCTTCCTCATTGACTTCTTCGCCTTCCTGTTCGGTGGGGAAGAAAGAGAGGTAGGTATTGCCATTCCATTCAATGGTATCGAGATGTTCCAATTCAATTTCGTTCCCGTCTTCGTCGGTCACGGTGATGAAATTAGAGCCAAAGGTATCTTCCATGTGGGAATCACTCCTTCTGTGTTTCTGAAGTATATTGTAACCTCATTATATGAAAAAAGCAAGAGCCATATGCGAAAAAGTTCAGAGAAAGTGCAGGAGAACTTGGGGGCACTTCGTCAAAATCTTGGATAGACAAATGCAAAAGCTGTGTTATAATAGCTTGCAAGGCAAAATATATCACAAAAGATGGTCTTGAAAAAAGACCGATTCCTGAAAATTGGAGGTGTCCCATTGGAACAGGAAGAAAACAGAAGAAAAAAGCCGAAACAGCGCAAACATCCTGTTTGGCGCGTCTTGGGCATGCTGGGTGCGATTATTTTGGTCACAGGTGCGCTCCTCGCCTGCATAGGGGCAATGTACATTAAATTTGTCATCATCCCTGAATCGAGCTTGAATTTGAGCGACTTTGCCCTGAATTTGACCACCACGGTTTACTATACCGATGAAAACACAGGCGGGACGATGGAGCTGCAACAGCTCCACGGCACAGAAAACCGCATCTGGATTGATTACGACAGTATGCCAGAAAACCTGCTCAAAGCCACCGTGGCGATTGAAGACAAGCGTTTTTATGACCACCACGGCGTGGACTGGATTCGTACCGTGCGTGGCATGCTCAGTCTGGTGACAGGGCAGGATATTCAGGGCGGTTCGACCCTGACGCAACAGCTCATCAAAAACCTGACCACAGAAAACCAAGTCACCGTCAAGCGAAAAATCAAGGAAATTTTCCAAGCCTTGGAATTTGAAAAAAATTACAGCAAGCAAGAAATTCTGGAATGGTATTTGAATTATGTCTTCTTTGGCGAGGGCTGTAACGGGGTCTATACGGCATCCTATGCCTATTTTGGCAAACATGTCAGTGAGCTGAGTCTGGCGGAATGTGCCAGCATCATCGGCATCACCAACAACCCCTCCCTCTACAACCCCTACCGCAATGCCGAGGCGAACAAAACCCGCCAGAGCAACATCCTCTACGCCATGTACGACCAAGGAAAAATCACCAAAGAGGAATACGATACCGCCTTGGCCGAACCCTTGTCTTTTGTCCGTGGGCAGGACGAGAGCCGACCACAGGTGGTCTATAACTGGTATGTAGACAGCGTCATTGATGAGGTCATTGCTGACCTCTGCCAGAAGTACAACTATTCCGAAAAAGCCGCCGCCACCATGGTATACTCGGGTGGTTTGCAGATTTACAGCAACATGAAACCCAGCGTCCAGCAGGCAGTCGAGAGCATCTATTATGACCGCTCCAACCTGAATTATGTCTCCTCTACGGGGCAAAATATCCAGTCAGCCATTACCGTGGTGGACAACAAAACAGGGCACATTGTGGCAACCGCTGGTGGCATCGGCGAAAAGACAGGCAGTCGTGTCCTGAACCGTGCCGAAGATTCCAAGCGTCCCCCTGGCTCTGCCATGAAGCCCTTGGGCGTCTATGGACAGGCAATGGACATGGGGCTGGTCATGCCCTACAGCGTAGAAGTCGACAGCCCCTATGAGGAAAATTGGCCAGTCAACTCCTATGGCTCGTATCGTGGGAAAATGACCATGACTGAAGCCATCCGCATTTCTTCTAACACCATTGCCGTCAAAGTTCTGGCGGAACTTGTGACCCCAGAAGTCAGCTTTGCCTTTTTGCGTGACAGACTGGGCTTCCAAGGTGAATTGGTCGAGTCCCGCACCATCGGGGAAAAAGTCTATTCCGACGTGAATCTCTCCGCCCTCGCCTTGGGCGGTACAACGGACGGGGTCACGACCCGTACCATGGCGGCCGCCTATTCCACCTTCCCCCGTGGCGGGGTCTATTATGAGCCTTGCACCTACAGCAGAGTGCTCGACGGCAAAGGCGATGTACTTTTGGAAGCAAACAGCGAGGGCGATTATGTATTCAAGGAAAAAACCGCCTATTATATGAATGATATGTTGCAAAATGTTGTTGCAGACGGTACAGGCAAAAGTGCCAATTTCTCTGGCATGGAAATTGCAGGGAAAACGGGCACAACCTCCAGCAAAAAAGACCTGTGGTTCGTGGGCTATACACCTTACTACACCGCCGCCGTTTGGACGGGCTATGACCAGCAAGAGGCAATGCGCAATGTCAGTGGCAATCCCTCGGTGGGTTTGTTCCGTCAGGTCATGTCTCTGGCACACCAGAACCTGCCCTATGCCGATTTCTTCTCCCCAGAGAGCAGTGAATTGGTTGCCGTGGAATGTTGTAGCTACACGGGCAAACTGGCGAGAGGTTCTTGCCCCTCAAAGGTTTTCATGCTCTATCAGGAAGACGTCCCCAGCCAGACTTGTAATGGTCATGGTGGCTCAGGTGGCGGTTCGGGTGGTGACGGTCAAGCCCTGCCCCCCAGTTTTGACATCAACGACCCCAGCACTTGGCCAAATGATGAGGGCTTTAATCCTGAAGATAGTGCCACTTGGCCTCAGCCCCCCGCAGAGGGTGGCGAAACAGCAGGTGAGGGTGGTGAGACACCAGCCCCGAACCCTGACGGTGGCGGGGACGCTCCGCCCCCAGAACCCGCCCCAGAGCCTGTGCCAGAACCCGCCCCAGAACCCGCACCAGAAGCCAATCCCCCCGCTTAAGCGAGCGGATTTCCACAAAAGGCTTTGGTTTTGTGCAAATGCTTTGCCCGTGTTCCCCAAAATTCGGGGGACACGGGCAGTTTTGTTGTCAA
>CAZSWQ010000084.1:0-5664 GCA_964611025.1 uncultured Ruminiclostridium sp.
TCTTTTCATTCTTCATTTTTCATTATGAATTGCCCTTTTCCCCAAAAAACGAAAAAAGGGGCGAGCTACGCTCGCCCCTTCTACGGGAGTCTCTCTCTGTGGTGCGTCTGCGATTTAGTAAACCACAACGGTTGTGCCCTTGGGGATGACATTGTAAATCCAGTCAATGTCTTCGTCATACATGCGGATACAACCCAAGCTGATGGGATAGCCGATGGAGGGGTCAATCATGCGTGTCCCTCTGGGATTGTACTTTCTGGAATGGAAGGCCAAACCAGACCCCTGCTTGAACCGCACCACAGGGCTGACGTGATAGGTGCTGGTCGTCCAGTCCGTCTGGCGGTAGGTCACTGTGTAGACCCCAACGGGTGTGTTGTGCCCATTGCGTCCCGTGCCGACCAAGAAAGTACGGTCGAGCTTCCAGTTGCCCTGACTGCCCGTGAAGACATTCACCCGCTGGTAGGTGGTGTTGATCCAAATGAGGTACTCGCTTGTGCTTTTGTAGCCCTTGGCATTGACCCAAACCTCTTTGGTGGTGTCGTCGTAGTCGTTTTGCTCTGCCCAGACAGTGGTGTAATTGCCCTTGTAGCCCGTGGTCACACGGGAGAGCACCTTGCTGACACTGTACTGGTCATAGTAGCTGTCTGGGTGATTTTGCAGCTCGACCACATTGGGTGTGCCCACCAAACGCTGTACCTCGCCATCGTCTGCGGTGTATTCCACCGTGTAACGTATTTCTACGCTTTTGGGCATGTCCTTGGTGTAAACGAACTGGGCGAGGTATTGGCTCTCGACCCCTTCGGGTGTGAGCGTGAGTTCCTCTTGCTTGGCGAGTTCCCCGCCCGCATACCAAGACACCCGACAGGGCAGGGGCTGGTCATTGCGGATGTTCAAGGTCGCCGTGAGCATAGCTTCAGGTGCGAGCGTCAGGGGAATGTCCAAGGTATAGACCGCATCTTCGAGCTTGGGTGCTTGTAAGGTCTCCTGTTTGTTTGCCGTCACTTCCACTTTGTTGTCTTTGTGTGCCAGCGTCAGCTTGTCGACCGTGCCCGCACCCTGCAAGACGTTGCCCTGCCCGTCCAGCTGGACTGCCTCCACACCGTCTTCCAGTACAACCGTGTTCCAGTCTCCGACGATATGCACGGTTTTAAATTCGCCTTTGACTTCATAATAACGCCCCGAACCGACCAAATAGAGCTCACTGGGGGCATTGTCGCCCTTGGCAATGCACTCTGTCGTACCCTGTCCCTGTACAATGAGCGTGTTGACGTCAAACTCATCCCCGAAATAGAGCTTGTCGCCGTCCTTGGCATACCAAATGACACGGTCAGCGGAAGCCTTGGACAAATCACGGATGGGCTTTGTGCCGTCTGGCAGGAGGCGATAGAGGAAGGTCACAAATTCGGCACGGCTGAGGGTCTTGTCGAGTTGCAGCGTCCCGTCTTCAAAGCCCGAAATGACCTTCATGTCGAGGAGGGCAGAGACCGCCTTCAGCTCTGCGGTGCTGAGTAAACCCGCATCTTTGTAGCTGGATAAATCCTTGCGTTCTCTGGCGGTGGAGAGGGAAAAAGCCTCGTCGAGAATCAGGCACAAGTCCCCACGGGTGAGGGCTTCGCCCAGAGGAATGTCCTTGGGCTGGGCACGTTTGGGCAAAATCTTGGCGAGTACACCCCAGATTTGGTCTTTGTAAAAAACCTGATTGGGGCGCAAGGTCTTGTCGCCAAAGGCGTCTATGTAGCCATCTGCCAGCGCACGGCGCAAATCCTGCTCCGCCCAGTGCCCCGCCACATCGGCATAGTCGACCCCAGCCCCAATGTCCACCCCAGTCCCAATGCCAGGCTCTGCATCGTCTGGAATGGGGTCGTCTGTTTTTTCTGTCTCGGCTTCGGCTTCCTCTATGTTGGGTTCTTCTTCGGCAGGTGCAGGTTCTTCTTCCTCTGCCCCAATGGTGGCGTCTTCCTCTGCCAGTACCGTGCGGGCATCCGTTTTCTCCACGGGTACAGCAGGCATCGCCGTCTCCACCTGCTGGGCACTCTGTTCGTCTTCTTGGGCATCCTCGGTCGCAAAAGCAGGTGTGGCCATGCCGAGTAGTACCCCTAAAATCAGCATCAAAGAAAGCATGCGCTTTGGTTTTAACAAAAAAATCCCTCCTATCTCTATCGTCTCAATGTTTTATGTTTCATTCATGCGGACAAATATGGAATTTGTCCCTACAAACGGCATGGTCTTTCCCCTATCCCCCTTGCCAAAGGGGGATGTCATCCGCAGATGACAGGGGGATTGTCCTTTTCCCCCTCATTCTTCACTAGCCGCGGTCACTTCCGTGGCAATGCAAAGCTCCTCGAGTTGCTCC
The DNA here is from genome assembly GCA_964611025.1 of uncultured Ruminiclostridium sp. Lineage (GTDB taxonomy): Bacteria > Bacillota > Clostridia > Oscillospirales > Oscillospiraceae > Evtepia. Next base: position 2,354 of record CAZSWQ010000084.1, read on the forward strand.
TTGGACACCGTCCCAGGGGAAGCGGTCATGGGTTCGGAGGCATTCTGCACCTTGGGGAAGGCAATGACATCACGGATGGAATCCGCACCTGCCATCAGCATGCAGAGTCTGTCCAGCCCGTAGGCAAGCCCGCCGTGGGGGGGCGCGCCGAAGCGGAAAGCATTGATGAGGTGCCCGAATTGTTCCTCTGCCTGTTCGGGGGTAAAGCCCAGCACCTTGAACATGGTCTCTTGCATTTCGGGGGTGTTGATACGAATCGAACCACCGCCCAGCTCAATGCCGTTCAGCACAATGTCATAGGCCTTGGCACGGCAGGCTGCCAAATCCGTGTCCAGCTTGTCCATGTCCTCGTCCATGGGTGCGGTGAATGGATGGTGAACGGCAACGTAGCGGTTTTGTTCTTCGGCAAATTCAAACATGGGGAACTCTGTGACCCAGAGGAAGCGGAAGTCCTTGGGGTCGAGCAAGTCCAGTTGCTTGGCACATTCACAGCGAAGTGCCCCGAGAGAAGCAAACACGGTTTCGTCCTTGGAGTCGGAAACAATCAGAATCAAGTCGCCGTCCTGAGCGGTGGCAGCGTCCAAAATGGACTGCTGCATTTCCTCGGAAATGAACTTCGAGAACGAGCAGTTGACCGCTCCATCGACCATGCGAATGTAGGCAAGCCCCTTGGCACGATAGGTCTTCACAAAATCGGTCAGCTTGTCAATTTTCTTGCGGGTGAATTGCTTGGCAGCCCCCCGCACGTTGATGAGACGCACAGACCCACCCTGTGCAATGGCATCGGTGAAGACGGGGAAACCGCAGTCTTTGACCACATCGGAAATGTTCAAAAGTTCAAAGGCGAAACGGGTGTCGGGCTTGTCCGAGCCGAATCTGTCCATGGCTTCCCGCCAAGGCAGACGGAGGAAGGGGGTCTGTACGTCCACGTCCAGCACTTCCTTGAACACACGAGCCAAGAAGCCTTCCTGAATCGCCATGATGTCATCTTCATTCACAAAGGACATTTCAAGGTCAATTTGGGTGAACTCAGGCTGACGGTCAGCACGCAAATCCTCGTCACGGAAGCAACGGACAATTTGCATGTAGCGGTCAAACCCAGAGAGCATCAAAAGTTGCTTGTACTGCTGGGGGGACTGGGGCAGGGCATAGAACTTCCCGGGGTGCATGCGGGAGGGCACGAGATAGTCTCTTGCGCCTTCGGGCGTGGACTTGGTCAGCATGGGGGTTTCAATTTCGTAAAAGCCCTGTTCGTCGAAGTAGTCACGGGCAATTTTGGAGACTCTATGGCGGGTCTGAATCATGTTTTGCATGCTGGGACGACGCAAATCCAAATAGCGGTATTGCAGACGGAGCATGTCGTTGACGGAGGTGTCGTCCAGAATTTCAAAGGGGGGTGTCTGTGCCTTGGCGAGAATACGCAGTTCCTTGACAAACAGCTCGACTTCGCCCGTGGGCAGGTCGGCATTTTTGGAGGCACGTTCGCAGAGCGTCCCCGTGGCAGCAATGACATACTCGCCGTGGAGTGTGCCCGCCTTTTCAAAGACCTCTGCGGGGGTTTCGTGGTCAAAGGACAGTTGCAAGAGTCCCGTTCTGTCACGGAGGTCAACAAAAATCAGCCCACCCAGACGACGCACTCTCTGCACCCAACCGCAGACGGACAAATCACGACCAGCATCGCTGGCACGGTACGAACCGCAGTAGCCACTGCGGGAAAAGCCTTGCATGGTATCCATGTAGTCATCACTCCTGTGTATCTTCTTTTTTGCCCGCAATGGGCTTGCCACGACGCATCATGCCCACCTGAGAGGCGATGCGTACCATAGCAGTCTGGGGTGTGAGCATTTCCTGCTCGCCCGTTTGCAAATTTTTGAGCGTGATTTTGCCCTCTGCAATTTCGTCTTCCCCGAAGAAAGCGACAAAGGGAATGCCGGACTTGTCGGCATAGCTCATCTTGGACTTGAATTTTTTTTGTTCGGTGTAGAGCTGGGCACGAATCCCCGCCTTACGCACCGCCGTGGCAAAACGGATGGCATGGGTCTGGTCGTCGGTCATGGGGAAAATGAGCACATCTGAGGGTGCAGTCAAGAGCTCGTCGTTGAGATAGCCTTGCTCGCCCAGCACATAAAACAAACGGGTCAGCCCGATGGAAATCCCGACACCAGGGAGGGTGCGATTGGTGTAATAGCCCGCCAAATTGTCATAACGACCACCGGAACAAATCGAGCCAATCTCAGGGTGGTCGAGCATGACCGTCTCATAGACCGTGCCTGTGTAATAATCCAGCCCACGGGCGATGCTCAAATCGAGGGCGAAATATTCTTCGGGCACACCGAAGGAGGACAGGTGCTTGAGCACCACACGCAGTTCTTCCACACCCGCATCAAAGACCTCATTTTTGCCCTTGTAGGCGGTCAGTGCGTGGAGGATTTCCTTGTTTGTGCCCGCAATTTGGGTAAAGGTCAAAATCTCGTCCGCAGCTTCTGTGCTGACACCCAGCTCTTCCATGAGCAAGCCTTTGACCTTGTCCGCACCGATTTTGTCCAGCTTGTCCACGGTGCGCATGATGTCGCCTGCCTGCTCGGACAGATTCAAAATGGCATAGAACCCACCCAGTACCTTGCGGTTGTTCACACGGATACGGAAGCGTTGCAGACCCAGCTTGGAGAACACCTCATAAATGACTGCGGGAATTTCCGCCTCGTTGGCAATGTCCAGTGCCCCATCCCCGATGATGTCAATGTCCGCCTGATAAAATTCACGGAAACGCCCTCTCTGGGCACGTTCGCCACGGTAGACCTTCCCGATTTGAAAACGGCGGAACGGGAAATTCAGCTCGTTGTAGTGCAGGGCAACATACTTCGCCAGAGGCACGGTCAAATCAAAACGGAGGGATAAATCGGCATCGCCCTTGTTGAAGCGATAAATCTGCTTTTCAGTCTCGCCCCCACCCTTGGCGAGTAAGACCTCAGAGGACTCAATCAGGGGGGTGTCGAGCGGGGTAAAGCCATAGAGTGCATAGGTTCTGCGCAGGGTATCGAGCATACGCTCAAAAAGTTGCTGTCGGTTGGGCAAAAGCTCCATGAATCCCGACAGCGTTCTTGGTTTCATCTGTTCCATAGGATACGCTCCTTTGTACTTATGTTGTCATCTATCTCTGGGGCACAACGTCCCCCCTGTTTCATGTGAAACACCACAAAAAACCACATGGTCTTAACTCCCTTGCCAAACGGGATACACCTCGTAGGGGCGGATACCATCCGCCCGCATCTCCTGCTGTGCCTCGTAGGGGACGGCGTCCTCGACGTCCC
>CAZSWQ010000084.1:5764-8167 GCA_964611025.1 uncultured Ruminiclostridium sp.
CCATCCGCCCGCATCTCCTGCTGTGCCTCGTAGGGGACGGCGTCCTCGACGTCCCCCACCCCCGCACAAGAAGAATGCAGCGTCCCGATAAGACGCTGCATCTGTGTAACCGTCTTAAGCTGTTCAAACTGTGACAGGCTTGAGGCAGGGGTTGACGATTTCACGCCAATCGAGGTCGCCTCGTTCCAGCCCGTGAATCAGGATTTCAGCCGTGGCGACGTTGGTGGCAAAGGGGATGTTATATTGGTCACACATCTGGTTGATGTATTTCAGTTCGGCATCCAAATCGGTGGACTGGGGGTCAGAGAAGAAAAAGACCATGTCGATTTCATTGTAGGCGATGCGTGCGCCAATCTGCTGACTGCCCCCGTGGGCGTGGGATAAGAACAAACGCACCGGCAGCCCCGTCGCCTCAGCGACCAAGCGCCCCGTGGTGTTCGTGGCACATACGGTGTGCTTGGAGAGGACACCGCAGTAGGCAATGCAAAATTGCACCATCAATTCTTTTTTTCTGTCATGACTCATCAAGGCAATATTCATACAAATAACCCTCTTCTTCCTATCTTCGTGAGTGGTACGGATAGCCCCATCAGTCGCTTTCCGATGTGACGCACAGCTTTGACTGCGGGGGATTCCTTTCCACAAAGCAAGCCCTGACCCGTGTTGGCGGCGAATAACACCGCCGTGTCTTCAGGTACCAAGCCCAATAAAGGAAGCCCTAAACTATCCATGATGTCATCCACCGTCTGACCGAGACGGCGGAAGGTTTGGGGGCGCAGGCGGTTCACAATCAGGCGAACCTTGGGAATTGTGGAAATCTCCTGCAAAATGCACTGGGCACAGCGCAGAGCACCGAGGTCGTGTTGGGCAACGAGCAGTGCCTCCTGTGCCACGCTGACGGCGAGCGAAAAGCCCAAGCCCAGCCCCGCAGGGGCGTCGAGCAGGACAAAATCAAACCGCTCTCTGGCTTCTGCCACGAGCTCTTGAAATTGCCTGTGCAGTGCCTGCGTGTCCGTCAAACGCAAGGGGGCGGTGAGGAGAAAGACATTGGGGGCTTGTGGGTGCTGGCACAGTGCCCTAGAAAGGGAACAGCGTCCCTCGCAGACATCTGAAAAGTCCATGAGGGCACAGTCGCTCATGCCCAGTGCCAAGTCCAAATTACGCAAGCCTATGTCCATATCCAAGCAAAGAACCCGTTGCTTTTCTTCGCCCAATGCAGAAGCCAGAGCGGCACAAAGGGCGGTTTTCCCCGTGCCACCTTTTCCAGAGGTAATTACAATGACAGTTCCCATTTTCAAAGCCCCCAGTAAGCTGTGAACATCATATCATAATGCACCAAAAGAATCAATAGTTTTTTGTGCAAAGCTACTAAATTTTTGTTTGCTTGATTTTTGACCAAGAACGGGGATAGCTGGCGGGTGTCGGAATTTGTTTGGAAATGCGGATGAGACGGCGGGAAACTTCCGATTCTGGCAGGCGATAATCCTGCACAGATGTCACCAGACCCCCCATGCTTTCCAGCAAGGGAAGCGTCGCCTGCATCTCCGCTTCCTCGTGTCCCGTCTTCATCGCCAGAAATTCTCCCCCCACCTTCACATAGGGCAAACACAGCTCCGTGAGCATAGGCAAACTCGCCACCGCTCTTGCTGTCGCAAAATCGAACTGCTCACGCAAAGCGGGGTCACGAGAGCCAAGCTCCGCCCTGCTGTGCAGGGTAGAAATCCCCGCAAGCCCCAGCTCCGCACACAGCCCATCTAACCACAAGAGGCGTTTTTGCAGGCTGTCCAGCAGCAGCACGTCCAAGGAGGGCATTAAAATTTTCAAAACCACCGCAGGGAAACCCGCCCCCGTGCCCACATCAATGAGCCGTTTGCCGTCCAAATCCACCAGAGATAAGAGTGCCGCCGAGTCCAGAAAATGCAGTTCTGCAATCTTCAAAGGTTCGGTGATTGCCGTGAGGTTCATGACCTCGTTTTGTTCCACCAAACGCTGGGCATAGCAGAGCAGTTGCTCCACCGCGCCCACAGGTGGGGCAATGCCAAGGGCAGAAAGCCCTCTTTCTAAATAGTCTTTCATCGTGTCACCATGCAAAAATCTGCCCCGTTGCCACAGAATAGGCAAACAGGATTGTGAGTGCTATCATGAAGATTGCCCCGATGAGTGCCCAAATGCGGGTCTTCAAGGGTGTGGTCTTCTCGTCTTCTGGTCTCTTGTCCTCCATCGAAACAACCCCTCTCTTAATCATTCTTCCCTAAAAACCACATGGTCTTCAACCTCCCTTGCGAAACAGAACACACCTCGTAGGGGCGGATATCATCCGCCCGCATCCCATCCCCCGTAGACGGCATCCTCGACGTCCCACCCCACATGGTCTTCAACCTCCCTTGACAAACGGACCACACC
>CAZSWQ010000085.1:0-8166 GCA_964611025.1 uncultured Ruminiclostridium sp.
GCGCTTGAATGGCATTCAAGAGGTCAGCGGTTCGATCCCGCTTATCTCCACCAAACACCTAGAAGCATCGCTTCTAGGTGTTTTTTTGTTTTTGCACGACCATTCCCCCACATGGTTTGCCCTGTATCATCATGTTTGCGCCTACGGTTTTTTCGGTCACGGCAAGCCGTGACCCTACGGGCTGTGGGTGGGTGCTATCCGCACATGATTTGTTGTAGGGGACGATGCCCACATCGTCCCGCAACGATACTCTACATTGTCCAACCCTGTGCAACCATCCTTGTATGGATATGGCTTGCCATGTCCGCCACTGTACCATAACAACACAACGGATTGGTAGGGAACGGTCTTGACCGTTCCGCCGCCTTTCCCATACAATGTTCCGCCCCCTTCCACCCGACAACAACCCACAATGAAAAAGAAGCCTTCCGACGGAAGGCTTCTTTTTTTGATGTCTCAAAGCATGCAGATGATGATGCCAATGACAAGACCAATGCCAGCGATAATGAGTGAGGTGTTCTTACCAGATTTGTAATCCTGTACGATTTCTTCCTCGTTTTTGTAGGAGAACATGGAGTGTTGCTTCTCTGCTGCGGTGCTCTGGGCGATGCAGTAGCCGTCATGGTCTTTGAACATCTCGCCCAGTATGTAAACGGGGTGGTTGAGGTTCAAAATATATTCTTTCAGGCGATAACCCAAAAAGCGGTTGCTGGAATAGGGGTGCCAGCTGGCAAAACCAGCCAGTCCTTGCAGGAAAGAAGACCCTTGTCCCTCAAAACGGTCGCAACCCTCTTGCAATTCTTGCTCCGAGAAGGTGCGCAAATCCACACGGACTTTTTCAGGGGAGCTTTGGTCTTTCACATAGAAGGGCACGGGGGAGGTTTCGGTGGAAATTTCATGTTCCACTTTGTGGGTGGAAACCCGCTTATTGCCATCGTCGTCATAGGTGACACGGGTTTCTTCGTTGACAGAGGCGACAGAATTGCGATAGTAGCAAACCGAACGCTGGCTAAAGGGTGCGAACACAGGCTCATTTGTCAGCACCTGCCCCTTGATTTCCACATAGTGGCGGTAGTTCGGGTCGGTCTGGGACATGTCATTGATGATTTCAATGGCATCACCAATGGGGGTCGTCTGTACAAACTGTACTTGCATGCCCTTGGCAGCACTGGAACGATAGCCCCAAATCCCGCCGACTACACTAATGATGATTACGATAAGCCCAATCACCCACACGGCTTATTCACCGCCTTTCATTTCAGCCATCAAGCGGGCAAGTTCTGCGTCGACACCGCTGTTGGCTTCCAAGGCAGCAAATTCATCATCTAGGGCATTGTCGCCACCGTCGGCAATATCGGCAAAGGCTTGGGCTTCGGCTTCTTGGGCTTCGATTTTGCGTTCCATTCTTTCCAGCTTGGAGAAGGCACTGGAAGAATCTGCACCCGCCAGAGAGGTGTTGATATCCTTCTGAGCGTCTGCCATTTTGGCACGGGCGATGAGCATATTTTGCTTGGTGCGGGCTTCGTCCAGCTTGCTCTTGAGCCCTGCGACCTTGTTTTTCAAATCAGAGGTTTGGGCGTGGATGCTGTCATAGCTTGCTTGGAAGCTGCTCACAGCGGAATCGGCTTCCACCTTTTGTGCCAGAGCTTTCTTTGCCAAATCGGTATTGCCTGCACCCAGAGCCAGCTTTGCCTTGCGTTCCCATTCGGCACTGTCTGCCTGAGCAGTTTCTAATTGCTTATAGGCCTGCTTTTCGCTCGCCATACACTGACCCAGTGCTTGGGTGGCGGTACGCACTTGTGCTTCCATATCAATGATGGTTTGCTTGACCATCTTTTCAGGGTCTTCCATCTTGTCCAAGGCATCGTTTACGTTGGATTTGAATACATCACCAATTCTTTGAAAAATAGACATACTACGTCCTCCTCATGATTCATTGTTCATTGTATGAATTCGTCGTTTTGTGGTGTTCCCTGTGTCACTGTTTTACAGTTTAGCATAAGATTGCCCAAAACACAAGGACTCTTTCACGAAAACGGCATATTTTGACATGAAACATAGCTTCCCTTTGCAGCCCCTTGTGCTCTGGCACAAAGGGGCTGCTGCTTTTTTGGGCTATGAGGCTCTATGAGAAAAGCCCGTGCCATCGTATACTGTGTTTGTAAGCAAGACACCAGCGCATTTCTTCTGGAAAGGAAGCGAGTTTTATGACACAATTTCTCGTAAAGCCCACCATCATACAATTAGAAACCTGTGCCGAGTTTGTGAAGGAATATCAGCTCTCTAAGCAGGATTTGATTTTAACGAACGAACCCATTTTCACCCCGCACTTTGGGGTGAGTGACCTGCCCTGTGCCGTCCGTTTTCTGGAACAGTACGGCAAAGGCGAACCCAGTGATGAGATGTTCAACGCGCTCTATCAGGATTTGCCCCAAGACTTCTCCCGTGTGATTGCCATTGGCGGGGGTGCGGTCATGGATGTCGCCAAGATTTTGGTCTTGGAACACGCTGACCACTTGCTCGACCTTTTTGACGGCAAGTACCCCTTGGTGAAAGAAAAATCCCTCTTGCTCTTGCCCACCACCTGTGGGACAGGCAGTGAAGTGACCAACATTTCCATTTTGGCACTGAACAGCCGTGGCACAAAAAAAGGTCTGGTGGGCGAAGCCCTCTATGCCGACAGTGCCATTTTGATTCCCGAACTCTTGCAGGGTCTGCCACTGGCATTTTTTGCCACCAGCTCCATTGATGCGTTGGTACATGCTGTGGAATCCAGCCTTTCCCCAAAAGCCACGGAACTGAGCCGTCTCTTTGGCTACCGTGCCATTGAACTGATTCTCAAGGGCTACTTGAAGATGAAGGCAGAGGGTGCAGATGCCCGCAAGGACTACATGAAGACCTTCCTGCTCGCCAGCACCTATGCAGGCATTGCCTTTGGCAATGCGGGTTGTGCTGCAGTCCATGCCATGAGCTATCCGCTCGGTGCAGTCTACCATGTCCCCCATGGGGAAGCCAATTACGCCATGTTTACGGGTGTCATGAAGAAGTACATGTCCATTCGTTCTGACGGGGCAATCGCCCACTTGAATGCCTTTATGGCGGACATTCTGGGCTGTGACCCCGCCAATATCTACGAAGAACTCGAAGCCCTCTTGAACTTGATTTTGCCCAAAAAGCCTCTCTCCGCTTACGGCATGCAGGAAAGTGAACTCCAGAGCTTCACCGATTCCGTCCGTGAAAACCAACAACGTCTCATGGCAAATAACTTTGTCCCCCTCAGCGATGCGGACGTCTTTGCCATTTATCAAAATCTGTATTAAGGAGTGTTTGCCATGTTACGCAATGCTTTGCCCCAAATCATCACCGAAACCCTCCCTGGCCCTCGTGCCAGTGAACTCATTGCCCGCCGTGCCGCCGCCGTGCCTTCGGGGATTCGCTGTGGCTACCCCGTAGTGCTCTCCCGTGGTGAAGGTGCTATGGTCGAAGACGTCGACGGAAACCGCTTTCTGGATTGGATTGGCGGGGTCGGTGTTCTGAACATCGGCTATTCTCACCCCGCTGTGGTCGAAGCCGTCAAAGCCCAGAGCGAACGCTACTTCCACGGGATGTTCAATATTGTCACCCACGAAGGCTATGTCACCTTGGCAGAACGTCTCTGTGCAAAAGCCCCCATTTTGGGCGAACACAAGAAGGCATTTTTCGCCAACTCTGGTGCAGAAGCCAATGAAAATGCCGTCAAGCTGGCAAAAGCCTTCACCAAGCGTCCCAACATCATCGTATTTTCCGGTGGCTTCCACGGCAGAACCATGTTGACCATGTCCATGACCGCCAAGAAGGCTTACGCCAAGGGCATGGGGCCTTTCCCCGATGGCATCTACCGTGCGCGCTTCCCCTATTACTATCGTAAGCCCGCAGGCATGCCCGATACTGCCGTTTTGGACTACTACCTGCAGAGCATCTACCAAGTCTTTGAAGAATGTTCCCCCGCCGAACACGTCGCCGCCATTGTGGTCGAACCCCTGCAGGGCGAAGGCGGTTTCATCCCCGCCCCCATTGAATGGGTGCAGGCAGTGCGTAAAATCTGTGACGAACACGGCATTTTGCTCATCGCAGACGAAGTGCAGACGGGCTTCTGCCGTACAGGTCGCTTCTTTGCTTCGGAATACTGGCAGGAAGCAGGTGCAGCCCCCGACATCATCAGCACGGCAAAATCCATTGCAGGCGGTGTGCCCCTCAGTGCCATCATCGCCCGTGAAGAAATCATGGAATCCCCCTTCCCTGGTGTCATTGGCGGGACATACGGTGGCAACGCCTTGGCTTGTGCCGCTGCCCTCGCCGTCATGGATGTGATGGAAAGCGAAGACTACGCCAAGCGTTCCCGTGAAATCGGCGAAAAAGTGGTCGCCCGCTACAGCAAGTGGCAGAGTCGTTTCCGCCGTCTGGGTGATATCCGTGGTCTGGGTGGCATGATTGGTCTGGAATTTGTCACCGACCGTGAGAGCAAGACCCCTGATGCCGCCTATGTGCAGAAGTTGGTTGCAGAAGCTGCCCAGCGTGGTTTGCTCCTCGAAAGCGCAGGCACATACGGCAACGTCATTCGTTTCCTCGCCCCTCTGTGCATCACCGATGAACAGCTGGAACGTGGCTTGGATATTTTTGAAGGCATCATGTCTGATTTTTGTGCCGCAGCCTGTCAGAAATGATGGTCAGATAGCGTTTCACATGGAACGCCATTTGTAATTGAAAGATAACTTCCGTTTCGTCCAAGTTACAGGACAAGAGGGTTTGAATCTTCTTCATGCGGTAGTTTGTGGTATTGCGGTGGCAGTAGAGAGCGTCCGACACGAGTTGGACGCTCCCCTGCAAATCCAGATAGGTCTGTAAGGTGGTCATCAACTGCCCGCCGTACTGCTTGTCGTAGTCCACAATGGGGGCGAGTATCTGCGTGAGTTGTGCCAAGATGCTGGTATCCTGACAACTGTGGAAGAGCTGAAAAATACCCGTATCCGCAAACCGCATCTGCATTTTTTCCTGTGCTTGGGCAACGTCTAGGGCAAAACATGCCCGCGCATAACTCTCTTTCAGCCCCGCAACCCCCGCAACACAAGAACCCAAAGCAGTGACAAAGTGGGTTTTGGGGTGTTGCTGGCGATAGACCTTGTCTATCTGCATCAAAATCGAAAAAGCGTCTTCTTCCGTCCCGTGGCAGAGCACAATGATATGCTGGCGGTAGGGGAAGACACAGAGGGGAAGTTCCACTTGATTGAGGGCATTTTCCGCTTCGATTTGTAGTTCATCTCCCGTGGCTGTGCCCGTATCGCTGTACGAGACCATGCCCACGGTAAATTTTCCCTGAGGGTCGAAGCCATTTGCCAAAAGGCGAGTCGATGCCTCCTCGCTCATCGCCTTGGGGTCGCCCAGAAGCAACTGCATGACATAGTGCAAGCGGTTTAGCTCCTGCGTTTTGAAAAAAATGTGGCGACTGTATTCCTGAATGATGTCCGTCAGATGGAATTTCCAAGGCATGATGATGAGCGGAAAATTTGCCTCGTCGCAACGACGACGCAAGTGCGGAGTCAAATCGCTCTCTTGGATGTACTTTCCCACGTTGATGATGACCCCACAGGCACGGCGGGCGATGAGCATGTCGATGAATTGTTCCAATCGCTCGCTTGCACCCAAGCTGAACCCCGTGAGCACCATCAGCTCTCCCCCACGGATGAAGGTGGCATTTTCGATGTCCTCGGAAAAATACAGCCAGCGCAGGGAGCGGTATAAGCCCGCCTCGCCCGCCAGCAGTTGTAATTGATATTTTCGTTTGGTCTGTTCAAAGACCGTGTGCAACATGAGTGCAGACATAAAACACATCTCCCTTACTAAATACACGGGAAACCGCATCCCGTTTGTTTGTTTCACCATTGTACCACAAACTGTTTTAATTTTGAAAGGATGAATTATTATGGCATTGATGACTGGAAAGCAATACATGGATAGCCTGCGTCAGATGAACATGAAGGTTTTCATGTTTGGCAAGCAGATTGAAAATCCCGTGGATGACCCCATCCTGCGTCCCTCCGTGAACTGCCTGCGTATGACCTATGAACTGGCAGAAAACCCCGAATACCAAGACCTCATGACCACCATCTCCCCCCTGACGGGCGAACGCATCAACCGTTTTACCCACATCCACACGGGTACGCATGACCTCATCAATAAGGTCAAGATGCAACGTCTCTTGGGTCAGAAGACCGCTTCCTGCTTCCAGCGTTGCGTAGGCATGGATGCCTTCAACGCTGTCTACAGCACCACCTATGAAATCGACCAAGCACACGGCACGAGCTATCACGAGAACTTCCGCAAGTTCCTGATGATGTGCCAAGAAAAGGACTTGACCACCGATGGGGCAATGACCGACCCCAAGGGCGACCGCAGCCTGCCCCCCCACAAGCAGGAAGACCCCGACATGTACCTGCGTGTGGTCGAACGCCGTCCCGACGGCATTGTCGTCTGTGGTGCAAAGGCACACCAGACGGGCATGTGTAACTCTCACGAAGTCTTGGTCATGCCCACCGTCGCCATGGGCACTCAGGAAGACCGTGATTATGCCGTTTCCTTTGCTGTTCCCACCGATGCCGACGGCATTTACATCATCATCGGTCGCCAGAGCTGTGACACCCGTAAGCTGGAAGGCACGGAAATGGACGTGGGCAACATCGAATTTGGTGGTGTGGAAGCACTGGTTGTCTTCGACCATGTTTTCGTACCCAACGACCGCATCTTCATGAACGGCGAAGTGGAATTTGCCGGCATGCTGGTCGAACGCTTTGCAGGCTATCACCGCCAGAGCTACGGCGGATGTAAGGTGGGTGTGGGCGACGTCCTGATTGGTGCGTCTGCCTTGGCTGCCGACTACAACGGCGCACAGAAGGCAAGCCATGTCAAGGACAAGCTGATTGAAATGGCACACCTGAACGAAACCATGTACGCTTGTGGCATTGCCTGTTCCGCTGAGGGCACACAGACCCAGTCTGGCAACTACATCATTGACCTCCTGCTCGCCAACGTCTGTAAGCAGAACGTCACCCGCTTCCCCTATGAAATCGCCCGTCTGGCAGAAGACATTGCAGGCGGCAGCGTAGTCACCTGTCCCTCCGAAGCCGACTTGCACGGCGAATTTACGGGCACTTGGGTCAAGAAGTACATGCAGGGTGCAGTCGGTGTGCCCACCGAACACCGCATGAAGGTCTTGCGTCTGATTGAAACCATCTGTATGGGTGCTGCCTCGGTCGGTTACCTCACCGAATCTCTCCACGGGGCAGGCTCTCCTCAGGCACAGCGTGTCATGATTGCCCGTCAGAGCAACTTGGCATACAAAAAAGAACTTGCCAAGTCCATTGCTCATATTGTAGACTAATGTGGTAGGGGCGACCTCAGGTCGCCCAAACCCAAGCCGTCTCGCAGAAAGCGTTTTGGGACGCTGTGGGCAATAGCCCCCGACCTCTCTCCGTGGGGGACGCTGTCCGGACGTTCCAAAGCGACCAGCGGAACAGTGCAAACAAGGAGGAAGATTTTTTGATACACAAGCTCTTAGAAGATTTGGTGCGTCCTGCACTCCAGAGCCACGGTGGCGATGTGGAATATGTCAGCTATGCCGATGGAATTTTGAAATTACGCTTACTTGGGCGTTGTGCCTCGTGTCCTGCGGCGAACCTGACCAATGAGACCATCATTGAGGGACAGCTCAAGGAGCATATGTCCGACTTGAAAGAGGTCATTTTGGTACAAGAAGTCTCCTCCGACCTCTTGGCACAAGCCCGTGCCATGATGGGTCAGCACAAAGCCTAAATCAAGAGCCACCTGTTTAGGGTGGCTCTTTTTTGCCCTAAACATCGTAAATTTGGTAGCATCAGACGGAGGCATACCCTATATTTAGTGCTTAAAAAATTTTTACCGAGGGCTTTCTTTTTGGGGGAAATTGGTGTATACTAGGGAAAGATTTGTGCAGGACTTGAAAAACTGCCCCAAAATACCAGAAAAGCGGGTGTTTTTTTTGCACCTTTCTACCGTCAAAAACGTACACCTTTTTAGCATTGTACAAACACACGGAAAAACCGTGCAACACTATGAATTTTCACAATAAAATACTGGTGCATTTCCCAATATAAG
>CAZSWQ010000086.1:0-8080 GCA_964611025.1 uncultured Ruminiclostridium sp.
ACCCGAGTATATCTATCAGCACTTAAAAGAACATGAGAATGCATCCTTTCCTCATGAGGAATGGAAGCCCCCTCAAAGGGGACGCGTATATTTTGTATATTATTCTCATGGGTTTGACTATAAAGCCTTACGGGAAAAACTTAAGGAAACCGATGAACAACGTAAGGCAGCAATCCAGGTTCACAAACAAGAAAGATACCGTCCTTATGGTCTCTTGATGGCCGAATTTCGTGACTACCTTGAACAATACTATGCTACGCTCGATTATCCCCTCGAACAAAAAGAAAAAGACTTTTTGAAAACACTCTATGCACATCCAGATTTTAAGTCGTCTGAACAAAAGCAGTTGCTCTATCTCTGTTATTTTGGCAAGGAAAAGCCTGAGGCTAACTATTATTTTCTGGGTAAGGACATCCAGTTGAAGTTGAAGTTGGAGTTGGAGGAGAAAGGCTATAAAAATCTCCAGGAAAACATCAACGAACTGAAGGGTTTCTTTGATTCATCTGTGAACACTGAGGATGTCCTCGCCTGTTTCCCCGACTGTCGCACAAAGTTGTATATGGAGAATGATTCCTTCGTAGACGAAGTCTGTGCGTACTTCGCGCGTGAAAATCAGCTCCATATCATACATCCATTTGCCGATGAGCTGAAGGATGCGAATGAGTATGCCAAAAAGGACTTTCTCGAGGCGGGCTTGGTTGCGGTAAAACGTGGGGATGGGCGTTTCCAGCTTGGGACAGAGGGCTTATATACCTCTGCTGTGATAAAGAGCTTATATGCCTCTGCTGTGCTGGAAAATCAGGAGGATATTCTGCAAGCCCCAGAATGGGCAAAATACTATGTGTCCAATCTGGATAAGAAGGTAATAGACAAAAATTTCTATGCCGAGAAAAGCCTGGACTTCTTAAAATGCATCCTCCCTGCCTATCAGGCCTATCAGAAAACTCATGTTGATTTGTACCTGGCGCTTTGCGATGCAATTGGTCACTACCTTTTCAATACCTCACTGTCCTCATATGATGACAAAGAAAAATACTTGTGGAAGCACTTGTGTTCTGCATATCCAGATGAGGCAGTCCAGCATTGGAAGGAAGGGATGTTCCCCCTTCTGGAGAGCTACAATACGTATGTCTTTCCAGAAAACCAGACGCTCTCCGTGAAATCGCAAGTGCTGTTTTTCTTTCAGACAAGCCACTTAAGCCCCTTGTCCACAATTGCCAAAGAACGATTTGAGGATAATGTGGATACAGAGAAACAAGAAAAAGAATACACCTTACAGTGGAATGAAAGAGATGATAAGATCACAGCTTCTCTGAAAACACTGGTGGAAAAATGTGTGTGGGTGTATCCCAAGAAGGATGGGCAAAAAAATAGCTTTACGCTAGGAGTGAGATGGGATAAAGACTCTAATATGAGGAACTGGGCCCTCATTCTGTTTGGTGAGGATGCCTTTGGCAAAATGCTCAAAACCTACTTTGACTGCGAGGGGGTCATTCGCCCCAAAGTTTGCAGTACCCTATACAGCAATCCCACGGACGCCTTGCAGGACTATGACACTTGGGATGCGGAGCTGTTTGGGGCGATTTCTCTGCCCACTGGCATGCCCAGCCACACCCAGGACTTGGGTCTGAATGAAAAACAGCTCTTTTGGGATACCTGCGACATCCAGGACGAGTGGGGGAAGTGGTATAACTTCCCAGGCTATGGCGCAGCAGAAGGCGAAGCCCAACATTGCCCCCTTTGTCAAGGCAGGTTGCTTGCCCAGGCAAGTGTATTGAACTGGAAGCACGTCCGTGTGTGTGCTGGTCAATCCGTCCAAATTTTGTGTTGTGGCAACTGTAGGACAGCCTTTTCTTACTGTGAGGGCGTGTATTTTGTCCAGAAAGACGAGAATGGGGCTTACCAAAAGTATGAGGATGTGGAGCAATTCCGCCATGCCCTCGCAGAGCCAGCACCCTTGTATCTCTGCTTTGAGGTCTATTGCAAAGAGCCAGAATATCTCCCCTTGGCTATGCCCTTCTTGCACCGCAAATATCTCCACGACTACTTGTCCAAACAGAGAAAAACGAATGGTGAATGGTGAAACATGAAAGACCACGCGGGGACATGCCAAGGGCATCCATGATGCATTGATTTCCCCTGTAGGGTCACGGCTTGCCGTGACCGAGACCCACCACGAAATCCCCATGTCATCTGCGATGACATCCCCCTTTGGCAAGAGGCACGAATCCCCCTCTGCCTACGGCGGTTTCCCCCTTTCATAAGGGAGATAGAGAACATCCCAGCGGGGAAATGGTGAATCATGAATTGCCCCCTGCATATCCACCCCTTATGCATCATAAGCTGTTCCAAAGCATCTTGGGAACAGGAGGACGTATGGTACAGACGGCAATTTATCAGGACATCGCCCTGCGTACTGGTGGAGATATTTATGTGGGGGTGGTTGGGCCTGCACGGACGGGGAAATCGACCTTCATCAAGCGGTTTATGGAAACGATGGTTTTACCGAACATCACGGAGACTTACCGCCGAGAACGGGCACGGGATGAATTGCCCCAGAGTGGTTCAGGGCGCACCATCATGACGGCTGAGCCGAAGTTCGTGCCCGAGGAGGCGGTGGAGCTGGCAATGCCCGAGGGGGGCAGTTGTTTTTTGCGTCTGGTGGACTGTGTGGGCTACATGGTCGCAGGGGCAGTGGGGCAGATGGAGGACGACTTGCCCCGCATGGTACACACACCTTGGTTTCCAGATGCCATCCCCATGGCGGAGGCGGCGGAAATTGGCACACGCAAGGTCATTGCCGAGCATGCCACCATCGGCATGGTCGTCACCACGGACGGAAGTATCACCGAAATTCCACGCACGGATTACATCGAGCCAGAGGAGCGGGTCATTGCCGAACTCCAAGAACTGGGCAAGCCCTTTGTGATTCTGCTCAATTCCGCACACCCCTTAGCAGAGCGCACCCAGACCCTGCGCCAAGAGATGGAGGACAAACACGGTGTGACCTGTCTGGCACTGAACTGTCTGGAGCTGGATGCCAAGGCGGTACACGCCATCATGCAAGAATTGCTCTATGAATTTCCGCTCGGGGAACTGGGCTTATATCTGCCCGACTGGGTGGATGCCCTGCCCACGGAACACCCCATCAAGCAGGAACTCTACGAGGCAGTGCGGGTGTCAATGCCAACCCTGCACAAAATCCGTGACATTCAGCCCTGCGTTGCCCAGATTGTACGCTGTCCGCTCGTGGAGCAGAGCCAAATGCGGTCGCTTGCTCTGGGCAAAGGCGACTGTCAGGTCTCTTTGCTCCTGCCCCGCAAGCTGTTTTATGACACCATGAGCCAAGAGAGCGGATTCAGCATCCAAAATGACGGGGAATTGATTCGCCTTTTGGCAGAGCTTGCCCGTCTCAAGCGGGACTATGAACAGGTCGGCTCTGCACTGGAGGCAGTGCGTGCCACGGGCTACGGGATTGTTGTCCCCGAAGCGGCAGAGCTGGTCTTGGCAGAGCCACAAATCATCAAGCAGGGTGGACGCTTCGGCGTGCAGCTCAAAGCCACCGCCCCGTCCATCCACATGATGCGCGCGGACATACAGGCACAGGTCTCGCCCATTGTTGGTACGGAACAGCAGGCAGAAGATATGTTGCAATTTCTCTTAGGGGAATTTCAATCGGACAGTGCCAAGATTTGGGCATCGAATCTCTTTGGACGTTCCTTCCACGAGCTGATGAACGAGGACTTGAACACCAAACTGAAACACATGCCCGAAGAAGCCCGCATGAAATTGCGGGAAACCCTCGAACGCATCTTAAATGAGGGTTCGGGCGGGCTGATTTGCATCATCCTCTGAGGGAGAAAAACACAAAACACAAACCATATCCCTGCATATGCTGGGAATTTGTCTGCCTTTGTGGAAAAATCCGACCACAAAGGCAGTCTTTTTTACGCAAAAGATTTGACTTTCCCGCTTGGACTTTGTATACTATGTAGCAAAGATGCTAGCAAAGAAAAGGGGCGTTTACGCATGATACTAGCCATTGATATGGGCAATTCCATTATGACCATTGGGGGATACAGCCCCACGGGAGACTTACAATTTTGTGCCACACTGAAGACCGTGAAAGACGGAACACGAGACCAATGTGCTATGGACATCCTGAATGTCTTTCGGCTCTATGATGCCGATATTAAGACGGTCAGCGGGACGATTATTTCCAGCGTTGTCCCACCACTGACCAAAAATCTCAGCCGTGCGGTGAAGCTCCTCACGGGCAAAGCCCCCATGATGGTCGGCTCTGGCATCAAAACGGGTCTGAATATCATCGCAGAGGCACACGGACAGCTGGGTGCAGACATTGTGGCGACCTCGGTTGCCGCCCTGCACAAGTACCCCTCCCCCCTCATCCTCATTGACATGGGCACAGCGACCACCATGTCCCTCCTGAACGGCAACACCTATGAGGGCTGCGTCATCATCCCTGGAATACGCATCGGGGCAGAGGCACTCTCCCAGCGCACGGCAGAGCTTCCCCACATCTCCGTTGAGCCACCCACCTGTATTTTGGGGCGGAATACCATTGATGCCATGCGTTCAGGGGTGGTCTATGGTCACGCTGCCCTGCTCGATGGCATGATAGACCGCTTGGAAGATGTGGCATCCCCTGTCAAAACCTTGGTCATGACGGGCGAAAACGGGGTCATTGTCCGCAAATACTGCAAGCACGAAATGATATTTGATGCAAATTTGCTCATGGAGGGCTTGTATTTGCTCTATCAGAAAAACCAGAGCAAGCAACGCAAGTGATGGCATGCAAACTGTCAAAAGTCTGGATAAATACCTAAATTTTAGGAAAACACATGGAATTTCAGCAAGTACAACCCCGCTTGCTTGCAGGACGTGCAGAAAAACAGCAAATTTTATGCCAAATCCTCTGGATATTTTGTCAAATATTCCAGAGGATTTCCTCTTGCATTTTTGCAAGAGCAGGCATATACTATTTCAAAATGATGGATTTCGAGATTAGGAGGTCAGCGTTATGAAAATGTTGTCTGTTGTTGCACAAGGGGTGCATGCTTCTACCACGATGGCGATTGATGCCATGTATAAGAAAATGCAAGCCGAGGGGATTCCCGTGATTGGTTTTGGGGCGGGCGAACCCGACTTTGATACCCCTGAACACATCAAAAACGCTGGCATCCGTGCCATTCACCACAACAAAACCCGTTATACCCCTGCTGCGGGTATTCTGGAACTGCGGGAAGCCGTCTGCACCCGCCTCAAGAACGATTGCAATTTGGACTATAGCCCCAGTGAAATTGTGGTCAGCAGTGGTGCGAAGCACAACCTCTACGCCGCCCTGCGTACCTTAATCAACCCTGGTGACGAGGTCATTCTCCCCGCCCCCTACTGGGTCAGCTACTACGAACTGATTCAAATTGCAGGTGGGATTCCCGTGGTCATTGAAACCACCGCCCAGAACGGCTTTAAGGTGAGCAAGGAACAGCTGGAAGCAGCCCTCAGCCCCCAGACCAAGCTCCTGATTTTGAACAACCCTGGCAACCCCACGGGCATGGTGTACAGCGAAGAACAGCTCCGCATGGTTGCAGATTTCTGCGTCGACAACGACCTGTACGTCATCGCCGATGAAATTTATTACGGTTTGGTTTACGACAAAAAGCCCTTCCGCAGCCTGTTTTCCATGCACGAAGGCATCAAGGAACGTGGCATTCTCATCAATGGTGTGTCCAAGTCCTATGCCATGACGGGTTGGCGCATTGGGTATGCCGCCGCCCCTGCACACATCGCCAAGCTGATGAGCAACTACCTCAGCCACACCACCTCTGCACCCAGCTCCATTGCCCAATGGGCGGCGGTGGAAGCCCTGTCAGGTGACCAGTCCAGCATGCTTGCCATGCGGGAAGCCTTCCAAGAACGTCGTAACTTCATCTACGACCGTATGAATGAAATTGACGGTGTGAGCTGTATCAAGCCCGAAGGTGCATTTTATATCATGATGAATCTGGACGAGATTCTGGGCAAGACGATTTATGGTGTGTGCATCGAGAATGCCGACGGCTTCGCCTCTCTGTTCTTGGAAAAGGGTCTGGTTGCTGTTGTGCCCTGCACGGGCTTCGGTGTACCCAACTACGTCCGCTGGTCGTATGCCACCTCCATGGTCAACATCCAAGAGGGGCTTGACCGTCTGGAAGAATTTCTCAGCCACGCAGAATAAACCATATCAATGCATAATGCATCATTGTTCATTCTTCACTTTTCATTTTTCACTGGACATGGCAAGCCATCTCCCTACCGATTTTCCCTTTCTTTTTCCACAAAAGATGTTAGAAGCGTCCCACGGCTACCGCCGTGGGACGCTTCGCTTTTATTCTGGCGGGCGGGTTTCGTTTTTCGTTTGGCGGGCGGATGGTATCTGCTCCTACACGGGTTTTTGGTGCGTCGAAGATGCCGCACCCTACCATGTCGCCCGCCGAAGTATCAGGACATTGTAGGGGACGATGCCCACATCGTCCCAGAGGCAAATAATAGTTGTCACCTTTTGCCTCTTTGATTTGTATTATATGTGAAAAGCTTTTCAAAGAGAAAGAGAAGGAGGACAGTATGAGAGAATCAGTAGACGTACTGATGCAGGAATATCAAAATAACTTATTTGTGATTGCATTCAATCTTTGCAAAAATGTCCAAGATGCAGAGGATGTGGTGCAGGATACCTTTCTGCAATACCTATCGCACAAAAAGGACTTTGAGACAGAAACGCATCTGCGTGCTTGGCTCATCCGTGTCGCCATCAATGGGGCGAAAAACAAAACTAGGACATTGTTCAGACGCAAAACCGTCCCCTTGGAAGATTATATGGAAACTTTGACCTTTCCCACAGAGGAATCCTCAGACCTATTTTTTCATGTGATGCACCTGCCCGAAAAATTTCGGCTTGTGATACATCTATTTTATTATGAGGAGTACAGCGTGCGGGAGATTGCAGGGATTTTACATCTCTCCGAAGCGAATGTCAAAACCAGACTCTCACGGGGACGGAAGTTACTCAAACAAACATGCAAGGAGGTATGGGAAGATGACGAATCGTGAGAAATATCAACAAGCATTTTCGGCAATACATATCTCCGATGATTTTTCTTTGGAGGAAAGCACGATGAAAAAACGTAAATTTTACCACTACAAATATGCACTGGTCGCTCTGCTCGCCTGTGTCTGCCTTTTGGGGAGTGCGGCAGCGGTCTATGCCACGGATTTTTGTGGCATCCAACGCAAGGTACAGCTTTGGTTCTATGGGGAACAAACCGACGTGACCATACAATTCAATGGCAATGGGCAATATGAATTGGACTATCTCGACGAGGACGGAACACCCAAAAGCCAAGCTGGGGGCGGGGTTGCCTTTGATGCAAACGGCAAGGAACGTCCCTTGACCGAAGCGGAATTGATGGCACACCTGACCGCACCTGAGGTGGAGTATCGGGAAGATGGCTCGGTTTGGGTCTATTGGTTCGACCAAAGCGTAGAAATCAGCGACAAGTTCGAGGACGGTATTTGCTATATCCAGCTCTTGCACGGCGAGGAGACGCTCTATATGACGGTCGAATACGACAATGGATATAGCACCTCACCCGATAAATACGTCTTACCCTAAATGACCATAGCCTGTTACGGAAACAGACGGCAGATACAGCCGTCTGTTTTTTGCGTTTTGGAACATCAAGATGAAAAAATGGGCAGGCAAACACCTGCACATAGTTCACATGATGTTATCTTGAAATGTGTTGTTTTTTGTCACATGGCATGATATAGTGTCTTTGGTTACTACGCATGCTGTTTGTATGAAACCTGTATTTTCTGCATAGATTTAGGACAAAATTGGTCAAATCCGCTCAAAGGCGGGAAAACAAAGCGAGAGGGACTCCGCTCTTGCAGGCAAGTCATGGCTTGCAATGTGGAATACGGTCAGTGACGCTGCTGCTGTCAGTGTGTTCCATGTGTCATGTTTTTGTTGTAGATATGATAGAATCAGGCGGTGAATTTGCTAGAAAGGTACACCTTT
>CAZSWQ010000087.1:0-8072 GCA_964611025.1 uncultured Ruminiclostridium sp.
ATCCCGTCTGGGAGAAGCCTTCAACGATTTGACAGGACGCTTACACGTTACAGAGGAGGCAAGACGACGTTTTGTCTCCGATGCCTCCCATGAATTAAAAACACCACTTTCTGCCATACGGCTTTTGACGGATTCGCTCCTGCAAAGCCCCATGCCCCCTGATATGGCAGAGGAATTTCTCCAAGACATTGGGGAGGCGACCGACCGCCTGATTCACATCAGCGAAGACCTCTTGACGCTCAGCCGTCTGGAGGCGGGGCAACAGTTCAAAAGTGCCCCGATAGACCTTGCCCAACTCATTGAGGACACCACAGATTTGCTCCGTCCCTTGGCAGAAGCCGCCCAATTGTCCCTGCGCTTGGATTTGGAGCAAGATTGCTGGCTGCATGCCTCGCAACAAGACCTCGAGCGGGTGGTTTTGAATTTGCTCTCCAATGCCATCAAGTACAATACACCTGAGGGCTTTGTGGCACTTTCGCTCCGCACAGAGGGGCAGTTTGCGGTCTTGCGGGTGAGCGATGGGGGCATTGGCATACCAGCGGAGGATTTGCCCCATATTTTCGAGCGGTTTTATCGGGTGGATAAAGCCCGTTCTCGTGCAGCGGGAGGGACAGGCTTGGGCTTGTCCATCGTGGCAGAGACCGTTCACTTACAGGGCGGGCGCATCGAAGCGACGTCCAGCGAGACAGGCGGCACTTGTATGACGGTGCATTTGCCCTTGGGCGAGGAGGAGGGAGAGACATGAGAGCGCTTCTGTGTTTGCTCTGTATATTGGGCTGTTTCTGTGCAGGCTGTAGTGCCCAAGAAGCCGCCCCTTCCCAAGAGGTGTATGAGATTTATTTTCCCCAGCGTTTGGCGTCGTTTCACCAGCCAGCCTTGGGGCGTGAGCCTTTGCTTGTCTCCGCAGGAGAAGACCCTGTGGAGGCGATTTTGGAGGCACTGTTACAGCCTCCGAAGAAAGAATCGCTCAAGCGCATCATCCCCTCGGGGGTGGTCGTGCGGGACTGGAGGCTGTCCGAGGGGACGCTCTATGTGGATTTTTCCAGTTTTTATGGCTTACTTTCAGGAATTGATTTGACTTTAGCGGATTATAGTGTTACGATGAGCCTCATCCAAATCATCGACGTCGAAGCAGTGGTCTTGACGGTGGAAGGTGCGTCCATTGACTACCGAGACCGTAACCGTCTGTTTCTGGAGGATATTATTTGCTCCATCGATTGAGAACACCTGAAAGGAACTATTGTCTATGAATCAGCACCAAAGAGGCACGGATTGCATCCACGCAGGCTACCGCCCCAACAACGGTGAGCCACGCAATCCCCCCATTGTCCAGAGCACCACCTTCCGTTATGAGACCAGCGCACAGATGGCTGCCTTGTTTGACTTGGAAGCTGCGGGCTATTTTTACACCCGTCTGCAAAACCCCACCAGTGACCATGTGGCAGCAAAAATTGCCAAGTTAGAAGGCGGTACGGCTGCCATGTTGACCTCCTCTGGACAGGCAGCGAGCTTTTTTGCCATTTTTAATATCTGTTCCGCAGGCGACCATGTCGTCGCCTCCTCGTCCATCTACGGCGGGACGTACAACCTGTTTGCCGTAACCCTCAAGCGTATGGGCATTGACTTCACCTTTGTTGAACCCAATGCCGACGAAGCGACTTTGCATGCCGCCTTCCGCCCCAATACCCGTGCTATGTTCGGAGAGACCATCGCCAACCCCGCCCTGACCGTGTTGGACATTGCAAAATTTGCAAGTGTTGCCCATGCAGAAGGTGTGCCCCTGATTGTGGATAACACCTTCCCCACCCCCATCAACTGCAGACCCTTTGAACACGGGGCAGACATCATCATCCACTCCACCACCAAGTACATGGATGGACATGCCAACGCCGTGGGCGGTGCGATTGTCGACAGTGGTCGTTTTGACTGGAACAAGTACGCCGACAAGTACTCTGGGCTGACCACACCCGACGAGAGCTACCACGGTGTGACCTATACCGAGCGTTTCGGCTTGGAAGGTGCGTACATCACCAAGGCAACCGTGCAGTTGATGCGTGACTTTGGGGCTTGCCCTGCACCCATGAATGCGTATTTCTTGAACGTGGGCTTGGAAACCCTGCATTTGCGTATGCCCCAGCACTGCCACAATGCCCAGACCTTGGCAGAATATTTGCAGAAGCATGAAAAAATTGCTTGGGTGCGGTATCCTGGCTTGCAGAATGACCCTGCCCATGCCTTGGCAGAAAAGTATTTGCCCAATGGGAGCTGTGGTGTCATCAGCTTCGGGGTCGAGGGTGGCCGTGCTGCCGCAGAAACCTTCATGGCTGGTCTGCGTTTGGCATCCATCGCCACCCATGTGGCAGATGCGAAAACCTGCGTTTTGCACCCTGCTTCGGCAACCCATCGCCAGTTGAATGACGACGAACTGGTCGCAGCGGGCATTTCCGCCGACTTGGTGCGTTTCTCTGTGGGCATTGAAGATGTGCGCGATATCATCGCAGACGTGGAACAAGCTCTGGCAAATGTCTAATTTTTTTCTTGTATCCAAGAAAAAAACGGCACGGTCTCATGAGACCGTGCCGTTTTTCTATCTTTTTTGGAAAATTTATTTTTGGAAGAACTGCTCCCCCGTGCCGTAGTGCTCGAAGACATAGTCGATATCCTTGTCACCCCGTCCCGAGAGGCAAACCAAAATCGAGCCAGTATCGCCCGCTCTGGCACGGCGGATGGCATAGGCGAGGGCATGGGCACTTTCGATGGCGGGGATAATGCCCTCATAACGGCAGAGCAGGAAGAAGGCTTCCATGGCTTCCTCATCGCTCACAGTGTCGTATTGTACCCGTCCGCAGGCACGCAGATAGGCATGTTCAGGGCCAACCGAGGGGTAATCCAGCCCGCTGGCAATGGAGTAGACGGGGAGGGGTTCGCCCTGCTCATCCTGCAACAGAATACTGTTGAAGCCATGCAAAATACCAGGTTTGCCAAAGGTCATGCTGGCGGCATGGTCGCCGACGGCTTCCCCACGACCGAGAGGCTCTACCCCGACAATTTCCACGGGGTCGCCCAAGAAGGCTTCAAACATGCCGATGGCATTTGAGCCACCACCCACAGAGGCGCACACCGTGTCGGGCATGATGCCCGTCATATCGTGGAATTGCGCACGGGCTTCGTAGCCCACCACGGCTTGGAAGTCACGCACCATCATGGGGAAGGGGTGTGGGCCGACTGCCGAGCCAATGCAGTAAATGGCGTCTTTGTATTCCTTGCAATAGCCGTCAAATGCGGCATCGACGGCTTCCTTGAGGGTTTTCAGCCCGTGGGTGACGGGAATGACATTTGCACCGAGCATTTTCATGCGGGTCACGTTGGGGTGCTGTTTGGCAATGTCCACTTCCCCCATATAGATGTCACAGTCCAAACCGAAATAGGCGGCGGCGGTGGCGAGGGCGACACCGTGCTGTCCTGCACCTGTTTCAGCAATGAGTTTTTTCTTGCCCATAAATTTGGCGAGCAAGCCCTCACCCATGCAGTGGTTGAGTTTGTGTGCGCCCGTGTGGTTGAGGTCTTCTCGTTTCAGGTAAATATGGCTCTTGCCGAGCAGACGGGAGAGGCGGTCACAGTGGTAAACGGGGGTGGGTCTGCCCTGAAATTCCTTGCGGATACGGCGCAGTTCGCTGATGAATTGGGCACTGTGGCAAATTTCCTGATAGGCAGTGGTGATATCCTGAAAGGCAGGAATCAATGTTTCGGGCAAAAACGCGCCCCCAAATTCTCCAAAGTAGCCGTTTTTGTCGGGGAATTCCTTCAAATAGCGGTCAAAATCTCGATAGTTTTTCTGTTCCATGGTTATGGTCTCCTTTTGTGATAAAATCAATAATGTTTATTTAGATGCTTGTGTTCTGGGCTATGGTGCGCCATCGAAAATCCAACATGTTCTCAAAATCCTTTCTGTATCCGTGCAAAACGTGGGTTTGGAGCAATAAAAAAACGCCCTATCTCATGGAAAAAACTTCCATGGGACAAGACGATGCCTGCGGTGCCACCCATTTTGACGCAACAATACACTGCGTCCACTCACTACATACCAACATATGTGCCGCTTTCTAACGACTGCGGTTGCCGTCGACTACTACTCACTTACGCTTTCGGTCGCCCTCAAAAGTCCATTGGGCACATCTTCCACGGTTACGCTCACACCTACCGCAACTCTCTGGGCGTTTCCGATATGCTTACTACTCTTTCTCACAGGTTTTGCTTGCTGATTGAATTGACGTTACTATACCACCGACCTCTGGGGATGTCAAGCATTTTTTGAAAAAATATTTTTCTGCCGTAGGGGGACGGTGTCTCGACGTTCCGCAATACGCAAAGCCCGTAGGGGCGGATAGCATCCGCCCGCTGAACATACGCAAAGCCCGTAGGGGACGGCATCTCGACGTCCCCAAACCAGATAAGGACTCATGTTTCTGGGGCAAGGCGGGTGATGGTGGCACGTTGCAAGCGGTGGTTGTGGATTTCCTGTACTTCGATGTGAAAGCCTTCGATGTCCAGAGAAAAGACCGTGTTGTCTGGGGGAATGAAGCCGTAGCGTTCAAAGAGGAACATGCCAAAGCCACCACTTTCGGAGGGGGGCAGTTGGATGCCCAAGGCTTTGCCCACAGCTTTGACCGCAACGTCCCCTTGGATTTCCCAGACATCGGGGGCGGTCTGCTCAATACGCTGGGTGAACGAGCCACCCAAATCCCCCACCAGAAGCTCGATGAGGTCATAGAGCGTGACCATGCCCAGTACACCACTGTGTTCATCCAGCACCACCGCCAAGCGGGCACGGGAGGCTTTCATCTGCCCGAACAGCACATCGGCATAGATGGTGTGGGGCACAAAAAAGGGGGCTTCCACTGCTTGGGCGAGCACTTCGGCACGGGTATGCGTGCCAAGACGAAAATAATCTTTGCTGTTCAGAATGCCAATGATTTGGTCGGGCGAGCCTTCGTAGATGGGAAAACGGGAAAAGCGGGAGGCACGGATGGTCTTGTCCCAAACTTCTTCGCTGTCTGCCATATCGAGAAAACACATTTGGGTGCGGTGGGTGACAAATTCTCCCACAGGGGTATCGTTGAAGTCAAAGACGTTTTGGATGAACTCTTTTTCTTCGGAAGCAATGACACCTTTTTGATTGCCAATGTCAACCATCATGCGGATTTCTTCCTCACTGACCTCGTTTTCCTCTGCCTTGGGGTCTATGCCAAAAAGACGTAAAATGGCATTGGTGGAGAGGGTCAAAAACCAGACGGGCGGGGCGGTGAGCCGAGAGACCACAGAAATAAAACCCGCCATACGCAGGGCGAGGGCTTCGGCACGTTTCATCGCCAGACGTTTGGGGACAAGTTCGCCAAAGACGAGGGTAAAATAGGATAAGAGCAGGGTAATGACCACCAGAGCAAAGGTATCCAGTGTGGCACGGGGCAGGGGCACACCCAAGCCCTCCAGCCAAGTGACCAGATAGACGGAAAAATTATCGGCGGCAAAGGCACTGCCCAAAAAGCCTGAAAGTGTAATTGCAACTTGGATGGTCGCCAGAAAACGGGCGGGTTGCGAGGTCAGCCGTGCCAATTTCAGGGCACGACTATCGCCCTCCTGCACGAGTTTTGCCAGACGGGTGTCGTTCATCGCAATGACGGCAATTTCCGCGCAGGCGAACACCGCATTGAGTAAAATCAGGCACATTTGCAGGACAATCTGCCAAATGAGTACAGAATTCATGAAAAAATAGACCTCCTAATACATTGGTCTGATAGAAACAAAGTAGGGGACAGCGTCTCGACGTCCCGCAGGACGGTATCTCGATATTCCCAAATATACCAAAGCATCGTAGGGGCGGATACTATCCGCCCGTGACCTATCAGACCGCCATTTGTTTCTCTCTAAAAAAGAGCAGAGACGACCTAGGACGGTCGCCCCTGCTCTGAGGTGCGGGTTTATTCCTGAGGAATGGGTTTGCCGTCGACAGGTTCGTCATCAACGACCACAGGAGCAGTGATTTCCAGTTCGCAGGTCTGGGTAAAGCCACCTGCCTTGACGGTGATGGTGGTTGCACCAGGGGCGAGGGCTTTGACTGTGCCATCGGCAGAAACAGAAGCCACGGAGGGATTACTGCTTGTCCAAGTGACGGCGGCGGAGCTGGGCGAAGCGTAGGCTTCCAAACGGATGCTTTCGCCAGTTGCGAGGTAGCCAAAGCTCTGGGAAATGCCCAAACTGCTGACCGTATCGGAGGGGGTGCTGGTGTCGGGTGTTGTGGTGTCAGGTGTTTGGGTAGTGCTGTCAGGCTTGGTGGTATCAGGTTTTGTTGTGTCGGGCTTGGTGGTGCTGTCAGGTGTTGTGGTGGCAGGTGTTTGGGTAGTGCTGTCGGGCTTGGTGGTATCGGGTTTTGTTGTGCTGTCGGGTTTGGTTGTGTCTTTTTCGTTGTCCTTTTGTGCGGCGACGTCTTCGGGGTCTAAGCCTTCGACCGCATCGGCGGGGAGGCTGGCGGGGTCTTTGACGACGGTCACGACACAGGTGGCGGACTGACTGCCCAAGGTGGCAGTGATGGTCGCCGTACCGACATCACGGGCAGTGATTTGTCCGTCCTTGTCGATGACGACAATGGAGACGTTACTGCTCGACCAAGTGGGGGAGATACCCGTGGCATCGACCTCAGGATTTTCAATATCGGCTTTGAATTTCAGGGGATAGAGCTTGCCAGAGAGAATATCGACCTTTTCGGGGAGAATTTGCAGGGACTTGACCCCTTCGAGGGTTTTGAGGACAGTGACGGTATCGGAAATGACCGTGCCGTTGATGGAAGCGGAAATGGTGGCTTCCCCTTCTCCCTTAGCGGTCAAGATGCCATTGTCCACACGGACAACGCTGGTGTCACTACTAATCCAAGTAATCTTAATTTCCTCGGTGTCTTTGGTGTCGGCATCTGTGCTAGAAGCGGTGGGCAGACCTTCAATTTCGACCGTGCCCGTCTGACCGATGATGAGCGTTTTGGAGGAGAACACCAATTTGCAATCATCGAAGTTTTGTGCGGGCTTGGAGAAAAACAGGGTCTTTGCGCCGACAAAGAGCAGAGCCAAGACCACAACAATGGCGACGACGGGGACAAATTTCATGTAGGGGGGCTGTTGGGTTTGGGGTTTGCGGGCTTGCTTGGGTTTGCGTGTTTCGTCATTGTTCTTGCGGGAACGAGGGGTATCGTATTCGTCCTCGTCGATGTCGTCACGGTGTTTGTTGCGTGGGTTGGGACTGGGACGCATGGAACGACTGGGGGGTGGGAAATCGTCGTCCCGTTCTCTTTTGTAATCCCGCCGACGGCTGTCTTCTCCAGTGCTGCGAGAGGGGCGGGCTTCGTCTCGTCTGCGTGGTTCACGAGTGCTTCTATCCAGTGGAGGATAGGAACGAGCGGGACGCTCGGTCGCAGTGGCAGTGGGGCGTGCGGGACGTTCCGTGGCGGGTGGTGGAGCAGTGGGGTTGGAACGGCTGGGGCTAGACCAGTCGAGGTCATTGGGCACATTGACCCGATGGGAAGCAATCATGGTGTTGAAGTCGTCAAAGGTACTTTTGCCCCTGTGGCTACGGCTGTCGGCATGGGGGGGGTGATTGCTGAAAAAATCAGAAGGAGAGGGAGTGGGAGGAGCAGGACGCTCAGAGGAGCGTGGGGGTCTTGCTGGGGGACGTTGATTGGAACTCAAAAGGAGCACCTCCTAGTAGGATTTTACTTGCCCGATTGAGTCAGGGCAGACTTGCTTTATTATAGCACAAAGCGTCTCTTTTGCAAAGTTATTTTTACATTTCCCGAAAGAAGGGAAAAATCTTTTCTTTTTCGCAGGGAAAAATTCCTATTGCAGTTCAGGGAAAAACAAGGTATGATAACAAAAATAAGCAATGGATGCACCATACAAGACCCCAAAAGGAGGGACATATGAGACGATATTTGGCATATTTACTCTGTTTGAGCATGCTTTTCCCCTTGGTTTGCATAGGTGTTTCGGCGGAAGAACCGTATTTTCTGGCCATCAATGATGAATTGC
>CAZSWQ010000088.1:0-7968 GCA_964611025.1 uncultured Ruminiclostridium sp.
CCCGTATCACGTTCCGTACCACGCAGGGCTTCCACCACGGCATTCATAGAGGGCTGGCTGGTGCAGGAGCTGACGGATTCAATCGCCAAGTCGACAATATCCACGCCTGCTTCGGCTGCCTTCAAGACGGTGGCAACGCCTGCACCTGTGGTGTCGTGGGTGTGCAGGTGGACAGGTACGTTCAATTCCTGCTTCAGGGCAGAAACCAAGTTGTAAGCCGCATAGGGCTTCAAGAGACCCGCCATGTCCTTGATGGCGATGGTATGACAACCCAAAGCTTCCAGTTCTCGTGCCTTGGAGACATAGTAATCCATGGTGTACTTGACTTCCTTGGGGCTCATGACGTCGCCCGTGTAGCAGATAGAGCCTTCCACGATTTTACCCGTCTTGAGGGCTTCTTCAATGGGCATTTTCATATTTTCAATCCAGTTCAAGCTGTCGAAAATACGGAATACGTCAATGCCACGTTCGCCAGAAATGCGGATAAATTCCCGCACGACGTTATCGGGGTAGTTGCTGTACCCAACGGCATTGGAAGCACGCAGGAGCATTTGAATTAGGGTATTGGGCATACGTTCGGACAGAATTTCCAAACGCTTCCAAGGAGATTCCTTCAGGAAACGGTAGGTGGTGTCATAGGTCGCACCGCCCCAAGCTTCCATGGAGAAGGCATTCTGGAAGAAACGGTTGCTGGCTCTGGCTGCACCTGCCAAGTCCTTGGTACGCATACGGGTTGCCATCAGGGACTGCTGGGCGTCACGCATGGAGGTATCGGTGACATAGAGCTTCTTTTCCTTCAGAATCTTCTGGGTGAAGTCCTTTGCACCCAACTTCAAAAATTCATCTTTTGCACCGTACACAGGGGCTTTGTCGTCGTAGACAGGCAGAATGCGGTTTTCAAAATAGGGCTTCTGACCTGCGGAGATGTTGACAATCTTATTGCCCATAAATTCCAGAATCTTGGTGGCTCTGTCCTGACTCTGACCCAGCATAAACAGCTCGGGGGTTTCTTCGATGAAAGTGGTGTAGCAAGCACCATTGCGGAAGGTCTCGTTGTTCAAGACGTTAATCAGGAAGGGGATATTGGTCTTGATGCCACGGATACGCATTTCACGCATGGCACGCAGGGACTTCTGGGCAGCACCTGCAAAGGTACGGTCATGGGAAATGACCTTGACCAAAAGGCTGTCATAGTAGGGGGAGATTTCCGCACCTGCAAAGGCATTGCCACCGTCCAAACGGACGCCGTTGCCCGAACCAGAACGGTAGACGGTCAACTTACCCGTATCGGGCAGGAAGTTGTTGGAGGGGTCTTCGGTGGTGACACGGGTCTGGATGGAGTAGCCGTGTACTTCGACCGCTTCCTGACTGGGAATGTTGATTTCTTCGGAGTCCAAAGCATAGCCCTGTGCAATCAAAATCTGAGACTGCACGAGGTCAATGCCCGTGACCATTTCAGTGACGGTGTGCTCCACCTGAATACGGGGGTTCATTTCGATGAAATAGGGGTTGTTGTCCGCATCGACCAGAAATTCCAACGTACCAGCATTGATATAGCCGACCTGCTTACACAGGCGGATGGCACTGTCAAAGATGATGTTGCGGGTTTCTTCGGGGATGCTGAAAGCGGGGGCATATTCCACGACCTTCTGGTGACGACGCTGGACGGAGCAGTCACGGTCATAGAGGTGGACAACATTGCCGTAGAAGTCGCCCAAAACCTGCACTTCGATGTGCTTGGGGCTTCTGAGGTATTTTTCCACGAAAATCTGGTCATCGCCAAATGCCTTCTTGGATTCGTCACGGGCTTCCTTGTATTCACGGGACATATCTTCGGGCTTATTGACAATACGCATGCCACGACCGCCGCCGCCGTTGGAGGCCTTCAGCATGACGGGGTAGCCAATCTGGGCAGCGACTTCCAGAATTTCTTCTTCGTTCTTAATGGCATGTTCCACACCGGGAATGATGGGCACATTTGCCTGCACTGCCATTTGCTTGGAGGAAATCTTGTCGCCCATGGCGTTCATGATGTCCGAGGTAGGGCCAATGAAGGCAATGCCATTTTGGGTACAGGCATCGACAAAGTTGGGGTTTTCTGCGAGGAAGCCATAGCCAGGGTGAATGGCATCTACATCGTGCTCCTTGGCAATCTTAATGATGTTGTTGATATCCAAGTAGGCGTCGATAGGGCCTTTTTCCTCATTCAGCAGATAGGATTCATCGGCACGGGTGCGGAACACGGAATACTTATCTTCCTTGGAATAAATGCCGATGGTCGTGATGCCCAGTTCGGACAGGGCACGGAAAACACGAATGGCAATTTCACCACGGTTCGCCACCAATACCCTCTTGAAAGGGGTGATTTTACGTTCACTCATGAAAAAAACTCCTTCTTAAATCTGTATTTGACACACGCTTTTTCTCTCACAAAAAGCTTCTCGCTTTGCCCAAAAACAGGCGGGCGAGCGTATGGGTTCGGGTGTGTCCACCCTACCGAAATCGTTTGATACGTCCGACCCAGAGCGGGGTATGGTGGAATCGGCATCGAGCGGGACAGAGACTGTCTTCGCCCTCCTCTGACTGATACCGCCAATTATACACTATGAACAAATTGTATGCAAGGGTACATATCGCAAAGACATATGCTTCCCAGTGAAAATTTTTGGGTAAATCCGTGCAAAAAAATCCACCCCTAGGCAAAGACTTTCCCAAAAAAACGCATCTTTTTCTTGCACAAGGGGCAAGAACAGCGTATGATAATCTTTTACTTATCTTTTTCCGAACGACAAGAAATGCAGAAAGGGGCACATGTCGGATGTTGACATACAGTTTCACCGCAGAGAGCGAACAAAGTTTATACGAGCAACTTTACCGATACATCAAAGAGGACATCGCCTTGGGGCGTTTGCAAGCCCACGAGAAATTGCCCTCGAAACGCAGTTTTGCCAAACACTTGGGACTCAGCAATACCACCGTGGAAAATGCCTATGCCCAACTGGTCACGGAGGGCTATCTCTATGCCCTGCCCAAACGGGGCTATTTTGTCTCCCCGCTCGAAACCTCCACAGCGGAAGAAGAAGCCCCTGCCCCCACCCCCAGCTATATGCCCGAAGATACGGGGGATTATGTGGCGGATTTATTATTCAACGGTGTGCCCAGCACACAATTTCCCTTCTCCATCTGGATGAAGCTCATGCGTCAGGTCATGATTTCCGAATCGGAAAACGATTTGCTCACCGCCCGACCCGCCGAGGGCTTGCCCGAATTGCGTCAGGCGATTGCCGAACATCTGCGGGATTTTCGGGGCATGAATGTCGAACCGAGCCAAATCATTGTCGGGGCGGGTACGGAATACCTCTATGCCGTTTTGATTCAGCTTCTGGGGCGCAAGGCAATTTATGGTGTGGAAGACCCCGGCTATTTGCGTCTGTCGTGGATTTACGAACGCAATGATGTGACTTGCCGTCATATCTCCATGGACAAAGCTGGCATACGTCCTCAGGAATTGGAAGACAGCGGGACGGAGATACTCCACATCACCCCCTCGCACCACTTCCCCACGGGGCTGGTCATGCCCATCAGCCGTCGCTATGAATTGCTCGCTTGGGCATCTCGTGACGAGGGACGTTACATCATTGAGGACGATTACGACTGTGAATTTCGGCTCTCCGGCAAACCCATTCCCACCTTGCAGAGCATCGACACCATCGAAAAAGTCATTTATCTCAACACCTTTTCCCAGAGCCTCGCCCCTGCCTTCCGCATCAGCTACTTGGTTTTGCCCCCGCACCTCACCCAGCGTTTCCAAGAGCACTTGGGCTTTTATTCTGGCACGGTCTCCTGTTTTGAGCAATATACCTTGGCACGGTTTTTGCATGAGGGCTATTTTGAAAAACACATCAACCGCATGCGTACCTACTACCGCCATCTGCGTGACGAATTTTTGCGTGCCTTGGGACGCAGTCCCCTGTCGTCCATTGCTGAAATTCAATCCGAAGACAACGGGGTGCATTTTCTGATGAAAGTCAAAACACCCTTTTCGGATGCGCAAATCCGCAGTCGTGCCAAACAAGAGGGCTTGCGTCTGACCTGCATGTCGGAATATTTTTACGAGGGTGGCGATGCACACAGTGCCACCTTGGTCATCAATTATGCGGGGATTCCCGTGGCACAAATTCCAAAAGTGGTCGCTTGTCTGTGTGCCTGTGTGCTGGACAAGACGCAAAACGAGCTTCCCTCTTGAATAATGCCCCCGAAAGTGATAAAATAAGCTCCAGAATACCCCGCTTTTCTACACACCATTTTAGGAGGTTGTTTCCCATGTTTGATAAGTTGATTGAAAAC
Organism: uncultured Ruminiclostridium sp.; assembly: GCA_964611025.1. Classification (GTDB taxonomy): domain Bacteria; phylum Bacillota; class Clostridia; order Oscillospirales; family Oscillospiraceae; genus Evtepia. The sequence continues at coordinate 4,348 of CAZSWQ010000088.1, forward strand.
TTGAAAGCCAATGCCCGCACCATCGTCTTCACCGAAGGTGCTGACGCCCGTATTCTCGAAGCCACCGCTCGTCTGAAGAAAGACGCTTTTCTGACCCCAATTCTGGTCGGTGCAAGTGCAGAAGTCGAAGCCGCTGCCAAGGCTGGCAATTTTGACATTGCCGGTGTTCAGGTCATCGACCCCGCCACCTATGCCGATATAGACGCTATGGTTGCCAAGATGGTCGAACTGCGGGGTGGCAAGATGAGCCCCGAAGACTGCCGTAAGAACCTGATGAAGGGCAATTACTTCGGTACGATGCTGGTTAAGATGGGCATTGCTGACGCTCTGCTCGGTGGTGCAACCTACTCCACCGCTGACACCGTTCGCCCCGCTCTCCAGCTCATCAAGACCAAGCCCGGCAATAAGAACGTGTCTTCCTGCTTTATTCTGCTCCGCAAGAACGCAGACGGCACGGACGAACGTCTGTGCATGGGCGACTGTGCCATTCAGATTAACCCCGATGAAGACGCACTGGTCGAAACCGCTCTGGAATGTGCCGTCAGTGCAAAGACCTTCGGCATTGACCCCAAAATCGCTTTCTTGAGCTATTCCACCAAGGGCTCTGGCAAGGGCGACGATGTGGACAAGGTACGCAATGCTTGCGTCAAGGCAAAGGCTGCTGCACCCGACCTCGCCATTGACGGCGAAATGCAGTTTGATGCTGCCGTTTCCCCCACCGTTGGTCAGCTGAAGTTCCCCGGCTCTCCCGTTGCTGGTTATGCCAACACCTTCATCTTCCCCGAAATCCAGTCTGGCAACATCGGCTATAAAATTGCCCAGCGTCTGGGCGGTTTCGCCGCTTACGGCCCCATTCTGCAGGGTCTGAACGCACCCATCAACGACCTCTCCCGTGGCTGTGACGCCGACGAAGTCTATAAGATGGCCATCATCACCGCTGCTCTGGCATAAAGCAAACGAAAACCCCGCCCGCTCACATAGTGAGCGGGCGGTTTGGCTTTTCTGGTGAAAAATGAAAAAAGAAGAAGAAAACAACGAAAAAAGAAAAATACAAAATAAAGGGGCTTTTCCCTGTGGCAACGGTCTTTTCATGACCATATCATCAGAAACGAAGAAGAATATCAGAAAATTTGGCATTACATCGACACGAACCCAGACAATTGGGGCAAAGATTGTTATTATCCAAAGTAAAAAAACCGCCTGACGCATTGCGTCAGGCGGTTTTGGTGTTTGTCTGAATTATTCGGGGCAGACGTTGACAGCTCTCAGCTTATTGCTGTCCTTGGGGTCGGTTTCGGTTTCGAAGGAGACCTTCTGACCTTCTTCCAGAGTGCGGAAGCCGTTGGTCTGGATAGCGGAGAAGTGAACGAAGACGTCGCCGCCGCCGTTGTCGTTGCTGATGAAGCCGAAGCCCTTTTCTGCGTTAAACCATTTTACTGTACCTTTGTTCATGTTGGGGTACCTCCATAAAAAATATTGTACCCAGAACAAACAAAAACCCTCACACACCAACAAATCACAAATACGAACCGTGATTCGCAAGAGATGAGGTCAAAGCAATATCTTGATACTTCCTCAGTATAGCAAAGAAATCCAAGAAAGTCAATGGTAAATTTGATTTTTCTTGAGAAATTTTGGTAGCGTCTGAGAAAGCCCCCTTTTGCATATGTTGCTAGGGAGTATTTTGACCTGAAAAAGGGGGTGAGAGGGCATGAATGCCTGCGAGTGGACACTCTTTCTCAATGCCTTGGCACTTGCCATTGCCAGAGAAAAAAGCGTAGATGAATTGGCGTTTTTATCGCTCATCTTCTCCCAGCTCTCTGCCAACCTCGCCCTGCTCTCCACCACACCCCCCAACTGCCCATCCAAACAGCCAAGCCCCAGCCCCACAGACCCCGACGAAGAAGCCGTCTTGTCCGTCAAATAGGGGGGCGGATTTCATCCACCCCCCTATTTCAACGCAAGAGCCGTCCGTTGTTCAAAATGGGCAGGCTGTACAAAAACAGCACATCATCCACCTGCGGGGGCAGAAATTGAGCAATGTGTTCACTGGAAACATAACGCAAATCAATGAGCGTGATGCTCTTGTAGGCATTCAAGAGCAAGGGTGCAAGGGCACTGCCAAAGGAATCCCGAAACAGCACCAAGTGCTTGTCGCTGTTCGCACGGGTATTTTCCAGCGTCAAAACCGCCTTCGCCCCGTGCAAAAATACGTCATAGCCGTCCGTACCCTCGAACTTCTCGGGGGCATACACCGACAAAACCGCCGCTGGGTCTTCCACATTGTGTACACGGGCACTGTCAATGGTATCGTTGTGCAGATAACGCAGGCTGTCTTTTTCCATCGGCAGGGCAGATTGCCCCAGATAGACCCCTGCAAAGCCCTGTAAGCGTTCCGTCTCATAGCTCTCCAAAGGGGGCAAAGCGATGCCCATCGCCTTGGAAAGTTTTTCTCGCACCGCCCCCAGATTTTCCTGCTTCCAGTGGGCATCGGTCAAATAATAATCCCCCAGAGACAAGTCCTCCCAAATGGAGACATACTGCACCCCTGTCAGATTTTCTTGAAAAACCTCCAGCACGGCGGGGGCATCCATTGTGGGTCGCCCTGTTTTTTTTGCCACTGCGTACTTGTCGGGGATGATGCTGGCAAAACTGCGGGCATTGGGAAAGTGTGTTGCCACCAGTGTATTGATTTTATCCGCCACATACTGGGACGCATCGAGGCGGGTCACGGTCTCCATTTTGATGGCAGAGCCATCTTCCAAATAAATCCCATTGCTGTCCTCTTTGCCCAAAATATGGATTTGTGTCAGGGCTTTCAGCCCACGGAAATATTCTCTGGCTGGAAATTGGTCTTGCATATACCGCTCCCAGTCCTCCATATATGCCCCCGATAAGACCCGCTCGATGCTCAGTTCTGGCAGGGTCTGCAAAGGACGGCGTTCCGCTTGGGAAATGTCGCCATCTGCCCAGAGCCAAAACAACAAACATAAGCCCCCTACTACGCTGAAAAACGCACAGAGGTGCGAGGTCGCCCGTCTACGGGACATAAAATCTTCCATGCCAAAACCTCCTCAAAAACGGAAATACAAAAATGGATTGAATGAACCATCGACTAAAAATGCCGTACAGACCAGAAACAAAACCCCCATACACAAAGGCTCGAGTACGTCCATGTAGGCTTTTTCCTGATAGGCAAGTACAAAGCGTCTGGGAAAGGGTGTCGCCCCCACCAGTGCCAGCACAAAGACCAGTGCATAACTGCGCAACTGGTACAGCGTGTCAGTGCTCCAAAAAGGCAAATCCAAAGCCCCAAACAGACCCGCCAAATCCCTGCCCAAGCCAGACAAGCCCTCAGCATTGAAAATCACAAAGCCAATCAGGGTAAAAAATATCACATATACATGCCCCAGAAGGGGGGCTTTTTCCAAAAACTGACCCAAGAACCATTTTTCTAGGCACAGGAGCAGACCATAGAGCAGACCCCAAAAGGCGAAATTCCAAGCAGCACCGTGCCAAAGCCCCGTGAGAAACCAGACCAGTGCGATGTTCCGCAACCAGAGGAGCATGCCCCCACGGTTGCCCCCCAAGGGGATATACAGATAGGAACGAAACCACGAC
>CAZSWQ010000089.1:0-7790 GCA_964611025.1 uncultured Ruminiclostridium sp.
AAAAAATAATCCAAAACAATGTAAATGCGGAAAAGGAATTGACAAAAAGTCTCCCAATATGGTACTATCCGTTTGTAGTCACTAACTTACAATATCTGTAATTTTTCAGGAAAACCTTTATGACCATTGGATAAGCCACCGAGCAGGTGGTACATCCATTTCTTTTTTCTGCATGTGTTAGCGATTACTAATTAGCGAACACTATCATTCTCGATGGAAAGATACTAAGAGGAGACATCTATGATACGAGGTACACACAAACGATTGCAAAAAATTTGCTCCATGGTCTTGGCACTGACTTTGGTGTTCGGTACGGCCGCCAGCACGGTTTCTGCCGCCAATGCCACGAAAACAGGACAAGAGGGCATTGAGCGTGTCCTTTTGGCAAAAAAGCAAACGAATTCTTTCACCGTCACTCTGGAAAATGCCAAGCACATCGGTACAGTGGAATTGACCTTTGACGTGCAGGCAGAAAATGCTGATGCGGTCAATATTACTGCTGGACAAGGCTTTTCCTTGACCGATAAAACCGCAAGCCAAAAAGACGGTGGCTTGTCGGTAAAGGCAACCTTCAACATGGCAACGAGCAAAACCGCTTTTTCTGGCGATGCAGTCCTCGCCACCATTGCCAATGCAGGTGTCAAATTGACCGCTGTCCGTGCCTTCGCCTACAAAGATGGACAAGGGGGCAATGCGGAAAACAGCATCGAGGGCAAAGTTGGCTACTTCACGGATTTTGAAGCCAGTGTTTATGACCTGACGCAAGATGGCATCATCGACGGCAGAGACCTCAATCACGCCGCTTGGTACTTTGGCACAACATCAGCGAATACCGAAGACTGGAGCAAAATTTCTCTGGCGGACTTTAGCAATGATGGAAAAATCGGCGTTGCGGACTTTGTGACGCTCATCGGCAATTACAGCAAAGATACCCCGCCTTCTGGTGTTGTGAAACCCAGCAAACCCTCTGAAATACCCAGCCAGCCCGCAGAAAATGCTGGGGAGGTCGTTAGCCATGCGGTAGCCTATGTGGTAGAAAATGACCATGTATTTGCCTTTACGCTGAAAGATGGCAACTTGGACAAGCACAGCTTTACGGTCAATGGGAAAACCATCACCCCCACGCCCGTCAATGACGAAAAAACCATCGGAAAATTTGCCTTCCGTACCAGCGAAAAAATTGAGCTGGTCATCACCAATACGACCAGCAAGAAAACCCAGACCTTGGCAGTTTCCACGGGTGCAGATGCCTTTACAGACGTGGTAGCCATGCCCAAGACGGTTTTGACCTCTGGCCCTGTGAGCGTTTTTGAATACCACTTACCCCCCTATGACGAAGAGGGCAAGGTCAGAAAAACCCCCAGCAAAACCACCTTCCAGACGGTGGAGGTCGAAACCCCTGTTGCAAACGGCATCAAACTCTGGGCAAATCCCAAGTCCCCTGCAAATGAAAATGTCATCATCAAGTACAACGAGGTTGCGGGGCAAACCGACGCTTGGCAAGAAGCCATCACGGGTATTTTTGTGGACTTCGGTGGCTCGACTGCCAGCCGTGTGCCTGTTGCCTACACCTTGGGCATAAATGGTGAGTACAACGGAAAAACCGTGCGTCATATTGTACTGGATACCACCAGTGACCATTCTTATTTCAAGGATAGAAACACCGCACATACCGTCTTGATTCAAGCGACGGGCTATGAGGATACCCGCATCAGCTTTGAGACCGTCACAGAAAATACGGGCATGAGCCTCAGTGCCAACCACAGTTTCTTGGCAGCAAACCCCCTGACCTTCTACTTCAACGACAATTTGGGCTTCCCCTACAATGAAGTACAAAATGTCTATTTGGATGGTCAACTTTTGCAGGGCGATTGCGTGGATTACCATGTTGTGGGTGATTTAATCACCATCAACTGCAAAGAAACCGCAGAGATGAATGAAAAACTGTCCGTGGGTAAGCACAGCCTCAAGGTGGAAGTCAAGGGCATTGAAACTTATGAGAAAAAATTTACCCTGCGGGAAGCCCAAAATGGCGAAAAAAATCCCATTGCTTGGGAAAACCATGCCGAAGAAACCTCTGTCGTTTCCAACTCGTCTGGCATTGACGCTCTCAGCCGTTCCACATCTTCGATCGGGGTTGGTTCGGGCAGTGGCGGGAGCGGGGATTCCAGCGGTGGCGGGGTCATTCGTGCCAACGTCATCTGGGATTACGACCTGCTCGCCAACGCAAAACTCTTGCAGTTTATGGACAAGGAAACAGGCGATTCCAAAGCCATTCTTGCATGGTGGGATGCCCAGACCAAAGATGCCATCATCGTAAACGACAGCAACAATATTCTGGTCGATTACAAGCAATTTAAAAACAAGGTCGGCGAGAACGGTACATACAAAACCTTGGACGACTACTATGCACATCTCCTGACAGAAGTCAAAAAGAATCCCAACCATGGGACGATTGGACAAAACAACAAAATCACTGGTGTGTACTACAACCGTCCTTACAGCGTAAAGCACATGTTGGAAAATGGCGCACTGGGCGAGATTGAATTTTACTTCGGCAATATCACCTCGAAATCTGCTCCCACCCTCAACGTGACCAACACCACCATTGACCCCCAACAGGATTTGGTCATTTCCTATCCAGAAAGCGCAGACGACTGGGCAGAGAATTTGACTGCGGTCAAGCCCAATCAGTACCAGATGTTCCAGTACACCGTGGACAAATCCGCTCGTACCATCACCATTTCTGCCACGAAAAATAAGATTCCCTATGGCAACTTGACCCTGACTATCTCCAGCGAAGGCTATGCCAATGCGACCCTTGACCTCAAGGTCGGCAAGGTCATGGAAGGTGCGCTCTCTGCCGTCAAGACGGAAGGTGCAACTGGCGATGTTGTAGTTACCATCCCCGATAAGGACTTCTTAAAGAACATGACCAAGATTGCCCTCTCCACAAAAACGGGTGCTTTGCTCTCCGACGAAGCAGTGGGCAACAACGGTGGCGATTACAGCAAAACGGGCGAAAAACTGACCTTGAAATTCAACAAGCTCTTTGAGGGCAAAAACAACGGCGAGCAAGTCACCCTGACCCTCTCCGCCTACGGCTACCAGAACGTCCAGTACAAGTTTACCTATGATAGCCTGACAAACGGCTCGGCAGCGGCTTCTGTGCCTGCTTACGTTGCCGTTGTCGGACAGACCACCATCCCCGCAGGCAACAATGTTAAAATCACAGTGGCAAATGATATCGCTGCAAGCTATCTGAAGGCTATCACCGCTGTTTTGGTGGGTGAAACTACCGTTCCTGAAAGTGAATACGAAGGTAGTGCTGGTGCAACAGTAATCACCATTCCCAGCAAGTACCTCAAGAATGGCGCAAATACCATCACCATTAAGGCAAGGGGCTACCAAGACTGGACTGGTACAGTGACGGTCGATGCAAGTGCTGTGAATCCTGTGCCCAATTTTGTCGGCATTTCGGAATATTCTTCTGGTTTGTCCACCACGGCTTCTTTGGAATTGAAGCAAAAAACCAATGGAGATATGCCCGCAGTCTACTTGATTAAGGGTACTTATAGCGGTTCTTCCCACAAGGTTGACAACATGACCATCAGCAATGGGAGTGATTCTAAAACGATTGACCTCTCTACAAACGAGGATACTTTCGTTTCTCTGTCTTCCCATTTGAAGGTCGGCACGAACACCATCACCATTTCCACCACTGGCTATGCGGACAAAACCATGACCATCACGGTTGAGAAGTTTGTAGAGGTAGCGCCTGTTGTGCCAGAATTAGAAGTTTCGTTGGCAGAGAGCAATGACTATTACGCTGGCGAAGGCGTCTTGTTAGAGATTGATAAGTGGGGTTCTTTTGACCCCAGCAAGTACAGCGTCACGGTAGACGGAGAGACCGCTACGCTGAACCAAGATAAAACCGTGACGAGTGCTGCGTTCGCAGAAACTGGCACGTATACCATCGTGGTTACGCAGAAGGATGGCAAAAAATCCCCAAAAACCCTGTCCGTCACCATCGTGGAAAAGCCCGAAGGGGGGAAAGCTGTCCCCAGCACGGTTGGTTTGACCAAATCTTGGGGCGGTACTGACCGTTTGAAAAACTTGACTACGGACAGTGGTGCTTTTCTGTACTTTGATGATGATAACTACAGAAAGGCTATCACAAAAATCACTCTGGTGGATGCAGAAAAGGGCACAAAGGAATTGAGCAAACTATCCTACTCTAATGACATTTCTATTTACTCCAGTGATTTGAAAGCTGGCGAAAATACCATCACGGTAGAGGCAACTGGCTACCAGACGGCAAGCTTTACCATCACTTACACCAAAAACTAAATCATCCCCAAAGACCACGGAAAGGGCGGGTTATTCCGCCCTTTTCCTTTTTGAACGAGGAGTATTTTTTTATGAAACGTATGATTCGCTCGGCGGTGGCATGGGTCTGCTCGCTGACGCTCTTGGCTGGCATGACAGCCGCCGCCGACTTCAGTGCAGGGCAGAGCAACATCAGCCTGCGCCACGACCAAGAAAATTTTCAACTGACCCTGAAGCTCTCAGAAACGGATGCCTTTGCAGGGGCAGAAATTTTGCTCCAGAGCACAGACCCCAACATCAGTTTTGACAGCGTGTCCTATGGGGACAACTTGGCTTCCGTTGGTCAGGTGGCAAGCAAAGAAAACGGGGGCTATCGCTTCGGCTTTTTCACGGGTGAAAACAAGCTCTCCGGCAATTTTACCATGACCATTTCGGGCAAGTACACAGGCACAGGCTCTGCCACCATTTCTCTGGCAGATGCCGATATCATCCGCCTGAACAACAACGGCATGACCAGCACCGAAGACCAAAGCCCCAATGTCCAATTTTCCCTCAGCAAAGCAAGCAAACCCGCAACAGACGGTAGCATTTCCACAGGTGGCACAACAAGTGGTGGCACTTCCACAGGCGGAAGCAGTGGTGCGAGCGGGGGCAATTCTGCCAGCAAACCCACGCAGAAACCAGACAGCACCCTGCCCACACCAACACCCAGCCAGACCAATCCAGCAGCGGTGAGCACCCCTGTCACGTCCACCGTCACAGGGAACAGTGCCACCGCAACGGTCACGCAGGAAACCGTGGAAAAAGCGCTACAGGAAGCCGTCAGCAAAGCCAAAGAAACGGGTGCAAGTGCCAGCGTGATTCTCCAAGTAGATGCCCCCACGACCGCCACCGAAGTCAAGGCAGAACTGCCCAAAACCGCCCTAGAAAGCCTCTCCAGCCAGAACAGTGCCCTGACCGTCAGCTCACCCGTTGGGGACGTTTCTCTGCCCAGTGCCGTTTTGCAGAGCATTGCAGAACGTGCGGGGGGTGCAGGGGTCACGGTCTCTGTCCAGATCCGCTCTGCGGAAAGCCTGCGCACGGAACAGCAAGCTGTTCTGGGCAAACAATCCAGCGAAGCGGTCATTTTGGACTTGTCTATTTCCAGCGGAGAGAGCACCATCTCGAATCTGGGTGGCACAGCGACCATTTCCCTGCCCTGCACCCACATCGACACCGAACGCCTGCCCCAAATGGTGGTTTGGTTCTTGGCAGATGATGGAAGCATCAGCCCCTGTGCGGGCAGTTACAACGAAAAAACGGGCAAATTTGACTTTGAAACCACCCATTTTTCCGCCTATGCCTTGGTGGAATTTCCCTTTTCTGACATTCCCCAAGACGTCTGGTACTATGGCGGCACTGCCTACTGCTACACCAACCACTTGATGCAGGGCACGAGCAAAACGGAATTTTCGCCCCAGATGCAGACCAGCCGTGGTATGCTCATGACGGTTTTGGCACGCATAGCGGGTGAGGACACCTCTGGTGCAGAGCCTTGGTACACCCTTGGCATGGACTGGGCAAAAGCCCACGGCATTTCCGATGGCACGATGCCCGAAGGCAATTTGACCCGTGAGCAAATGGTCACCATGCTCTGGCGTTATGCAGAGGGCGAAGCCAGCCAAAGCGACAGCCTCAGCCTCAGCAACTATACCGATGCCCAGAGCGTGTCTGCCTATGCCAAAGATGCCATGGTGTGGGCAATTGAACATGGCATCATCAACGGCACCAGCGATACCAGCCTTTCCCCCCAAGGCACGGCGAGCCGTGACCAATTCTCTGTCATCTTACAGCGTTTTCTCCAAGGTGCAAACGAATCCTAACATTTATGAAAACACCCCGAAACACCAAAGGTGTTTCGGGGCTTTTTGAAATGCAAACAATTGTGGATTGGGGGCATTTGCTTGCTGATGGCGGGGGCACTTGCCTTTGGGTTTTTGCCTCAGCACAAAGGGAACACAGCAAATCAAAAAAAAGATTATCTTTGTAAAATTGACAAAATAAGCATAGATTTTATTGGGAAAATGATGTAAAATTATTTTAAGAATGCAGTAGCTTTTGAAAATATGGCTACAATGAGAACTTGATATTTGACGGAGGATAAGCTATATGAAAAAATTAGCAAGTATTTTTGCTGTGATAGCGATTTTATGTTCGATGACAGCTTGCGCATCATCTCAAACATCTGAAAAAGAAATGTATATTCAAAAAGCTGAATTAAGCGAAGAAGAACAATCCATTCTTGCATTTGTAGGTTCAGAAAAGCCACCATACATATTAGATTTTCTGGTGGATGATACTGTACAATCCTTGCAGATAAATACCTATGAATTGCAAGGCAATCAATGGAAGATGATTTCTGGAGGTGGTGGAACTCAAATGAACGAAACCAAAAGCAGAATGGCATTCACCTTTGATAATATTGGATTAGGTTTACGGATTGGTGTAGAACATAAAGGATTTAACAGCTATCAAGCCGAAAATGATTTTGACTTTGCGGGACTAAGCACAACAACATCATATTTGACCGATAGAACAACGATTGAATATGAAAAAGAATTCCCCTTGGTTATTCAAATTCATACATCAAAAGATACCATTTCATCTCTTAACCCTGAATATGCTTTCTATGAACCGCAAGCTTATGCAGATAAAGAATATGAAAAGGTATATGCTATCACTTGTTTGTTTAGCCAAAAAACAGTAACCGAGTTATCTGAACAAATGGAGCAATAAATTTCAAATGATAGAGATTATGAGCAAACCCTCATATCAGCAGAACGCACGCAAACACCGTAAAATCCAAGGAATGGAACAGACACCGAGGTTCGCTTTTTGCACTCAGGTGGACAAATCCACGACAGCAAATTAGCCCTTGATTGATTGCAAAAAGAGGAATTTTAGAACAGCAGAAAGAACATATTATTATTTAGGTATGGGCGATGGACGACTACCTGCTCGCATTTCAAACCTATGAGGGCTTTGACCAGCTGAACTTGTAAATGTCGTGTGCTGGCATGGCATAGCTCCATAGCCAAGGAAAGACCAGCCCTTGTGCTTCCCCTGAACCCCTCCACCACTTCATGCTCCCCCTTGTCAAAGGGGGATGTCCTCGCAGATGATGGCTGTCTTGGATATCCTCCTTTTCACCTCTCCTATCTTCTTTGTTTCTTATTTTTCCTTTTATATGCGTACATTCTGTCATCGGCTAATTTTATGATTTCACCGATGGAGTAGCTTGAATTAGGCTTTACATTGATTACCCCATAGCTGATAGAGGTTTCATAAGGCTTTGCATAGATATTTTTTACTGCCTTTACCGTTTCGGCACAAATTCTCACTTTCAGGTTAATGGAATATTCATTGGTTTCTTGGCTGATAACTACAAACTCATCGCCACCATACCTTGTGCATATTTCACC
>CAZSWQ010000090.1:0-7676 GCA_964611025.1 uncultured Ruminiclostridium sp.
CCACTTGTGCCCTCGCCTGTGTCTTTTTGTATGCCCATGTATTCCAAAATATCGGCAATGAGTTCACCCGCCATGGGGGCTGCCATGTTACCGCCGCTGATGTAATAGCCACCCGAGGTCAGGTTGCTGTCAGGGGCGGAGGGTTTGGGCTTATCATAGGCGAGCAGGACAATGATTTCTGGGTCGTCCGCAGGGGCAAAGCCCACAAAAGACGTGATGACACGACCTGCTTCTGTGGTCTGCGAGCTACCCGTTTTCCCGCCGATGCGATAGCCCTCCACATAGGCATTTTTACCCGTGCCACGGTCACCAACCACGCTTTCCATCATGGAACGGACGATGTCGGATGTACCTTGGCTGATGACTTGGCGCAATTCTCGAGGCTCGTTGTATTCCACAATCGTCCCCTGACTGTCCACCACGGATTCTACAATATAGGGTTGCATCAAATGCCCGCCGTTGATGCAGGCAGACAGTGCCGTGATGAGCTGGATGGGGGTCACTTGGAAACGCTGACCAAAGGAGGCAACTGCCAGAGAAACGGGGTCATTGCGGAAGGAATCCAAAGGCCAGAATGCACTTTTTCCCTCGCCCTGCAAGTCGATATTCGTTTTATCAAAGAGACCAAAATTGTCCATATAGTCGATGAAGTTATTATTGCCCACCCATTGACCAATTTCAATCATGGCGGGGTTGCAGGAGTTCATCAGGGCTTTGCGGGTGCTCTGTGTGCCGTGCCCACTGCGTAGGGAGCAGTAAATGGGGAGCGGCCAGCCAGGCACCATGACACTGCCGCTGCAATAGAAACTATTGTTTTCCGTGAGCAAACCTTCTTCCATCGCCATTGCCATGACAAGGGGCTTAAAGGTCGAGCCAGGCTCATAGCTGTCGTTGATTGCCTTACTACGCCATTGCAGGTTACGGGCATCGGCTTTCGCCTTTTCATACTCCGCCATCAGGGCTTCGCCTTCGGTGGGCAGGACAATGGGCTGACCATTTTTGTCAAAACTGTTCTCTCCCACTGTGCCCTTACGCTTTTCTTTCTCCAGCAGGGCCTCTGCTTCGACACGCATGCTTTCGACTTTGGCGGCGGTGGCATCGTCATAAATGGTGGCGGGGTCGTTCAAATCATAGCCTGGGGAACTGGCCAGCGCTTTGAGTGCCCCTGTTTTTGGGTCCATGACCAGACAGAAGCCCCCGTTTTGCACTTCAAATTTCGCAATGCCTTCTTCTAAGGTGCGTTCGGCAAAGGCTTGGATATTGGCATCAATGGTCAGGGTCAAATCGCTGCCGTTCTGGGCATCGACATAAAATTCATAGCCAGAGAGCAGTTCTTCCCCACGGGCGGTACGGCTGGAGACCACACGCCCCTTTTCCCCTGCTAAGGCACTTTCATAACGAGCTTCCAGCCCATAAGCGCCTTCATTTTCGCTGTTGACAAAGCCGATAATCTGCGAAGCCAGCGAACCCGAGGGATAATACCGCTTGGTGTCGGGCAGGAAATAAATCCCACGGGTGAAGTCATTGTCCTCGAGGAAAGTACGGACACTCCGGGAGACTTCCTCCTCGACTTTGGTCGCAACAATGAAATATTGACTTTTGACGTTTTCCATGCCCTTGAGGAGCTTGTTGACGTCTACATTCAAAATTGCACCCAGCCCATTGGCAATGGCATAGGGGTCATAGCCCTGCTCGTCGATGTCTTTCGGCGAGAGAATGATGCGGTCAACCGAGGCGGAAATCGCCAGAATTTTTCCGTTTTTGTCCACAATTTTGCCACGGCTGGCAGAGACGGTCAAGTCGCTGGTCTGGTTGGCAATGGCTTTTTCCTCATAAAAATCATGGTTGATGACTTGCAGATTCCAAAGACGCAGACCCAGTACCACAAAGGTCACAATGCCAAAGGCTATGCCCAAAAATAAAATACGGTTTTGTGCTTTATCAAAGGCGGTTTTTTTGTGTTCCTGTACGGTTTTTGCTTTGGTATCTTTCTTGTTTGTTTTGAAGAGCATGGGAATTGCTCACCCTCCTTTTTGTATGACGGGAAACGGCTGTCCCTGCTCAGATGTGTGCAGCGCAGGGTCTTCTATGGGATAACAAAGGTGCAAGAAAACCAGTTTCTTGCACCTTTGGGCTTTCTGTCTTCATGGTATGTAGGGCGAGGTCAGAAATATGTCCCGATGGTCGAAAAGATTTCCGAGATGCTTTCGGAGACATAGCTGAAAAATGCGGATTTCTGATAATATTCTGCACTGTCTGGACGGCTCAGCTCGATGGTGTAAATTTGTCCACTTTGGGGCTTTGCCATGATGCCTTGGGTGAGCAAATTTTGCTCGATGACCTGAAGGTCATAGGACAATTCATATTGTGCCAAGAGCTTGGCTTCTTCCTTTTGCAAGGTGGAAATTTCTCGTTTGATGTCCACCGCTTCGTCATGAATGACGGCGAGCGTGGCATATTGGTTGATGATAATCATCGCCAGAAGGCAGACAAAGAGCGTTCCGACAATGGCAAAGGGGGCGACTTTCACACCCAAATGCCCCAAGCGATTGTAATTGCTGTGGCTATTGTGTTTGCGTCTTCTGCTGTGTGCTCTCTGTACGCTTGACGTTTGCCGAGTGGATTTTCTGGGTTGGGGCACAGGGTGCTGTGCGGTCTCCCAATCGGCTATCTGTTTACGCACCACATTGCCCTCATAGTTCTGGTGATAATGAGGGTGTGCGGTGGCATTTTGTTGTATGCGTTTTGCCAATCCATTCACCTTTTCCTATACAAGCAAGGCTTTGCCCTGCGTGATGTGTTTCATTGCTGTTTACAATTTTTCGGCAATGCGCAATTTTGCACTTCTGGCACGGGGATTTTCCTCGATTTCCTTCTTTGAGGGCAAAATTGGCTTTTTGGGCAACAATTTAACTTTTGGCAATTTGCCACAGACACAGACAGGAAATTCAGGGGGACAATCACAACCACGGGCAGCTTGTACCAGCTGGGTTTTCACGATACGGTCTTCGAGCGAATGAAAGGAAATGACCGCCAAGCGACCACCCACTGCCAAGCGTTCCACCGCAGAGAGCATCATTTCCGCAATGGCATTCAATTCATCGTTGACGGCAATGCGAATGCCCTGAAACGAACGCTTTGCGGGGTGTTGTTTTTCCCGCAGGGCAGCGGCGGGCATGGCAGAGCGGATGATATCGGCTAAGTCGTGGGTGCTCTCGATGGGGGCTTCTTCCCGTCGACGGCAGATGGCATTGGCAATGGCAGGGGCATAGCGTTCTTCCCCGTACTGGTATAAAATACGGCGGATGTCTTCTTTTGCCCATTCATTGACCAAAATGGCGGCAGTCAGCCTGTCTTCCTGATTCATACGCATATCCAAGGGGGCATCTTTCTGGTAGGAAAAGCCACGTTCTGCTTCATCGAGCTGGGGCGAGGAAACACCCAAGTCAAAGAGCATGCCGTCCACTTTGTCTACACCAATGCCCTCGAGCAGGGCATCGAGGGTGCGAAAATCGCCGTGCAGAAAGGTCACTTTGTCTTTCCAAGGGGCAAGACGCTCTGCACCCTCACGCAAGGCTTGTTTGTCACGGTCGATGCACAAGAGGCGACCATGTTCGCCCAGACGCTGGACAATCTCGACAGAATGCCCCCCTCGCCCGAATGTACCATCTATATAAATCCCGTCGGGGCGGATGTTGAGTGCCTCTAGGCATTCATCGAGCAAAACCGAACGGTGTCCGTAGGTATCTTTCATGCTATCTCCTGTATTCCTGTGGGTCTGTGGATGGGTACAAAAAGCATAAGACCCCACCTCCCCACAATAAGTTATCTTCAGTATAAAGAAATTGCGGGGAAATTGCAACCATTTTTTTCAGCGGTCTTTCTGGCTCTTGCACATTGGAGAGGCTTTTTCGCCCTATTTTCCCGACTTTTTGGCAAATTGATGCAGAAAAAAACGCCCCCAAACGGAGGCGTTTTTGGCAAAGTGACAGGGATGATATTGCTGTATTTCTGGCTCAGTCTACGCCATTGAGCAGACTACGGAACTGGTCACGGGCGTGTTTTGCCTCACCGTAAATGCCGTCAATGCACTCCTCGGCACGGGCGAGCATGTCTTCACAATAGACATTGGCAGCGTCCTTGATGTCACGGGCGGTTGCCTCTGCCTCGGCGATGATTTCCTGTGCAATGCGACGGGCTTCCAGTGCCAAGGTGTCTTCGTTCAAAATACGGCGGGCGTGGTCTTCTGCCTTTTGGCGGAACTCGTCGGCTTCTCGCTTTGCAGAAGCGATGTAGTCGTTTTTCTTCTCGACCAGTTCTCTTGCCTTTTTGACTTCTGCGGGGAAGCGGGTACGGATATCGTCGAGCATATCCAGTGCCTTGTCTCGTTCAATCATACACTTGTCGCTGGATAAGGGGACATTTTTTGCCTCATCTACCATGTCGTAAATCAAATCGAACAATTCTTCAATATTACTTGCCATTACATGCACCTCGTTTAGATTCCATTTTCAAGCGGACGTCTTCGATGATTTCACGGGGAAGAACGTCTTCTAAATTTGCGTTATATCGTGCCAATTCCTTGGCAATGGTCGAGCTTAAATAGTTGTATTTCTGGCTGGAGGGAAAAAATACGGTGTCCAGTTCTTCGTTGAGCTTTTGGTTGATGATTGCCATTTGCACTTCGGATTCAAAATCCGACACGGCACGCAAACCTTTGACCAAAACGGTGGCGTTTTTCTCCTTTGCGTAGTTTGCCAAAAGCCCTGTGTACATATCCACTTCCACATTATCAAAGGGAATGGCACGGCGGAGCAAGTCCACACGCTCAGTGGGGGTAAAGACACCTGTTTTTTCCGAATTGACCAGCACACACACAATCACCTTTTCAAAGGCTTTCGCAGCACGGCGGATGATATTCAAATGTCCCAGCGTCACAGGGTCAAAGCTCCCTGGATAGATTGCAATTTTCATGTTCTAACTCCCGTGTTGTCCTCCGCCTCATGCCAAACCGCTCCGCCGATACAGTGCCAGAGAAATCTGACCATAGCGGTAGGTTTTTTCCAAAGTATAGGGCGCACTTGGGGAAGGCCAAGTAAAATCTGCTCGGTTTTCACACATGATTATACCATTTTGTGCGACTTTGTCAATGCTTGTGAGACGTTCTAGGGCTTTTCCCAGCATTTCTTCGCCGTAGGGCGGGTCGAGCAAAACCACATCAAAGCGTTCGGGGCTTCGGTGCAAATAGGTCAGAAAATCCCCCTGCACCACTTCGGCACGGTCAGAGAGGGCACAGGTTTTCAGGTTTTCACGGATGAGGGCGACCGCTTCTCGGCGCACATCCACAAAGACACAGTGTGCCGCCCCACGGGAAAGGGCTTCTATGCCCAGCTGTCCCGTGCCACTGAACAAGTCCAAAACACGTCTGCCCTCCAATTCAAATTGCAAAATGCTGAACATGGCTTCTTTGACACGGCTGGTGGTGGGGCGGGTGTCGCTCCCCTCCAGCTCTTTCAGACGTCTGCCACGGGCAGACCCAGTAATCACACGCATACTTGCTCACTCCTTTCTTTGGTTTTTACTTTTGGACGATGGGTGGAAGCGTTCATAAATATTCTGGGCGGTGGATTTTGGAACGACTTGGGCAAGGGCTTCTGCACTGGCATTGCGGAGGGCATCCATGGTCTGGAAGTGTGCCAGAAGTTTCTGCCGCCGCACCTTACCCACACCTGCAATGTCCTCCAAGGCAGAGGCTAGACTCGAAGCTTTGTGGCGTTTTTGGTGATAGCCCAAGGCGGTTCTGTGGGTTTCCTCCTGCATTTGCCCCACAAAAGAAAACAAGCTGGGTGTGAGGGCAATTTCTGCACCTTGGCTGTTTAAGAGGGCACGGGTTTTGTGTTTGTCGTCTTTCACCATGCCAAAGACGGGAATGGTCAAATCATATGCCTCTAAGACCCGCTCGGCAGTACGGACTTGTTCTCGCCCGCCGTCCATCAAAATCAAATCGGGCAAGATGCGGGTTTCTTTCGGGGCATAGCGTCGTTTTAACACCGCCTCCATCGCCCGCAAATCGTCCGCCTGTTTCAAGTCAGGCAGGGGAAAGGAACGGTGGTTTTTTCGGCTGGGTTTGCCCGCCAAAAAGACCGCCATTGCCCCGACCATATCCGCCCCTGCCGTGTGCGAAATGTCAAATGCCTCGATACGCTGGGGCACAGTGGGCAGGGAGAGTGCCTCGGCAAAGGCTTGCAGGCGGTTGTGCTGGCTCTCGTATTGCTTGCGGTAACGCAGGGCTTCTTCCTCGGCGTTTTGTTCTGCCAGACGAAGCAGGGTTTTCCGCTCGCCCCGCTGGGGCACCAGCACTTCCACCCGTTTTTTTGCCACTTGGCTGAGGTATTCTGCCCTGTCCTCGCCCAAGGGCAGGGGCACAAACAGCCGTTTTGGGATATGTGCCTGTGCGTAATACTGGCTGACAAAGGCATTGAGAGTATCCTCTGGGGCTTCGCCCTCGGCTTCTAAGCGTTGGGTGTCTTTGCCCGTCAAATTCCCCTCTCGATAATGCAAAACGACCACATGTGCCAAGCGTCCTGTTTGGGACAAACCCAAAACGTCGGTATCATGTTGGCGGGTGGCGAGGACAGTTTGCTGGGATTCGAGACGCAAGAGGGCTTGCAGGCGGTCACGCAAGACCCCCGCCCGCTCGAAATCCAAGGCTTCGGCGGCAAGGTGCATTTCCCCCTCCAAATCGGCAATCAGTTGGGCGGATTTGCCCCCCAGCACTTGCAGCACCTGACGCATTGCCTCTTGGTGTTCTGCCTGTCCGTGCTCGGGCAAGCAATAGCCCAAGCATTTGCCCAAGTGCTGGTTGAGACAAGGACGTCCTTTTCCTTGGTCTTGGGGAAAACGTCTCCCGCAGGTGGGCAGGCGAAAGGTCGTACTAAGGGCACGGAGGAGGGCTTGGGTCTGCTGTCTTGTGCCAAACGAGCCAAAATAACTCGCACCATCTGCACGAATGCGGGCGACCATCTCCAATTTTGGAAACACCTCCCGCATATCCACACGGACATAGGGATAGGCTTTGTCGTCTTTCAAAAGGATATTATAGCGGGGCTGGTGGCGTTTGATGAGACTGGACTCCAAGACCAAAGCTTCCCACTCCGTGCCCACCACGATGACCGAAAAGGACACGACTTGGGCAACCATGGCACGGGTTTTTGGGCTGTGGGCGTCTTGCTTTTGGAAATATTGGCTGACCCGCTGGCGCAGTTGTTTTGCCTTACCCACATAAATCACTGTGCCCGCTTGGTCTTTCATGAGATAGACCCCAGGCAGACGGGGCAGGCGGGTGGCTTGCTCTTTGAGGGCAGAGCGTGACATAGTCTTTCCCCTTCTCCTTGCTAAAATACCAAAAAAGGTGCCGCAATGCTTGCAGCACCTTTTTACTGTTGAAACGATGTGAACAGCTGGAATCAGTCGCTGAAGTTGGAGCTGATGAGGTCAACCAGTGCGTCGACAGCGTCCTTTTCGTCCGAGCCATCAGCGATGAGGTCAATGATGCTACCTTTGATGATGCCCAAAGACAACACGCCCAGCAAGCTTTTTGCATTGACTCTGTGCTCGTCCTTTTCGACCCAAATTGTACTCTTAAATTCATTTGCCTTCTGAATGAAGAATGTAGC
>CAZSWQ010000091.1:0-7625 GCA_964611025.1 uncultured Ruminiclostridium sp.
CACCGCCTCCTACACCGCCCTGCGCCGTCAGGCGATTGCCCGTGCCCACAGTGCCACCCACCTCCTGCAAGCCGCCCTCGTGAACGCACTGGGCGACCATGTGCATCAGGCTGGCTCTCTGGTCGAACCCGATAAGCTCCGTTTTGACTTCACCCATTTTTCTGCCGTCAGTGCCGAAGAACTGGAACACATTCAGGCAGAAGTCAACCGTGCCATTTTGCAGGGTCTTCGCATCGACACCCAAGAAATGTCCATCGCAGATGCAAAGGCAAAGGGTGCAACCGCACTCTTTGGCGAAAAATACGGCGAAACCGTCCGTGTGGTCGATATGGATAAGTTCTCTGTCGAACTCTGTGGCGGGACGCATTTGGACAACACCGCAAAAATTGGTTCGTTCCACATCACCTCCGAATTTTCCATTGCCTCTGGTGTGCGTCGTATTGAAGCCGTCACAGGGGAAGCTGCCCTCCAGCTGTTCCAGAGCAACGAAAACCGCCTGAAAGAACTGGCTGGTCTGCTCAAGAGCCGTCCTGAAGAAGTCCTCGAACGCCTCCAGAGCGAACAGAGCACATTGAAGGAGTTGCGCCGTGCCTTTGCCAAGCTCAAGGAAAAAGAAAACCTGAGCAAAGCCCAAAACTTCTTACTCTCCGCCAAGAACGTCGGGGGCATCAAGGTCTTGACCTCCATCCGCCAGAATGCAGACGCCAACGCCCTGCGTCAGACGGGCGACTTCCTGCGGGATAAGGAATCCGCCATTGTGGCAGTCCTTGCCAGCACTCTGGATGAAAAAATCACCTTCCTCGCCGTCTGTGGTAAAGATGCCATTGCCAAGGGCATTAAGGCAGGCGATTTGATTCGCAGCGTCACCGCTGTCTGTGGCGGTAAGGGCGGTGGCAAGCCCGACAGTGCCATGGGCGGTGGTACTAACCTCCTGAAGCTCGATGACGCTCTGGCAACGGTCGACGACTTTGTCGCTGGCAAGCTGGGTCTCTGAACAACATACAAGTACAACACTGGAAAGGAGCATCTCTCATGAGCGATTGTCTGTTTTGTAAGATTGCCGAAGGCGGTATTCCCGCCAAGAAGCTCTATGAAGACGAGCAGTGCCTCGCCTTTTACGACATCGACCCCCAAGCCCCCACACATTTCTTGGTGATTCCCAAGGCACATGTGGTCTCCTGCGGGGCAATTGCCCCCGCACAGGAAGCACTGGTCGGTCATATCTTTGGTGTCATCACCAAGCTGACGGGCGAATTGGGCATTACGGATTTCCGTGTGGTCTCCAACTGTGGCGCACAGGCAGGACAGAGTGTCTTCCACCTGCATTTCCACGTCTTAGCAGGCAGAGATATGACTTGGCCTCCTGGCTGAGCTGTTTCCCAAACAAGGGGCGGGTTTTCCCCCCCTTGTGCCCTGTTTTTTGCCCCCCAAAAAGTTTTTTCAAAAAAAGTAAAAAAAAACTCAAAAAAAGTGTTGACATTTCAGACTTTATGGGTTATTATGAACAAGCGTTCTACGGAACACAAGAACACAGCAAACCACGAGCAACTCGGACGATTAGCGCAGCTGGTAGCGCATCCGCTTGACGTGCGGGAGGTCACAGGTTCAAGTCCTGTATCGTCCACCAAAAAGGCAAAAAAGAAATTTCTTTTTTGCCTTTTTATTTTGCCCTGAGCTTAGGGTGTTTTTTTGTGGAAAGCGAAGTGCCCCGTGTCGGCAAGGGTCGATGCAAAGGCAGGGTATTTCTCTTTTTACAAAATCAGGTTTACCCATTTGGCAGGTTGAACCAGTGATGATTGACACAGCTACTACCAAGGAAAATCTTCCTCACGAAACGCTGTCCAACGCACAGAGTTTGTCTCACAGCCCCCCAGACGAAGGAGAGAACGGCTGGGATACTGACCCAGACAGATGCCACTTTGTTACAACATTACAGATTACATCAAGGAGAGAGAAACCCATGAAGAAGCTTTTTGACAACATCACCTTTGGCGCACTGAAGATCGAAATGGTTGTTATGGTTTTTGTGATGGTTGCTTGCCTGTTCAAGGCAACTACGACTTTCATGCTGTAAGAATTGTCCACTGAGCCTGCCGCATCCCTCCTCTGGTTTTTGAGGTCAGACGACGGCAAGAATTGAATGAGCAGGAGGGAAGTATGATGTCTTTGACCAAACGCATGCTTGCACAACTGGAAAAATTCTGCAAAATCAGATTGATTTGATGCAACAAAAGCCACCGAAGGTATGCCTTCGGTGGCTTTTTTATAGCTTAACACAAAGACTTAGAAAGGCGGTGTCCATCTTGCTCTCTCGTATGCTCCCCCGTGTTGCCCTACTGACCCTCGCCATCACGCTCGCCCTCTGCCTGCTCTACCAAGTTTTCCCGCTCGCCCTGCTGGAAACCCTCGCCATCACCTTTGGCACGTTTGCCTATCACCTGCTCCTGCGTGTCGGGACAGGCGTAGTGATAGATGCCTGCCACAAACGCCCCTTTTCTGGTACTGCGTTTTTTTGGCATGTTGCCCCTTGGGAAGCAAAACTGCATGCCGTTTTGCGTGTCCGACACTGGAAACGCAAGCTCCCCACCTACCACCCCGAAGACTTCGACCGACGCAAACAAGCCCCCTGCCACATCCTCCAAGCCATGTATCAGGCGGAACTTGTCCACAGTGTCATTGCATCTTTGTCTTGGTTGCCCCTTTTGGCGACTTACTGCTTTGGTTCGTTCTGGGTCTTTTTCCTGAGCTCTCTCTGTGCTTCTGTTTTTGATTGCCTCTTTGTCCTCATCCAACGCTACAACCGCCCCCGTTTGGAAAAACTCATGCAAAAACAAGCCAGCAGAAAACAGCGGGCACTGGGCAAAAAAAATTTTTGAACACGCTACCCCCCAGATTGCGGAACGGTCAAGACCACGGCGAAAAAACAAGTGGCTTTCCTGTATTGCTTGCGGAACGGTCAAGACCGTTCCCTACGGTTTTCTGCATTGCCCAGTATTTTGCATTTTTTTCTGGGATATGCTATGATAGAGGTACTTTTTCACAACGCCACACGAGGAGGAACAACTTTCCATGAAACTTTTGGCGATAGACGGCAACTCATTCCTACACCGTGCCTTCCACGGCATACGACCCCTCAGCACCCAAAACGGCTTCCCCACCCATGCCATTTTGGGCTTTTTGAATATCATGCACCGCCTGCAACAAGAGCTCTCTGCCGATGCCCTCTGCGTCACTTTTGACTGTAGAGAAAAAACCTTCCGCCACACCGCTTACCCCGATTACAAGGCTACCCGCAAACCCATGGACGATGCACTGGCGGTACAAATTCCAAAATTAAAAGAAATTCTCGACGCTATGAACATTCCCCGTTTTGAATTGCCCACTTGGGAGGGGGATGACCTCTTGGGCACAATCGCCCGCTCCTGTGAGGAAAATGGCTGGCATTGTATCATTGCCACGGGCGACAAAGATGCCTTTCAACTCATCTCCGACACAACCTTTGTCCACTACCCCAGCAAGCAGAGCTATTTGGAATTGGACAGGGCGACCTTTCGGGAGATGTACGGCTTTGAACCCCACGCCATGGTGGATTTTAAGGCACTCATGGGCGACAGCTCCGACAACATCCCAGGTGTCGCCAAAGTCGGTGAGAAGACCGCCAAACAGCTCTTACAGAGCTTTGGCACATTGGAAAACATCTATGCCAATTTGGACAGCCCCGACATGAAACCCGCCGTGAAAAAGCACCTCGTGGCGGGGACAGAATCCGCCCGCATTTCCTATGAGCTTGCCACCATCCAACGCAATGCCCCCATTGATTTTCATCCCGAAGACTGCCTGTGCAAACCCATCAATCAGGCGGCACTGTACAGCCTCTTTTCGGAATTGGAATTTTATAAGTTCATCGAACAGTGGGGCTTACATGCCCTGCAAGGTACAGAGCACAAAACGGAAAGCCAAACGGTCACGGGCACGCATCGGGAAATCCTTGACCCAGATGAAGCCCTGCGTCTGGCAGAACGCTGGAAAACTGCCGACCCCCTGTATTGTTTGACCCTGCCCGATTTGCTGGGCTTCGCCACCTGCCAAGGAGATGAAGTCTGTATTTTCTTACAAGAGAGCCTGCCCAATTACGACTATGTGCTCGACTACCTATTTTCCGAGCAGGTCAAAAAATGCACCCACGGTGTGAAACAGGTACAATCGCAAGCCCTCGCTTTGGGCTACGGCACGGAGGGCTTTGTCTTTGATACGGAATTGGCGGCATATCTGCTCGCCCCCACGGACGGCAGTTACACCATCGCTCAGGTCATCCAAGCCCACTGCCACAGCACAACCCCAGAGGGCAAAAAAACCTACCTCAAAGCAAATGCCTTTGCAAAAGCAGACAAACGCAAAGAAGCTCTGACGGTCTTCGCCCAGCACTGTGCCTATCTGCCCTTGCTCCTACCCCGTCTGGGCGATAATCTGGATGCCTTTTCCCTGCGGAGCGTCTTGGAGGAGATGGAATTGCCCCTCTGTGCCGTACTGGCAAATATGGAACGGGTGGGCATTTTTGTGGATAAAAAGGCACTGCGACACTTTGGGGAGCGTCTTCAAGCCCGCATTGCCAAACTCGAGGAGAGCATTTATACGCTGGCGGGGGAGCAATTTAACATCAATTCCACCCAGCAGTTGGGGGTAATTTTGTTTGAAAAATTGCATCTTCCTCCTGTGAAAAAAACCAAAACGGGTTACTCGACCAACATCGAGGTCTTAGAAAAATTGCAGGACACCCACCCCATCATCTCCCATCTCATCTCCTACCGCCAGCTCGCCAAGTTGAACTCCACCTACGTCATTGGCATGGAAAAGGTCATTGCCCCAGATGGACGCATCCACACCTCTTTTCAGAACACCGTCACCGCAACAGGACGGCTGTCTTCCACCGAGCCGAACTTGCAAAATATTCCTGTGCGTACCCCCCTAGGGGCACAAATGCGTCAGATGTTTGTGGCGGAGGGTGAGCGGGTTTTGGTCGATGCGGACTATTCCCAAATTGAATTACGCTTGCTGGCACACATCGCCCAAGACGATGCCATGATAGACGCTTTTGCTTCTGGGACGGACATCCACACCAGCACCGCCGCTCAGGTCTTTGCTGTCCCGCTCGATGCCGTCACACCCGATATGCGCCGTCATGCCAAGGCGGTCAATTTCGGCATTGTCTACGGCATTTCGGACTTTTCGCTCTCACAGGATATTGGTGTCACCCGCCGTGAGGCGGGCGAGTATATTGCACGTTATTTTGCCCGTTTTTCGGGGGTACGTCGCTATATGGATACCATTGTTGCCCAAGCACAGGCAGATGGTTATGTCAAGACGCTCTTTGGACGTCGACGGTGGTTGCCTGAATTGGCTTCGAGCAATTACAATTTGCGCTCATTTGGGGAACGGGTCGCCCTGAATATGCCCATTCAGGGCACAGCAGCGGATATTATGAAATTGGCAATGATACGGGTTTATGACAGCCTGAAACGGGAAATACCCGATGCCAAATTGATGTTGCAAGTACACGATGAGCTTTTGGTGGAATGTGCTCCAGCAGATGCCCCCGCCGTACAAGCCCTCTTGTCACGGGAGATGCAGGAGGCGGTTTCTCTGTCTGTGCCACTCTTGGCAGAAGCGGGTGTGGGGAAAACTTGGGCGAGTGCCAAGGCTTAAGAAATAGAAAGGATAGAATTATGAACTATACCATTGTCCCGATGAACCGTACACACCTGCCCGCTCTGGCGGAAATTGAGCGTCAGTGTTTTTCGACCCCTTGGACGGAAGCCATGTTGGAGCAGGAATTGTACAACGATACTGCCTCGTTTTTGGTGGTGGAGGACGAGAGGGAACAGGTCTGTGGCTATGCGGGCTTGCATGTGGTCTTGGACGAGGGCTATATTGATAACGTCGCCATTTTGCCCCAATATCGTCGGCAGGGTCTGGCAAAGCGTCTGGTGGAAGTGTACTGCCGTTTTGGCGAGGCACACCTTGCCTTTTTGACGCTGGAAGTACGGGTATCCAATGAGGCCGCCAAAGCCCTCTATGCAGGTCTGGGCTTTGTGGATGTGGGTGTGCGGAAACAGTATTACACGCATCCCAAAGAGGACGCACTTTTGATGACCCGCAGCTTTGCCCCCAAGGAGGAAACCGAGGCATGATTATTTTGGCAGTAGAAAGTTCTTGTGATGAGACCGCCGTTGCACTGGTGCGGGACGGGCGGGAAATTTTGACCGATTGCATCGCCTCGCAAGCGGAAATGCACGAGCTTTACGGGGGTGTTGTGCCTGAGATTGCCTCCCGTAAACATGTGGAAGTGATTTCGACTCTGGCAAGACAGGCATTTGCCGAGGCAAATTTGACCCCTCAGGACGTAGATGCGCTGGCAGTGACCTATGCCCCAGGGCTGATAGGGGCACTGTTGGTGGGGGTGAATTTTGCGAAATCTCTGGCGTTGACCTTGGACATCCCCCTGATTCCCGTGCATCATGTGCGGGGACATATCGCCGCCAATTATCTGGCACACCCTGACTTAGCACCGCCTTTTTTGTGTCTCTGCGTGTCGGGGGGCACGTCTCTGATTGTGGATGTACGGAGCTATACGGAGATGGAAATTGTGGGGGCAACCCGTGATGATGCTGCAGGGGAATGCTTTGATAAAATCGCCCGTGTCTTGGGCATTGGCTACCCTGGCGGGGCGGTTATGGATAAGCTCGCCCAAGGGGGCAATGACAAAACCTTTGCCTTCCCCCGTGTCAAAGTACAAGACGCACCCTTGGATTTTTCTTTTTCGGGTTTGAAAACGGCGGGGATTAACTTGATTCACAAGGCGAAGCAAACAGGAGAGGACTTGCCCTTGGCGGATTTGGCGGCTTCGTTTTCGGCGGCGGTCAGTGATATGCTTGTGCCCCGTGTGATGCTCGCCGCCGAGCAGTTGGGGCATACGAAATTAGCGGTGGTGGGTGGTGTTGCCGCCAATTCCCGCATCCGTGCAGATTTGCAACGTGCCTGTGAAAAAAGTGCTCGGACACTGTACTTACCGCCCTTGAAGCTTTGTGGCGACAACGGGGCAATGATAGGCAGTCAGGCATACTATGAATACCTAGCGGGCAAGCGGGCAGATGCGTCTTTGAACGCTTACGCAAACCGTGATATCTCTCTGGGTTGAGCTGTGCTCGCCTGTGGATAAGTCTGTGGATATGTGGATAAGTCCATAAAACAGCGTTGTTATTTGATTGTTTTGTGTAGAATCACGCAAAACATGGCAAAATGCGACCAGCATGGGAAAGGGGAAGCTAGCATGAAAGACAGCCCCAAGAAATCACGACAGCACACCTTGTGGTGGCTGGCACTGGGTACTATACTTGGATGTTTGAGCGTGTTGTGGCATGCTTGTTTCTATCGTTGCCCCCATTGTGGCAGACATTTGGGGAGAGACGCTGTTGTCTATTGTCCGCATTGCGGGAAAAAAATCGAGTAAGCCGAAACGCAAAAACAGATTGACAAACGCTGGTTTTTCTGATATACTGAAAGAACATCAGTTTTCAGCGTTTGCTACTGTGGCTCAATGGCAGAGCATCTCACTCGTAATGAGAAGG
>CAZSWQ010000092.1:0-7549 GCA_964611025.1 uncultured Ruminiclostridium sp.
GCTCTCCAGTAGTGTCATTGTCTTAACCACCCTCGTCTCCTCCTTCAGCCTGACTCTGTGGATTTTTCTCCTGCGTGTTTGGGGATACTTGGGTGGCTGAAACCATACAAAATAAAACAAAAAAACCATGTAGGGGCGGATAGCATCCGCCCGCACCACCATACAACCATACAAACAGAAAGGATGATAGTATGCGAGAAGCATTGTTGCAGTTGCGTGAAGAAATGAAACGGGAGGCGGTGGATGCCGTCTTGATTCCCAGCGGGGATTTCCACGGGAGCGAGTACGCAGGGGCATATTTTCAGTCGAGAGCCTATGTCTCTGGCTTCACAGGCTCGGCGGGGACACTCTTGGTCTTGCAGGACTGGGCGGGTCTCTGGACAGACGGACGCTATTTTTTGCAGGCAGAAGAACAGCTGGCAGGCAGTGGCATAGAGCTCATGAAAGAGGGCTTGCCCAACACACCCAGTTTTGCCCGTGTCCTGTCCGACCGCCTGCAAACGGGCACTTGTCTTGCCTTTGATGGGCGTTGTGTTTCTGCCCGCACGGGACGGCTCTTGCAAAAACAGCTTGCCTCTTTGGAGATTGTCTGGAAAACGGACTTGGATTTGGTGGGACGCATCCGCAAAGACCGCCCACCCCTCAGTACACAGCCCGTTTGGAGGATGCCTCTGGCAGAAGCGGGCGAGAGCACCCAAAACAAATTGCTTCGCTTGCGTGAGAAACTACAGGCACAACACATCGACCGCCTTCTGGTCGCCTCCTTAGAAGAAATTGCGTGGCTCTTGAACCTGCGTGGGGACGATATTGCCCATACACCTGTTTTTTTGTCCTATCTCATGCTGACGGAAAGAAGCTGTGTGCTCTATGCCAACCCGCAGATTTTCGCCCCAGAACACTTGGCATATCTCCAAGAAAACAACATCACTTTAAAACCCTATGAAGCCGTCTACGAGGACACCGCCCAAATTCCCCCGCCCTCTGTGCTCTCTATGGATATGAAAACCGTGAATTTCCGTCTGCAACAGAGCGTGCCTTCTGGGGTGCGGGTCTTCGACCGCCCCGCCCCGCTCGCCATAATGAAAGCCTGCAAAAACCCCATTGAACAGGCGGGCATGCGTCTGGCACACCAAAAAGACGGCATTGCCCTCACAAAATTCATCTACCAAATGAAAACCGCCCAGCACTTGCCCACGGAATGGGAAGCGGGTCTTCTGCTCCAACAGTTGCGGGCAGAACAGGCGGGCTATTTGCAAGAGAGCTTTGCACCCATTGTCGCCTACGGGGCACATGGGGCGGTGGTGCATTACAGCGCAAGCCCAGAGGACAGTGCCCCAATCGAGCGGGGGGGCTTTTTGCTGGTCGATACGGGCGGGCATTATGCCGAAGGTACGACCGACTGCACCCGCACCCTTGCACTGGGGCAAGTCACGCAGGAGATGAAATGCCACTATACCGCCGTCCTGCGGGGACAGCTCGCCCTGCAACATGCCCAGTTTTTGCAGGGGGTCACGGGGGCAAACTTGGATGTTTTGGCACGCAGTCCCCTTTGGGCATTGGGTTTGGATTTCAACCACGGGACGGGACACGGTGTGGGGCATGTGCTCAGTGTCCACGAATCCCCCAACCGCATCCACTGGAAGCACAGCCCCGAAAGCCTGCCCTTTGCCACAGGCATGGTCTGCTCCAATGAGCCAGCCTTTTATCAGACGGGGTCATATGGCATACGTCTCGAAAATTTGATGCTCTGCACCGAGCGGGCAAAGAGTGAATACGGAATATTTTTGGGCTTCGAGGCACTGACGCTTGTGCCCTTTGACCCCGATGCCCTCGACCTTGCCCAGATGCGTCCCGAAGAAGTCGCTTGGCTCAATGCCTATCACGCAGAAGTATTTGCCCAAATCGCTCCGCATTTGCAGGAGGCGGAACGCAGTTGGCTCGCCGACGTGACCGCCCCGCTCGTCCTCTGAGTCGTGCCACTCTTTCTTTTTGTGCTTGCACTGTTTGCAAAAATGCTTTATAATGGCAATAGCAGCCAAACAGAGACCAACTACTATCAGAGGAAAGAAGGAACATCTATATGAACTTTGCTTGCACGGAACAACAACTTGAGATTCAATCCATGGTTCAACGCTTCGCAGAAGAAGCTCTGGCAAAAGACATTTTAGTGCGTGACGAAACCAGAGAATTTCCTGCCGATTTGTATCGTCAAATGGGGGAAATGGGTCTGATTGGTTTGCCCTATCCCAAGGCATATGGGGGACAGGACGGCGACTATCTCTCCTATATTCTGGCAGTCGAAGAAGTTTCCAAAGTGGACGGTGCGATGGGCATCACCTATTCTGTCTCGACCTCGCTCTACGGCGGCAGCCTGATGAACTCCGACGCCACCGACGAACAGCTGAAAAAGTTCTTGACACCTGTTGCCTCCGGACAGTGTACTGGCTCGTTTGGTTTGACGGAACACACCGCAGGCTCGGACGTGGCAGGTGCAAAAACCTTGGCAGTCTTGGACGGTGACTACTATGTCTTAAACGGCAGTAAGTGCTTCATCACCAACGGCCCTGTCTCCGATTATTTTGCAGTCTATGCCCTGACCGACCCCGATTTGTCCCCTGCAAAGAGCATGGCTTGCTTTGTCGTACCCAAGGACACCGCTGGTTTCACCATCGGTTCTCGCCACAACACCATGGGCATTCGCAGTGCCGCCGTGTGTGAATTGTACTTCAACGATTGCCGTGTGCCCGTGGAAAATATGATTGCTGCCCCTGGACGTGGCTTCGCCCTCGCCATGAAGACCCTCGATGGGGGACGCATTGGCGTTGCAGCACAGGGCTTGGGCATTGCCAAGGGTGCATTTGAAATCGCCCGCAAGTATTTGATGGAACGTCAGCAGTTCGGCAAGCCTTTGGCAAAACAGCAGTATCTGGCATTCAAGCTGGCAGAGCTTGCCATCGAAATCGAACAGGCACAGTATTTGGTCTATAAGGCAGCCGTGGAAAAGCAGGCACATCAGCCCTATTCCATCTCCGCAGCCAAGGCAAAATATGCCGCCACCAATGCCGCCATGCATGTGACCACGGAATGTGTCCAGATGCTCGGTGGCAATGGCTACATGAAGGAATACCATGTAGAACGCATGATGCGTGACGCAAAAATCACCCAGATTTACGAGGGCACAAACGAAATCCAACAGCTCATCGTCTCGGGGACGCTGTTCCGCTGAGGCAGACAAACCGCATACCCAGAGAGACAATGCGCAGGCATTGTCTCTCTTTTGTTCAGCCCCCTAGGGTAGGGGCGGATACCATCCGCCCTTACCCTAGAAAAATGAATAGAGAAAAATCCCCCTGTCATCTGCGGATGACATCCCCCTTTCACAAGAGGGATTGGTTCACCGTCTGGTTTTTATTGTTCACTGTTCATCATTCGTTTTTCGTTTGCAGTGCATTACCCCAGCAGAGAGGAAGGTTGTATCGTTGAATTTGGATATTTTGGAATGGCTCAAGGTGCTTTTCCTTGGCATTGTGGAGGGTGTCACGGAGTGGTTGCCCGTCAGCAGTACGGGGCATATGCTCTTGGTCGATGCCTTCATGCCCCTAGGCATGTCCGAGGCATTTAAAGAAGTTTTTTTTGTCGTCATCCAGTTGGGGGCGATTTTGGCAGTCGTGCTCCTGTTCTGGGGCAAAATGTTTCCCTTTGAAGTGCGAGATTGCTCCAAGCCCATGCTCAAAATGGATACCATTTCGCTCTGGTGCAAAGTCGTGGTCGCCTGTGTGCCTGGGGCGGTGGTGAGCATACTCTTTGATGATTTCATCGAAGCACATTTGCACACCGCCACCGTCATTGCTCTGGCACTGATTGTCTATGGTGTGGGCTTCATCGTGGTGGAACGCTGGAACAAAACCCGCACACCCCGTGTGGAACATCTGGCAGACATTACCTATTTGACGGCATTTTTGATTGGCATCTTTCAGGTGCTTTCCATCATTCCAGGCACATCTCGCTCTGGTTCGACCATCATTGGTGCTTTGCTCATCGGGGTGTCTCGTGTGGCGGCAGCGGAATTTACCTTCTTTTTGGCAGTGCCTGTCATGTTCGGTCTGAGCTTGCTCAAACTTTTGAAATTTGGCTTTGCCTTCACGGGGGCAGAGTGGGCGGTCTTGCTTTTTGGCTCTGTGGTGGCATTTTTGGTCTCGATTTTTGTCATCAAATTTTTAATGTCCTACATCAAAAAACACGATTTTCAGATGTTCGGTTGGTATCGCATTGTCTTAGGTCTTGTGGTTTTGTTCGTGTTTTTCTGAGGAAAAGCACAAGATGGACGATGCTTGCGTGTTCCTTTTGGATTGGGCAGATAGAGGGCAGAGCGGGGCTGATTGTGGCGAAATCTACTTTGTCGAAATGTTTTCCTTGCAATTTGCCTCATAATGAGTTACAATATAGTTACAATATCTAAAAAAATAGAAACAGGAGGCGTATCAGTTATGCGCAAACGAGCATTTGGTATCATATTGGGCGTTGGGCTTCTTCTCTCCCCCTGCTTCACAGCCTTTGCCGTCAATGTGGACTCTGTCGAGGCAAAAAAGCCCATGGGTGAAGAAGAACTCAGTCATGACATGGTCTGGCTGGATGAAGCTGCCTATGGTCTGAGAACACAGGAAAATACCCTCTTTGCCCTCTTTTCAGAGCCTGTGGACTTGGCAGAATATCCAGAGTATGCCCAAGATATCACCATCCCCTTGGCGATTCAAAATGTCTTGGTGAATGGAAAGCATGTGGATACAGCGGGGCTTTCCATGTTGGGCGAAACCGCCTACATGCCCATTGAGACGCTGGTCTTGGCAGTCGATGAAGATGCCCAAGTCTATTGGGAAGACAGTACCTTGGTGGTGGAAGGCAAAACCTTTTCCTTCAAAGCACGCATGGGTGAAAATTATCTGACCCTGCCCGAGGGCTATTTGCCCGTACCCGATTGTATCAT
This sequence comes from uncultured Ruminiclostridium sp., assembly GCA_964611025.1. Lineage (GTDB taxonomy): Bacteria > Bacillota > Clostridia > Oscillospirales > Oscillospiraceae > Evtepia. The sequence goes on from CAZSWQ010000092.1 coordinate 4,985, forward strand.
CACCGATGGCTTTTCGCTCTTAGCACCTGTGCGTGTGCTCTGTCACGCCATGAACGTCGCCATCGACTACGACAACCAGAGCCAAAGCATTGCCATCACCTCCACACAGACTTACTATGCACCCCAAGATGGGCATTACAACGAGGAAGACCTCTACTGGCTCTCCCGCATCATCTCCTCCGAAAGTGGCAACCAGCCCCTGCGGGGAAAAATTGCGGTGGGTACGGTCATCATGAACCGTGTGGAAAGCCAGCAGTTCCCCAATACCATCTATGATGTCATTTTCTCGGGCATCCAGTTCAGCCCCGTCTTGAACGGCACGATTTACAATGCCCCCACCGAGGAGAGCGTGCAGGCGGCAAAAATGGTGCTCGACGGCACACGAGAAGCGGGCAAGAGCCTGTTTTTCAACCGTGCCGATTTGAACAGCTGGGCTTCCCGCAACAAGACCTTTGTGACAACCATTGCTGACCACAGCTTTTTCTATTGACACATGACGCAAAAAGACCGCTCCCTAGGGAGCGGTCTTTTTGTGTGGTATTGGATGGTGTTTTGTTTTGCGGTTGGCGCTTATTTTCTGCCTTGATTTGCCAGCTCAAATTGTGCCATTAAGTGATTGAGCATATTTGCTTGTCCAGAAAGTTCCTCTGCGGAGGCAGCACTCTCTTCACTTGTGGCAGAATTGGTCTGTATAACAGCAGAAATCTGTTCAACACCCAGTGTAATTTGACCAATGGCAGTTGCTTGATGTGCAGATGCCTCTGTAATTCCACCGATTGCGCTGACAACATTACCTGCCAAATCCGCAATTTCTCCAAAGGTTTCATATGCTTTTTTGGCAATGGTTTCACCCTTTACAACTGCTTGTACAGAGTTTTCAATCAAGACCGTCGTTTCTTTTGCAGCTTCAGCAGATTTTGCGGCAAGGTTTCTCACCTCATCCGCAACCACGGCAAAACCTTTACCAGCAGAGCCAGCCCGTGCCGCTTCGACTGCTGCATTCAGTGCCAAGATATTGGTCTGGAAGGCAATGTCGTCAATGACCTTTATGACCTTGCTGATGCTTTCAGATGCTTTTGAAATCTCGCCCATAGAAGATAACATTTCTTTCATGTCTACTAAGTTGCGTTCAACAGCATCTCCAGCTTTATTGGTTAAGGTATACGCTTCTTGTGCATGACCAGAATTCTCATCAATGTCTTTGGAAATTTCACTTAACGATGCGTAAAGCTCTTCCACACTACTTGCTTGTTCAGTAGAACCCTGTGCCAAGCTTTGAGAGCCACTGGATACTTGGTCTGCACCCATGTTGATTTGCTCAGTCGCCATTTTAATTTCAGAAAACGATACGTTTAACTTATCCATGAATGAAGAGATGGCTATTTCAATTTCCCTCATTTCGCCAGGATAGGTCATTTTAGGATAGGTTTTCAAGTTCCCATTCGATAATGAACGCATACCCACAATAATATTTTCAATAATGCGTTTCAGTTCTGCAAAACTTGAGCGCATACTTTCGCAAACTGTTCCAAATTCATCTTTGCTCACATAGCTAATATTTACGCTAAAATCACCTTTAGAAAGTGCGGTGGTCGCTTCTTCAATCTGTTTCAGCGGTTCTTTCATATTTTTAACCAATCTTACCACAATCAAAACACTGATGAGGATAGATAGAATAAAAATAGAAAGAAGCAGTATCCATGCCAATTGATATGCTATCATTGCTTCAGCGGTTTGCTCCTGAGCCATTTGTGTTTGTTTCTCACCAATGTCTGCCAATATTTTTGCGTGCTCATCTTGGAGTGGCTTGTATTGTGTCAAAAATATGTGCATCGCCTGTGCATCTGCCTCTTGGCTATCTTGTTGAATCAAGCTTACAATCTCTTTGCGATACTTTCCGATGTCCACAGACTGTCTTTGGAGTTCATCCATCACAGACTGTTCCATGCGATGGTTGCCTTGGTATTCCTGAAATGTAGCTGCTAAATTTTCGCTATCTTTGTTTGCCTGTGCGATATAGTTGTTTATCTCAGCATTTTCAGCGACTTCCAAGGCAAGCAACATATGTCTTTGTGCAGAAATCATTTCCCTGCGCATTCTCCAGACATATTCGGTATTTGGAACAGTTTTCGTTTCAAATATGAGCAACTGCTCGTTCATAATTTTCAGTCCAAAAAAGGCTGTCAGAGCAATGATTGCCATCATTACTAAAATAGTACAAAAACTGAATATCAGTTTGCTGCTTACTTTCCAGTTCTTCATATTCATACCTCTTTCTTGTGACAATGTTATCAAAATAAAAAAAGTCGCAAACCAACAGAACTGGTACATTCTGTCAAGTTTGCAACTGGCTGACATACAGTCTTGCTGGTTCAGACTGTGAAGTCCCTATAGCTTTGCGTCACCGCTTTTCAGTGGGTTTGCCCTTGATATATATAATATATAAAGATACACAGCCTGCACACAATAGAAACAGATGTTTATCTTTTGGGTAGAATATCATATTATTTGACAAAAAGCAATGGTTTTCGATATGAATTTATATGAATTTCACCGTCATTCCCC
>CAZSWQ010000093.1:0-7480 GCA_964611025.1 uncultured Ruminiclostridium sp.
GGTAGAAGACCATGTGCAATCATACAATGAAGAATGAAATGTGAAAGACCATTAGGAATCAGGAATGTTAAACTGAACAGTGCTGTGGTGGGGGGCGTGGTTTTGCTCTGGTTGGGGGCGGGTTTGTGTTTTGGCGAGCTGGTGCGGGACGGGTTTTACGAGTGGACACGTCCGGTACGGCTTTGGTCAAAGCAATTTGAGGCACAGTGGACAGGGGCAGAGGCTGCTCAGGTGGAAATCCGACGGCTGGAGGGGCTGTTGGCGGGGTATGAAAAAAATGCCCACGAGACGGCGCTCGCCCAGAGAGAGACCGCCCAGCTGCGGCGACTTCTGGGCTTGCAAACGCATAGACCAGACTTGCAACTTTTGCCCGCCACGCTCGAGCAAGTGCCCCGAGGGACGGAACGTCTTTTGCTCGACAAGGGCAGAGAGGACGGCACACGGGTCGGGCTTTGTGTACTCGATGCCTGGGGACGTTTGCTGGGGAAAGTCGTACAGGTGGACGCTCGTTTTTGCCAGATGTTGCCCCTGCAAGCGTCTGGATTTTCCTTGGGCGTGGAACTGCTCAGTTCGGGGACGCAGGGGCGTTTTTGTGTCGAGGGGGGCGTTTGTGTGCTGGAGGGTCTCCCGCTCGGGTTGGAGATTCCCAAGGGGGAGGCGGTACAATCCCGCTCACTCGAGCATTTGTACCCCTCAGGTTTGCTTTTGGGGCATATCGAGGGGGTGTATTTGGCAGAAGGTGGGCTGAGTCAGACGGCTCTGGTGCGTCCTGCCGTGGACATCCACAGGCAAAACAGCGTCTATGTGGTGCTGGATTTTTGAGGTGCTTGCATGAAACGAAGCCGTTTTTTTCTCCTCCAAGGGCTGCTGCTCTCGGTGATGCTGGGCTATGGGGGCTTGCTCTGGCACTTGCAGGTGCAAAACGGGGCGGACTACCACAGCCAAGCCCTCTCCTGGCACTGTGAAAGCCAAGTCGCTGCCCGTGGCGGGATTTTTGACCGAAACGCTGTCCCGCTGGCGGTGAATGCCGTATCGTGGACGCTTGCCTGCGAGATTCCAAAGATGCAGGGGCAGACTGCGCGTCTCTTGACGGTTTTGGCAGAGCAAGGGGTGGCATATGACATCGACACCCAAGAGACAAACAAGCAAATCCTCGCCCAAGGGCTGTCGCAAGAGGTCTATTTGCGGGTTTTAGAGCATGACTTTGCGGGGGTGACGTGGACGGCAGAGCAACGTCGATGCTATCCCACGGGGACGGCATCGCATGTGCTGGGCTATTTGGGGAACATTCCAGAGGAGACTTGGCAGGACTATGCCGAACAAGGCTATGCCCTCGATGCAGAGGTCGGCAGAGAGGGGATAGAGGCGGTGTTCGAGGCGGTTTTACGCGCCCAAAATGGCAAGCAGTATTTGGGGTTTGGGCGGGAAGATGTGCCCCGAGAAAGCCGTTGGTCGCCCCCTGCCAAGGCGGGGAAGCATGTCTATTTGACGCTGGACGCAAACGTGCAGGCACATTGTGAGGCGGTATTGGCAAGGGAAGTGCCCAAACGCACCGAGGGCGGGGCGGGTTTGGCGGTGCTCGAGGTGGAGACGGGGGCGGTATTGGCGCTGGTTTCCTATCCGAGTTTTGATTTGAACCGTTTGGGGGCGGACTATGCTAGGCTGGCGAATGACCCAAACTGCCCCCTCTTTTCCCGTGCCGTGCAAGGGCTATATGCCCCAGGCTCGACCCTGAAGCCACTGGTCGGGCTGGCGGCACTCGAGGAGGGCATCATCGACCCAGAGACCGAAATTTTAGACACGGGGATTTACCGCTACTATGAGACCCCACAGCCGAGTTGTTGGCTCTATCGGGAGCAGGGCAAAACGCACGGCAAAGAGACCCTCAGCGAAGCTTTACGGGATTCTTGCAACATTTTTTTCTACGACATCGGACGGCGTTTGGGCATAGAACGACTGGGAGACTATGCACATGCGTTTGGGCTGGGAGAAAAGACGGGCATTGAGCTCTTAGGGGAGGCAGAGGGGCAGGTGGCTTCCCCAGACTACACGGCATCTCAGGGACAGACTTGGTATGCGGGCAACACGCTCTCTGCGGTGATTGGACAGGAAAACAACCGCATGACACCCCTGCAACTCGCCAGCTACACGGCGACGCTCGCCAACGGGGGGACACGCTATGCCGTGCATTTGCTCGACCGCATTGTCTCCCCTGAGGGGGAGTGTATCATGCAGACGGAGAAGGAAGTGCTGGGGACGCTTCCGATGCAGGAGGAACACATAGAGGCGGTGCAGGCGGGGATGCTGGCGGTGACGCAGGAGGGCAGTTGCAAGCGGGCATTTGCGGATTTTCCCCAGACGGTTTGCGTCAAGACCGGCTCGGTACAGGTGGCGGGACAGGAGAAGCCCAACGCTGTTTTTATCGCATTCACCCCCGCCCAAGCACCAAAAATCGCCCTCGCACTGGTGGTCGAGGGCGGGGGGAAAGGGGCGGAGTTGGGCGACATGGTACGAGAGATATTGGAATTCACAATGCATAATGGGAAAGAAAAGTGAAAAGAGACAAATGAAAGCGGGCGGATGATATCCGCCCCTACGGGCAAGGGAGGTTGAGGGTATGCGGTTTTTTTGATGTTTCACGTGAAACAATATATGAAAAAAGAGCGGGGTATTTGCCCTGCTCTTTTTTGGGTTTAGGATTCGCTGTAGGTGCGGACACGCAATTGTACACCCAGACGCTCGGTGAGGGTACGACATGCGTTGATTTCTGCGGGGTCTGTGCCACAATCCACGATGGTCATGACCACGTTGGGGACATAGACGCTGGCTTTTTGGGCGAAGTCCAGCATGGCATCCCAAGCTTTGCCCTTATCTTTGGGGCGGGTGACGGTACAATAGGCATCTTCCGTCGAGGCATTGAGTGAGATGGAGACCACATCCAAGCGACCTTTCAAGTCGGGGGTGATGTCCCTGCCGTGCAGGAGCGAACCGTGTCCGTTGGTATTCAGGCGAATGCTGGGGACGGTTTCGCACTGTGCATGCAATTGGTCGCAGAGCCAAAGAATGTCGTCGATGCGGTAGCTGGGTTCGCCAAAGCCACAGAAGACCAATTCCGCATATTGGCTGAGGTCATGGGAGAGCAAATCTGCGAGGGCTTCTTCTCGGCTGGGTTCGTGTTCCAGCCACAAATCGTTGTCAAACATGGCTTTGCTGTCGGACTTGCGGATACAAAAGGTACAGGCGCAGTCGCAGCGGTTGGTCAGGTTGATATACAAGCCGTCTTCATAGGGGTAGGTGATGGTCATATTCATGGGGTGTGCCTCCGTTCGTCACCGATGCGGAAAAAGCGTTTTCCGTTCTCGGTGGTGATGTGTATGACGTCTTCTGTGGACATGCCCTTGAGCTGGGCAATGGCTTCTGCCATGCGGTAGACGTAGGTGGAGTCATTGCGTTTGCCACGGAAGGGGGTCGGTGCCATATAGGGTGCGTCGGTTTCTATCATGATGCGTTCCAGCGGCATCCAGCGGATGACCTCTGGAGCTTTGCGTGCATTTTTGAAGGTGATGGTGCCTGTGAAAGAGAGATAGTGCCCCAAGCCCACCAGCACTTTTGCCTGTTCCAAGGAGCCGGAGTAGCAATGAAAGACACCTTGGACGCTGGGGTATTCTTTCACGATTTGGAGCATATCGCCGTGTGCCTCTCGGTCATGCAGGATGACGGGCAAAGAAAGTTCCTGCGCCAAGTCCATTTGCTGGCGGAAGACTGACCGCTGTACGGGGCGGCTCGCCCCATCTGACCAGTAGTAGTCCAGACCAATTTCCCCCACGGCTTTGACTTTCGGGTGGGAAAACAAGGGACGCAGGGTATCCAAGTAAGACGGCAGGATTTGGTGTGCAGATTCTGGGTGTACCCCCACGGCGGCATAGAGGTGCGGATACTGCTCCGCCAGACGCACACAGGAAAAGGCACTTTCCACGTTTGAGGCGGGACACAGTGCCAAGGACACCCCCTTCTCGGGCAAACTGGACAGCAGGTCATGGCGGTCGCCGTCAAAGGCTTCGCTATCGTAATGGGCGTGGGTATCGAACAACATGGAAACGCTCCTTTTGGAAAAATGAAAAGTGAAAAGAGAAAAATGGAATCCCCCTCCGTTTGCGACGGTTTCTCCCTTTGGCAAGGGAGGTAGAAGACCATATGGGAACAGAACCGTGTGGGTACACGGGCGGATGATATCCGCCCCTACGGGGGTTGTGGGGTGGGACGTCGAGGACGCCGTCCCCTACGGTACTTCATGATAGCACAGTGTTTGCCATCTTGCAAGGGCGGGCGGAGGGACTTTTTTTCCACAAACCCTAGACAAAGCATTGAATCCTGTCGAATCATGGTATATGATACAAGAGTTGAGTCGTGGACATTTTTCCCAAATACAGAAAACGAAAAGGAGTGTGCCTATGAAGGTCAAACACTTTGACAAAAAACACAAACCCTATGCTGACATCATACTGATGTTGATTCGTCGGCTCTTTACAGGTTTTATCCTCGCCATTTTACTGCTCTTTTCCCTCATCAATTTCTATTCCTTCTCCCTCATTGGCATCAAGGAAACCGATGCCATGCTCCAAGAGATTTCCTCGGAAATTAACTTCTGGATGAGCGACATTGAGGGCAATGTCGATGCCCTCGCCCATGCCATTGGGGTCAATCCCTACCTCAGTGAGGAGACCTATTTCCGCATGTTCCAAGAAGTATACAGGGAACTGGAATCGCAGGGCGTCACGGAAGTGTACATCGGCTTTACCGAAACTAAAATCACCATCAAAGGCAGTGGGGCAAGCGTTGCCCCAGACTATGACCCCACGTCCCGCCCTTGGTATCAGCTCGCTGACCAAAACGCAGGCACACAAGTGACAGAAGCCTATTATGATGCCTTTGCCGACGGGCTTTGCGTGACGGTCTGTCGAAAAGTGCCCAAGGTGGGTGTCATTGCGGTGGACATCAAAATGGACAGGCTCGCTCAAATCAAGGAGCAAGTGCTCTCCAACAGCAATTTTGATTTCGGGGTTGTGATTCTTTCCCAGAACAGCAATTCTATCATTTATCACAAGGACGGTTATGAGATTGACAAAAGCAGGGTCGAAGATGCCCTCCAAAATGCCCATCAGGGCGACGATGTCAGAAAAGAATATTTCAAGGACGAGGGGAAATTGCAACTATCCCGCCTTGTCACCATGGACACCCTGCACTGGAATTTAATCGGGGTTGTGCCCATGGAGGAATTATCTCGGACACCCTTCTTTCTCGCTGCCGTGATGCTGGCGGTGGGTCTTTTGGGCTATACGATATTCATTCTCTTTTTCCGCCGTGTTGCCAAACGAGGTTTCCAGCCCCTGACGCTTCTTGCCGAACGGGTGCAGTACGTTGCCCGTGGGAACTACAACGAGCAATTTGACATCCCGCTGGTCAGCCAAGAGCTGGAGAGCCTGCGGGATTCCCTGCTCGCCCTCATGCACACGATTTCCAACAATGCCGAAGTGGTCAAGCGGGTTGCCGATGGCGACATGACCGTGTTTGTGAACGTCAATTCTGAAAACGACGAATTGGGCAAGAGCCTCTATCGTCTCGTGCAGTCCAACGACAAGATGTATGCCGAGATGCTGGGCATTGCAGAGGCGGTTTCCGATGGGGCGATGCAAATCAACGCTGCCAACCACAGCATGGCGGAAGGCTCGAAAACCCAAATGGAATCCCTGAAAACCCTCTTGGAGAGCATGCACGGTGTGCAGGACATCTCCTCGCAAAACCAAGAAACGGCGGTCTATGCTGATGCCTTTTCCAAAACCGTCAGCCAGACGGTGGACAACGGGCTTTCTAACATGAAAAATTTGCAGGCACAAATCAAAGACCTCGTGCGTTCCTCCAATGAAATTTCTAAGATTACCAAGGAAATTGAAGACATTGCTTTCCAGACCAATATTTTGGCACTGAATGCTTCGGTTGAGTCTGCCCGTGCGGGTGTGGCGGGCAAGGGCTTTGCTGTGGTGGCAGATGAGGTACGCAATCTGGCTGCCAAGAGTGCGGAAGCTGCCAGCAACACACGCAAACTCTTAGAAGAAAGTGCATCGCTCATTGCCACCAGCGATACGGCGGCAGTACACAGCTTGGATTTGCTCCAGCAGATGGTGAGGGAAGTGGACGATTTTGTCTCTGTGATTGGGAACATCCACAACCTCTCTGCGGAACAGTTCGAGGCGATTGTCGGGGTACGCAATCATGCAGAGAGCGTCATGGGCATTGCACAGGAAAATGTGAAGACCTGTGAGGAATCCCTCCAGACCAGCCACAAGATGAACGAAGGCTCGGAAATTCTCCACGAGGCCATGCGTCAATTCCGACTCCGTCAACGAAAGGAAGACCAGCCTTACATCCCAAAGGAAAAACAAGACGACCCCCATTTCATCCAATTTGCAAAGAACCGCTACCAGCAACACCAGCACGATGGGCAATACCAAGAGTATCTGCGACCTGAGGAGGAGATGTAACAGAACCCCCCTGTTCCTGATGGAACAGGGGGGTTCTGCACCGATAATTCATAATGAAAAAACCAGTGAAAAGAGAAAAATGGAAGGGCAAGACCATGCGGGGAGATGGGAGGGACGGGCGGATGATATCCGCCCCTACGGGGTTGGTGGTGCGAGACGTCGAGGACGCCGTCCCCTACGAGGGGGGGCAGGGCAATGAAAAATGAAGAATAAAGGGCAAGGGCAATCAGACCGTTAGGGGTCGGTTTCGTGGGGCAATTCGTGGGGGAGGACTTCTGCGAGGGAGGCTTGGTGCAGGCGCAGGAGCTTTTCCGCAAAAAGACCAGAGAAGCCTGCGGTTAAGATATTTTCTAAAATCAGGCTCTCTACTTGGGTGTCGACGTCCTCGTCGGGAGAGAGGATACCCTGTGCGGCTTTGCGGGTTTGCTGGGTAAAATAATGTGCCACTTCCTGCAATTTTACGGTGAAATTTGTGTAGACGCTCGCCAAGTCCTCGTCCGACAAGCCCAAGGGGAGAATGTGCTGGACGGCGGCGATGCTCACGCTCTGTTTCAAAATCAAAATCATGACCAGATAGGCGATATGACGGCGGTAGTATTTCCGCTTGATGGGGGCGGGCATGACTTTCATGCGTACATAGTTATTGATGGTGGTGGGGGTCAGGGCTTTCTTCTCGCTGGGCGGTGTGAGAAAATTGAGGTAATTGCCCAACAGTATCATCACCTGATCCATATACAAGCCAATATCGGGCAGGTTTTTCCAAGTCGGCAGGGCATACTGTTCCAGATAGGCTTCCCAGCGGAACAGCTTATGCTTCACCAGTTCTTTTTCATAATTCATTCTAATCACCCCCTGCGATTGTACCACAAATCCAAGGAGAGAGCAATCATCTCTTATGCCACACACTTTTTTGCACGCAAGCCTTTTGTTTTTCACCGCTT
>CAZSWQ010000094.1:0-7441 GCA_964611025.1 uncultured Ruminiclostridium sp.
TCTACTCATGGGTTCTAATGGTACTACAATTTTTCTCGTCATTGCTCTGGTTTATTTCGGATTGTTCTACTTTATGAAAATCCGCCCCGACCGCAAACGTCGTCAGGAAAAACAGGACATGAAAAAGAGCTTGGCAGCAGGCGACGAAATCACCATGATTGATGGCATTGTCGGCACAGTCTGCGCCGTCAAGGAAGGCACGGTGGTCATCGAAACGGGTGCTGACCGTGTCCGTCTGGAATATGCCAAATGGGGCATCTTGGAAAAGGGCATCACCATTGTGGCAGACAAGGATAACGCATAAAAAAAGTATGAATATGCAAAACCTCCCCGCATAGAATGTAGTAAGTCATTCTGTGTAGGGAGGTTTTTGATTTGCCACACGAGCCAAAAGGTCACATCTCAAAACAGGCGATGCTGCTGGCTTGCTGTTATGGTGCGGCGGTCAGCTTGGGTCTATCCATTTTTCTGATGCTCCTGTGCAGTTTGTTTGTCGCCCAAGCGGTCTTTCCGCTGGAGCGTGTGCCTCTCTTGTGCTTGATGATTTTGGCACTTTCCAGCTTGGTCGGCGGACGCTTTGCCATCCGCAAAGGGCGGGGCATGCCTCTGGTTTTGGCGAGCGGGACAGGGCTTTTGCTCTGTGCGATTATTGTTATTTTGGGTCTGTTTTCGCCAGAAATGACTTGGAATGCCCAGAGCGTTCGTATTTTGCTCGTGGTCTTTTTCGGGGCAAGTTTGGCAAGTTTGGGCGGCCGTGGACGACAAAAACGCAAAAAACACCATGGATAGGTAGGGAAGGGTCTTGACCCTTCCGCTCTCTTTCAGGGGATAGCATTTGGGAATGGAGCAGGGGAGGGACGAAGATGCCAAACAGAGCAAAAGCAGGGGCAGTGCCCGCCGTCATACGACTGATTTTGGGTACTGCCTTTGTCCTCGGTTGTCTCTGTGCTTATGTGCTGGTGCTGACGCTGGGGGAGGGGACACAGGCGGAAGTACGCCAGTATTTGCAAGGCTCTTTGTCCACCATACAAGGACAATCTCTGCTCTGGGTGCTCTGGTCAGTCTTGCGTTTTCCCTTGCTTCTTTGGCTGTTCAGCAGGGGACGCTGTGCCCCTGTTGGTCTGCCTTTGCTGCTGTTTTTGCGGGGGGCAAGCCTTTCCCTTTGTCTGGGTACGTTGGTGCTCAGTTGCGGGGAAGCGGGCTGGCAATTTGCACTGTGGCTCTTGGGCGGGGAAGCACTTTTGAGCGTGCCCGCCCTCTTTATTCTGGGGGTACACTGCTGGGAAACACGGGTGGAACTGCCACAAAATCGGCATAAAACAAAGCTGACCCTCCGCCCATATTTGCTGTGTTTTGCCCTGCTATTTCTCTGTATATGTTGGGAGTATGCCCTCTTGCCTCGCCTGCTTCTGGGTTTGTATCCCGAGGGCTTTCTTGTATGAAAATATGTATATACAAAAAAATATTCAGTCTTCTGGTCTGCGTTTGCGTTTGCCCATCGGGTTCGATAGGGCGGCCTTACGCAGGCTTTCGTTGTCTATGTGGGTATAAATCTGGGTGGTGTTCAAATTCTCGTGTCCAAGCACATCTTGCAGCGTGCGGACATCGACACCGTTCTTGAGCATGAGCGTAGCAGCGGAGTGTCGGAGCTTGTGGGGGGAGTAGGATTCACTGTCCAGCCCCGCATGAAACAGTGCCTTGTCGACCAGCATTTGTACACTGCGGGGGGTCATGCGACGGAAATTTCTGCTGATGAATAGTGCCTCTTTGTCCTGAGGCACGATACGCTCCACGGGACGGATAAAACGGTAATCCTCGATGGCATCGAGGCAAGCTTCGTTCAAAAAAAGCATGCGTTCCTTGTTGCCCTTGCCCCGCACACGGAGCGTGTCCTCACGCAAATCCATGAGGTTGATGCCCACCAATTCGGAGACCCGCAGACCGCAACTGAGCAGGAGCAAAATGATGGCATAGTCCCGCACGGCATAGCGACCCGTGACGGAATCCAGTAATTGGTTGCATTCTGTCTCGCTCAAATAACGTGGGAGCGTTTTTGGAATTTTTGGACTGTCCATGGATAAAACAGGGTTTGTTTCCAATAAATGAGCGTTCTTAATCAGGTACTGAAAGAAGGAGCGGAGCGTGGCTTGCTTGCGGGCTTTGGTGCGGGCGGACATCCCTTCAGAAGATCGTCCGTGGCGGGTCATTTGGCTCTGTTTTTGCGATAAAAACCCAAGGAAAGAGAGAATGTCAGAGCTGGTCACTTGGCGAAGTAATTCAATATTGACATCCCGAATCGGAATTTGGTCAAATGTTTCAATTTCTATGCTGGGGTCGTTCAGATACTTCAAATAGCGTAAAAAAGTTCGTAAATCCAAGAAATACTCCTCCACCGTTTTCGGCGAGTGCATCTTGATGTGCTGGTGATATGAGAGGAAGTCTCGGAGCACAGGTGGGGCGAGTCTGAGGTAGTCTGAGGGCATAAAATCAGCTCCTTTTGCATCGTTTTGGGATTAACTTCGCAAAATATGTATTTTGCGAAGTTAATTTTCGGATAGAAATACAGCTTCCATGGTCAAGGTCGTGGGAGCTGTTTCTATTTGCCAATCTGCGTTTTACATAGTTTTTCGCCCTTGTCCCATACTAGGCAGGAGACGGGCGAGAGGAGGCGGTTTTGCATGGCTTGGATTGCCTGCACCGATGCCTGTATTTACCAGAAAGAGGGACGCTGTACGCTGTCCAGAGCGATGTCCGCAGGAGAACCATCAGCGGAAACACCTTGCGTGTATTTCCTGCCCCTCATGCCAGAACCGCCAAGGCATCCCGAATGTTCTGCACCTCGATGAGACGCAAACCCTCGGGCACGCTGGGACGCTGTTCCTGCTTTGGTATCATGCAGAGCGTGAAGCCCAAACGGCGGATTTCTTGGAGACGGTCGTGCAAACGGTTCACCGTGCGCAGTTCCCCCGTCAAGCCCACTTCGCCCAGTGCGACGAAATCTTCGGGCAGGGCACGGTCGCGCAAACTGGATGCCATTGCCAAAATAATTGCCAAGTCTCCAGCGGGTTCTTCCAGACGCAAACCGCCCACAACATTCAGATAGGCATCACAGGTGGAGAGGGGCAAGCCACAGCGTTTTTCTAAGACCGCTTGGAGCAAGAGGGCACGGTTGTAGTCCAGCCCGTTGTTGGTGCGTCTGGGGTTGCCAAAGGCGGTCGTGACCAGCAGGGCTTGAATTTCCGCCAAAATCGGGCGTACACCCTCCATAACACAGGTCACGCATGTCCCAGATGCCCCTTTGACCCGTCCGGAGAGCAAAATTTGGGAGGGGTTTGTCAATTCCTGTAAGCCGTGCTCCTGCATTTCAAACATACCCATCTCGTTGGTTGCACCATAGCGGTTTTTGATTGCCCGCAAGATGCGGTAGCTTGTCCGAGATTCCCCCTCAAAATATAGGACACAGTCCACCATATGCTCCAAAATTTTTGGGCCTGCAATCGAGCCTTCTTTGTTCACATGGCTGATGATAAAAATGGTTCGATTGTGTCGTTTTGCCTCCTGCATGAGACGCATGGTGCAATCTTTGATTTGTGAAATGCTCCCAGGGGAAGATGTGCTCTCTGCATGGTAAAGCGTCTGAATCGAGTCGACAATCACGACTTCTGCTTCTGTATTGTGCATGGCATCGAGCAAACGCTCGAGGCTGTTCTCTGCATAAACATACAAATCGCTTTCATCCAACCCCAAGCGGTCGGCACGCAACTTGAGCTGTACCTCGGACTCCTCGCCCGATACATAGAGCACTTTCACACGGCGACTGAGTTCCTCGCAGATTTGCAGGAGCAAGGTACTTTTGCCAATGCCAGGCTCACCGCCGACCAAGACCAAAGAACCCCGCACCACACCGCCCCCCAGCACACGGTCAAGCTCCCCGATTTTGGTCAAAAGACGGCTCTCTTGCACGGTGGAAATGTCCTGCATTTTGCGGGCAGCGGGGGCTTTTTCTTTTGGGTTTTGCGATGGAGAAAAGCGGTTTTCTTTCAGCACTCGCTTCTCCTGTTCCACCAAGGTATTCCATGCCCCGCAGACACTGCACTTGCCTTGCCACTTGGGGCTTTCGTTGCCACATTCGGTACAAAAAAATATGGTTTTTACTTTCATGCCTCTCCCCTTTCCCGCTCGTGGAGGAGATAACTCGCCACGAAGGTGATGGATAATTGTTTCTGATAATTTGGGTTTTGGAGCTGGCTTGCATCCTCTGGATTGGATAAAAACCCGCACTCGACCAGCAGGGCGGGACAGTTTATGTGTTGCATCAAATACACGTCTTCCCGCACAGGCAGGGCTTGTCGTTTGTTGTGCGGGGCGAGATGTTCCGCCACGGCACTTTGGATTTCTTTGGCGAGTGTTTCCGTTTCTGCACTGGCATAAAACACCTGCAAGCCCCCGTAACGGCTGTCTGGGAAAGCGTTTTGGTGGATACTGAGCAGGAGTGGATTTGGGGTCTCTTGCACGAGTGCCACCCGCTTTGCCAAATCCGAACGCTTTTTCTCCCGTATGCTCTTTGCGTTGGCATCGTGCAGGGAAATATCGCTTTCACGGGTCATTTTGGTCTGCACGCCACAAAAGACGAACAAATCCCGCAGACGCTGGCTGAGGGCGAGGTTGAGTTGGCTTTCCTGTATACCGTCGGCAGAGACTGCACCCCCGTCCTCTCCCCCGTGTCCCGCATCAATCACCACGGTCATACCGCCGAGGGCACAGGGGGCAAACACGGGCTGATGTCGCACCAGAAGCTGGGCAAAATACCAGACCGAGCCGAATGCCAAGAGCACACAGCACAAAAGCGATGCCACAAAACTTCGAGAAAACACGGACATAGAACCCCTCCTTTTCGCAGACTGCCTCTGCTATTCTATGAGAAAACGCAGACGGCTATGCCCGTCGATTTGTGTATAAATATGTAAGATATACAGCCAGAGGACGACAAGCGGGCAGGGTCTCCCCTGCCCAACTGTCTTGGTTCTTGTCTGGAAAATCCGTGGGGACGCTGTGGGCATCGTCATGCAGGATTATGCCTTGCCGTCACAGCCGAGCACGTTGATGAGCTTGTTTTTGACCAGTTCGTGAATCAGTTCACGACCGGGCTTCAGGTACTGGCGGGGGTCAAAATGGGCGGGATTCTGTGCCATGTGCTGGCGTACACCTGCGGTCATTGCCAAACGCAAATCGGAGTCGATGTTGATTTTACAAACTGCCATTTTGGCCGCCTGACGCAACATGTCTTCCGGAATGCCAATGGCATCTGCCATCGCCCCGCCGTTCTGGTTGATGATATCGACATAGGCGGGGATGACGGAAGACGCACCGTGCAGGACAATGGGGAAATTGGGCAGACGGCGGGCGACTTCTTCGAGAATGTCAAAACGGAGCTGGGGTTTCTGACCAGGTTTGAATTTGAATGCCCCGTGGCTTGTGCCAATGGCAATCGCCAAGCTGTCCACACCCGTTGCCTTCACAAATTCTTCGACCTGATTGGGGTCGGTGTAGGAGGAATCTTCTGCCGAGACATTGACGTCGTCTTCCACACCCGCCAGACGACCGAGTTCGCCTTCGACCACGACACCGTGGGCATGGGCATATTCCACGACTTTTCGGGTGACTTCCATGTTCTTTTCAAAGGAATGTTGCGAGCCGTCAATCATGACGGAAGTAAAGCCCCCGTCGATGCAGGCTTTACAGATTTCAAAATCTTCGCCGTGGTCGAGGTGCAGACAGATGGGCAGACCCGTGTCTTCGAGGGCGGCTTCGACCAGCTTCATGAGATAGCTATGCTTGGCATACTTTCTTGCACCAGCAGAGACCTGCAAAATGAGGGGGGCATTGACTTCCTTCGCCGCCTCGGTGATACCCTGAATGATTTCCATGTTATTAACGTTGAATGCCCCGATGGCATACCCGCCCGCATATGCCTTGTCAAACAATTCTTTTGATGTAACCAATGGCATTGTTTCCATCTCCTTTTTTTGTAGTGAAAGACAAGCACGCAAAGACCAGTGCTCCACGTTTTGTCGTCTCAATAATTTTATCAGTTCCGATTGATAAAAGCAAGGGGACATGCTATCATAGAAGATAGAATCTCTCGTTCTTTTTCGTGGAATTGTCCCAAAGGCAGTTTTGGAAAGAGATACATCATCATAGGAGGATATGGAAACGATGAATGGATTAAAAGGTGCTTGTATCATAGGGCAGTCTGGTGGGCCTACTGCCGTCATCAATGCCAGTGCACAGGGGGTCATCCAGACCGCCTTGGCAAACGAAAACATCACCCGTGTCTTGGGTGCAGCCCACGGCATCAAGGGGGTTTTGGCAGACCAGCTCTATGACATGAGCCAAGAAGACGCAAAGGAACTGGACTTGCTGCAATATACCCCCTCCTCTGCACTCGGCTCTTGCCGTTATAAGCTGAAGGACTCCGAAGTAGACGGCACGGACTATCAACGCATTTTGGAAATTTTCAAAAAATACGATGTGCGCTATTTCTTCTACAATGGTGGCAACGACTCCATGGACACCTGCAACAAAATCAGCAAGTACATGCAGAAGGTCGGCTACGATTGCAACATCATTGGCGTACCCAAGACCATTGACAATGACCTCTTTGGCACAGACCACTGTCCTGGCTTCGCCAGTGCCGCCAAGTACATTGCCACCTCTTGCATGGAACTGTATCAAGATGCCCGTGTGTATGACACGGGCACGGTCGTGGTCGTGGAAATCATGGGACGGCATGCGGGCTGGCTGGCTGGTGCAGCGGGCTTGGCTTCTTGGGCAGGCTCGGGACCTGACTTAGTCTACCTCCCCGAAGTCGATTTTAATATGGAAGACTTCCTCAGCGATGTAGCACGCATTTACAAGGAGACGGGCAACTGTCTGGTGGCGGTTTCCGAAGGCATTCACTACCCCGACGGCAGTTTTGTCTCCGAAGCCAAGACCTCCGCAACAGACGGCTTTGGACACGCACAACTGGGCGGGCTGGCGGTGATGCTGGCAGATGCCGTCAAGCAGAAAATGGGTGTGAAAGTCCGTGGCATTGAATTGTCCCTCTTACAGCGTTGCGGTTCGCACCTCGCTTCCGAGGTCGACATGCAAGAGGCCTTCTTGGCAGGCAAGACCGCCGTGGAAGCAGCGACTGCTGGTGTGACCGATAAAATGGTTGCGTTTGACTGCAAGCGTGAGGGCACATACCACTGTGAGATGAAGCTGATTGATTTGACCTCCGTTGCCAACGTGGAGCAAAAAGTGCCCCGTGACTGGATCAACGAAAAGGGCAACGGCGTCACCCAGCCTTTCATTGATTACGTTCTGCCCCTCGTGCAGGGCAATGCCCAGAACCCCACGGAAAACGGGCTGCCCCGTTTTGCCCGCCTGAAAAAAATCC
>CAZSWQ010000095.1:0-7314 GCA_964611025.1 uncultured Ruminiclostridium sp.
AAGGGGGAAACCGTCGCAGACGGAGGGGGATTCCATTCTTCATTGTTCTCTTTTCTCTTTTCATTGTGAATTGTGCATTATGAATTATCATACCGTGACACAAAAAACCCACCGCAGGACAATGTCCTGCGGTGGGTTTTGCATTTGATGTAAGAAAAAAATCTTACTGGAAGTTTGCACGACGCTTTTCGAGGAAAGCACCCAGACCTTCTTCGCCGTTCACGTTGGTACGAGCGGAAGCCTGATCACGTGCTTCGTCTGCCAGCATGGTAGCCAAATCGACGTTTGCGTAGTTGTTGAACAGAGCCTTGGACATAGCGTAAGCGTTCAGAGGGCCACGGCCAATCTTCTTTGCCATCTTCAGGGCGGTTTCCATCAGTTCTTCTGCGGGAACAACCTTGTTTGCAATGCCCAGTGCCAAAAGTTCGTCTGCCTTCACGGGACGCTGGGTCAGCATCATTTCCTTGGCACGGTTGGGGCCAACCACACGGGGCAGGAGGTAATGCAGGCCACAGTCGGGAATCAGACCAACTGCACCGAAGGCAACGATGAAGGAAGCGTTGTCAGCAACGATGGCAACGTCACAACCCATCATCAGGGAAGTGCCTGCACCTGCGATTGCGCCATGAGCAGCAGCAATGACGGGCTTGGGGAAGTTGTTGAGCAGCTTGGTGAAACCGCCAGCGATGGTCATGAAGGTCACGAAAGCTTCGTTGGTCACGATGCCCATCATTTCGGCAATGTCGCCACCTGCACAGAAGCAACGGCCGTCGCCAGTGAAGACAACTGCACGGACAGCTGCGTCATCACGTGCTGCTTCAAAAGCGGTGGTCAGGTCAACAAACAGCTGCTGGTTCAGGGAGTTCATTGCCTTCTGGCGGTTCATGCCGATAACGGCAACATTTTCGTCTACACGATAAGATACGGTACTCAGTTCCATAGTAAAAATCGCTCCTTAAAATTTAAATTCAAACCCCGAAGGGGAAATCGCTTGTGCGGGCAGGGCAAAACAAACTGCCTCGCCCCACTTCCTAGCCATTGTATCATACGAAATGCCAAAAGAAAAGCCTTGTCGTGGGGAATTTTCAAGAAATTTCGTGGAAAATTTGCTCAGTCGAAGGCAAAACCCAAGTAGGCATCTTGATGCTTGAACCACTTTTGTTGCAGTTCCTTATCATACCACTTAATCATGCCAAACGCCTGAATATAACTGCCCTTCAGCCCATCCCAAGAGACGGGGGTGCGGACATGGTAACGCACGGCGGGCAGTTCATCGGAAATGAGCTGGACGGCCTTGGGCATTTTCTTCGGGGCAATGAGCAATTCCTTCATCAGCAAACGGCTGCGCTGCACATATTCAATCGCTACGCACCCCACTTCGCCTTCCACTTCCAGACGATAGAGGTCACCTGCGGTCAGGTGCGAGCCGAATTGCTGGAACTGCACCAGCTTATCGTTGTAGGCAATGTGCATGCTGTTTTTCAATTTCTCATTGCGGATTTCGTTGTACTCCGCAGGCATGATGGGAATCAGTTTGCAGTCGTCGCCTAAGGGGGGCATGTTCATCAGTTCCGCCGCCATCTTTTCCACCTTACGGGTGGCGAAGCATTCCACCATGCCCATATTTTCAAAATAACGGTGCAAGCTGGGGGAAGCGGGCACAATGGTCAGGCATTTCATGCCCTTTTTCTGCAAATACTCGTCAGCATAGGCAAGGAGCTGTCTGGCATGTCCCTTGCCCTGAATATAGGGGTTGGTCGCCAGTGCATAGACGTAGCCCACGGGGGCTTCTGTCCCATCGGGGAAGTGCAAGGTGGTCTCCAGCATGGTCGCCATGGAGTTCAGCTCCCCGTCTTCCTCCACAATCAAAACCTGCTCTGGGACACAATACTTCTGGAAAAACATATCCACATAGGCATCGGAGTCCCCAAAAGCACGCTTCCAAAGTTCTTTCTGCTGGGGAATATCTTCTGCTTTCGCAGAGCGGATGGTAATCATAATCAACGCCTCCAATTTCGTATATCTTCAAGTTCCCATGACCTCGACACAGAGATTTTCTACAAGTCGCTCGGGGCGATAGGAGAGCTTTGCTTGACGCAGACCGTCTTTGCCCAAATCTTCCTCTCGGTCTATCCAAGACAGGGCGGGGTAGAGCTTGGCAAGGTGGCGGGTAAATTCCTGATTGATGAGGGGAAATGCCCCCTGCACCGCCACATCTGCCCGCTCGAATTGTATATCAAAGGTTGTGGCATTGAGCCGAGCACCCAAGGTGAATGCCAAAACCCGTTCTCCCTCGCGCAAAATGCCCCCCTCTATGCCCAAGGTCTCACGCTGTAACAGGGCACAACGCATTGCCTTATGTTCTTCCAAAAGAGATGCCTCTTGGCTGGGGTCTTGGGCAAGTCGTGTCCTGCGCCAAGCTTCGTCTAGGGCAAGACAGGCGGGGATGTCTTTTTGTCGGAGAGTTGCAAAAACCGCCTCAGGGTGTTCTTCCCGAAAACGGCGGATGTGGTTGCGTTTGGCATGGAGCTTTTTGCCCTGTAAAGTCGCCAGACGCTGGATGTCATAATGATAGTCATAGTAATCACGGCTGTCAGAGACCCGCAAACGCTGGGGGCTGTAATACAGCTCCAAGAGGGGCAAGTGCTGGTGTTGCAAACCCAAAAAACGCAGCGGTTCGCCCCGTCTGCGGGCATCCTGTTCCAAAATAGGCAAGAGCCGTGCCAAAGAGACCCCACTGCCTGGGAACAAATACAGCCCACCATAGGCGGTTTTGGCATGTACCAGCACGGTGTCCTCCCAAGGGGCGAGACATTGCCCATAGACATGTTGCCAACAGACCATGGTGGCAAAGGTATAGGCACACAGGGGCATGTTCTGTGCGTGCAGGCGTGGCTCTGCCCAAGCACGTTCACGGGCGGTGGCTTTGACCCAACGCAAGGGGCTGGGGATACTGTGCTTCATCGGCATTACCCCAGCTGTTCGAGCTTCAAAGGGGGAATGTCAAATTTGGCAATGCGGGCGATTTCCTCGAGACGAATGCCGTCTGTGATGGAGGAGACCAGCGCATAGGCGACCCCTTGACGTTTGGCTCTGCCCGTTCTGCCAATGCGGTGGATATAATAGTCATTTTCCTCTGGAATATCGAAATTGACCACCGTGTCCACATCGTCAATGTCCAGCCCACGGGCGGCGACGTCCGTGGCGACCAGCACCCGCAACTTGCCTTCACGGAAGCTTTTGAGCACTTGTTCCCGTTGCCGTTGTCCCAAGTCCCCGTGCAGAGCATCTGCCTCTATGCCCTCCATTTTCAAAAGACCACAGAGGCGGTCGGTGGTGTTTTTTGTGTTGCAAAAGGCAATGACTCGCTCGGTATTTGCTTGGGACAAAATGCGGAGCATGGCGGCAACTTTGCCACTTTGTTCGACTTTGATTTGGTGTTGCTGGATGTCGGGGCGGTTTTCCTCGACGGGACGCACCACAATTTCCACGGGGTCACGCTGGTAAACCCAAGAAATGTCCATGACCTCACGGGAGGTGGTGGCGGAAAAGAGACCCAAATTGCGTCGTTTGGGCAGGCTGTCTAAAATTTTTCGCACATCTTTGATGAAGCCCATGTCGAGCATGCGGTCGGCTTCGTCCAGAACAACGGTCTGCACGTCGCCCAAGCGGACGACCTTGCGCTTCATGTGATCCATGAGTCTTCCTGGGGTGGCAACCACAATCTGGGGGTGTTTTTTCATCTGATTGATTTGCTTTTGGATGGGCTGCCCGCCGTAGAGACAGACGGAGCGAATCCCTGGCAGAAAGGCGCACAAATCACGCAGTTCTGCTTGAATTTGCAGGGCAAGCTCACGGGTGGGGGCTAAGATGAGGGCTTGTACTGCATCATTTTCGAGGTCGATGTGTTCAATCATGGGGATGCCAAAGGAATAGGTCTTGCCCGTTCCTGTGGGGGCTTTGGCAATGACGTCTTGCCAGTCCATAAAATAGGGGATAGCACCTGCCTGAACAGGTGTCGCCAAGGTGAAGCCTTTTTTGTCCAGTGCCTGTCGAATGCCTGAGGAAAGTGCCATATTTGCATAGGCAAAATCGGGCGTGACTTCTATGCCGTTAATTTCCATAGTTGTATCCTTTTCATTCTGTATTCCTACTCCCAAATATATCATATCATGTCAAGCATTGCAAGTAGAGAACGGACAAGTCGAGAGAGAAGACCGTTGCCTGCCCGTGCCCCTGTCTCTCTGCCTTCGCCCCCAGCGTCCAATTGCAAAAGAGCGGTAGAATTTTTGGGAAAAAGTGCTGTGTTTTTGCAAAGAGTGTGCTATACTGTTGTTTTGAAATCCTTTGTCCCCGATGACTTTGGAAAGGAGATGTTTCCCTTTGAAACGCTATGCCCTCCCCGCCCTGTCCATCTTGGCAGGCATTGCGGGTTTTTTCCTGCGCCAGAGGCAAAATCAAACTGCCTTTGATGCGGCAGGCTTGCCCCTGCCCATGGCGACCGCTTCGCTCTTGTTGCTCATCGTCTCCGCTGGGGTGCTCTTGCTCTGTTTGGGGCTTGCCCTCTGGCAGAAAAAAATATTGCTGGTGTCTCCCCGTGCGGAATCTTCCCTCATTCACCTTGTGCTGACCGCCTTTGCAGGGGCGGGCATGGGCTATGCGGGTGTTTCTCTGTTCCAAGAGGCATATTTCTTGCAGACCATGCAGGGCGAGCGGGATATTTTGCTCTATGTGACGGGCATTGCCTGTCTCCTGACGGCGATTTCCTTTTTTGCTCAGGGCTTTTTGCGTTTTGCCAACCGTACACTGGAGGACAGCCTTTGGTATCTGTTCCCCGGCTTCGCCTTTTGTCTTTTGCTGATGAAATCCTATCAGAGCCTGAGCACGCAGGCGGTCTTGTGGTCGTATGTGGTCTTGCTTCTGGCTATCATGTCCGCCATGCTCTCGTATTATTTTCTCGCATCTTTGCGTTTTGGTGCGGGCAAGATTGCCCTTGCCTATTTCTGCGGGGCACTGAGCATTTATCTGGCACTGACCAGCTTGGCGGATGCGTTGAGCCTGTCCCATCGTGTCTTGCTCATCGCCCATGTTTTGTATACTTCGGTCGCCTTGGTCTTGCTGGAAGCCCCCAGCACGCACCCTGACGATACGTCTGATATAGTACCCTTAAAGGAGGACTCCCACCCATGAACCAACCCTTTTATATCACCACCCCCATTTACTATCCTTCCGATAAATTGCACATTGGGCACACCTACTGCACCGTTGCCACGGATATGATGGCACGTTACAAGAGAAAGTGTGGCTATGATGTCATGTTTTTGACGGGCACGGATGAGCACGGGCAGAAAATCGAAGACAAGGCAAAAGACGCAGGCATCACACCCCAGCAGTTTGTCGACAACATCGTGACGGGCGAGCGGGGCATTTTGGACTTGTGGAAGCTCATGAACATTTCCAATGACCGCTTCATCCGCACCACGGACGACTATCATGTCGCCTCCATTGCGAAAATTTTCCGCAAGATGTACGAAAAAGGCGACATTTACAAGGGTGCATATGAGGGACTGTACTGCACCCCCTGTGAGAGCTTCTGGACGGAAAGCCAGCTGGTGGACGGCAAATGCCCCGACTGCGGTCGTCCCGTCCAGCCCGCACAGGAAGAAGCTTATTTCTTCCGTCTGTCCAAGTATGCCGACCGTGTGCAGGACTTGCTGGAAAATACGGACTTCCTCGAACCCCGCTCCCGTGTCAACGAAATGGTGAATAATTTCATCAAGCCCGGTCTGGAAGACCTCTGCGTCTCCCGTACCTCCTTCACTTGGGGTGTGCCCGTGGACTTCGACTCTGGGCATGTGGTTTACGTCTGGGTCGATGCACTGTTCAATTACTGCACCGCTCTGGGCTTGTACAACGACAAGTACGACGACATGGAACGCTTCTGGCCTGCTGATGTGCATTTTGTGGGCAAGGAAATTGTGCGTTTTCATTCCATCATCTGGCCTGCCATGCTCATGAGCATGGAAATGCCCCTGCCCAAAAAGGTCTATGGGCACGGTTGGCTCTTGCTGGACGGGGGCAAAATGTCCAAGTCCAAGGGCAATGTGGTTGACCCCGTGATTTTGGCTGACCGCTATGGCGCCGATGCCCTGCGTTATTTCCTCTTGCGTGATGTCCCCTTTGGCTCGGACGGGAATTTCTCCAATGAACTTTTGATTCAGCGCATCAATGTGGACTTGGCAAATGACCTTGGGAATCTGGTTTCCCGTACCACGGCGATGGTGGAAAAATATTTTGACGGCACCCTGCCCAGCGACCGCCAAGCGGACGACTTGGACAAGGGGCTTTTGGATATGCTGGCGGGTCTGCGCAACAGCTACGAAGCTTCGATGGAAAAATATGCCTTCCAGACGGCACTGGGCGATGTCTTCACCGTGATTGCCCGTGCGAACAAATACATTGACGAAACTGCCCCTTGGATTTTGGCAAAGGACGAGGCAAGCCGTCCCCGTCTGGCGAGCGTCATGTACAACCTGCTCGATGCTGTGCGTATCTGCTGTATTTTGCTCACACCCTGCATGCCTGAATCCTGCGAAAAGATATTTGCCCAAATCGGGGCAGATGCCAGCGTGACCACTTGGGAAGCCGCCGCCACTCTGGGCACACTGCCCGTCAATGTCACGGTCAAAAAGGGTGAGGCGGTCTTCCCCCGCATTGATATGGAACAGGAACTTCTTGCACTGGAAGCTGCGGCAGAAGCCGCCCGCAAGGCAACCCTGCCCGCCTTGGAACTCGAACCCTATGCCGAAGAAAACGTCGATTTTGACACCTTCTGCAAGAGCGATTTCCGTGTGGTAAAGGTCAAGACCTGTGAAAAGGTCAAGAAAAGTGATAAGCTCCTGCGTTTTGTGCTGGACGACGGCACGGGCACAGACCGCCAAATTCTCTCGGGCATTGCGAAATTTTATGCCCCTGAAGACCTCATTGGCAAGACCCTCGTGGCGATTGTCAACCTGCCCCCCCGCAAGATGATGGGCAAGGAATCCTGTGGCATGCTCCTCTCCGCCACCCGCACCGTACAGGGCGAGGAAAAACTCGATTTGGTCATACTCAGCGACAGCATCCCCGCAGGCTCGAAATTGGTTTAACGGGGTTTTGCGGTCATACGGTGTTGCGGGCGGATGATATCCGCCCCTACAGTGTGGGTTTTGCGTTTTGGGACGTCGGGACGCCGTCCCCTACGGAATCCCTCCACCACTTCGTGGTTCCCCTCCCTTTGACAAGGGAGGTCAAGACCTATCCCCCTTGTCAAAG
>CAZSWQ010000096.1:0-7252 GCA_964611025.1 uncultured Ruminiclostridium sp.
GACCAGAGCAGCGAAAGCAGCCTTGTCGTGGATGGCCATTTCAGACAGCATCTTGCGGTTGATTTCGATGCCAGCCAGCTTCATGCCGTGCATGAACTGGGAGTAGTTCATACCCTGCATCTTGGTTGCAGCATTGATACGGGTAATCCACAGACGGCGGAAATCACGCTTCTTCAGGCGACGGCCAGTGTAAGCGTAGGTCAGGGACTTCATAACCTGTTCATTTGCCATCTTGAAGTGCTTGGACTTAGAACCCCAGTAGCCCTTTGCCAGCTTCAGGATTTTATTTCTTCTCTTGCGCGTCATCATTGCGCCTTTAACTCTTGCCATTGTATGCTCAGCCTCCTAAATATTCTTCTTACTTGTAGGGAATCAAAAGTTTGACAGCTGCCACGTTGGTGGAGTCAGCATAGACGGTGCCACGCAGGTGTCTCTTACTTTTGGTGGTCTTGCCGTGACCGTTGAGCAGGTGTCTCTTGTTGGCCTGAGCACGTTTTACCTTACCGGTCTTAGTCAGCGAAAAACGCTTTTTAGCGCCGCTGTGAGTCTTAATCTTAGGCATAGCGGAAAACTCCTTTTTTACTTTTTCGTCTCTTTTGCGGATTTGGGGGAAAGGAACATATGCATGTGTCGACCTTCCAATTTGGGCTCTTTGTCCATGGCAGCGGTTTCACTGCAATCTTCTGCGAACTTTACGAGCAGACGCTTGCCGATGTCGGTATGCGCCATTTCACGTCCACGGAAGCGGACAGTGACCTTGACTCGGTTGCCTTCGGACAGAAAACGCTGTGCGTTGCGCAGTTTGACGTTAAAATCGTTGACGTCAATGCCAGGGGACATACGCACTTCCTTAATCTCCACGATACGCTGATTTTTCTTCGCTTCTTTGTCACGCTTGGTCTGTTCAAAGCGATACTTGCCGTAATCCATCAGCTTGCAAACGGGGGGAACGGCATTAGGGGAAATTTTTACCAAGTCCAAATCTGCGGTCAGAGCTTTTTCCATGGCTTCGACAACGGGCAAGACCCCGAGCTGTTCGCCTTCGGCAGAGATTAGACGTACTTCTTTATCACGAATTTCTTCGTTGATTTGATGAGCCGTGTTAGCGATGACACAAACACCTCCAATACAAATTACAAAAGCGGATACCAGAAGGCATCCGCACATACACAAAAACAAGCACCAGAGCAGAGATAAAAAATCGCTCAAGTCCTATCTTTTCCATGTTAACCCGTCGCTCGTTTGCGAAAGGTGAGGCAGGCGGAACCTTCCTTCTTTATTTTGCATCACCCAGTATAGCAGAGGCAGTTCCTTCTGTCAAGCAGAATTTTGCATCTTGTGAAAATCTATGGGATACTGCGGGCAAGAAGGGCAGGGCTTTGACTGTTCCATACAAAAAAGACAAGTACAAGGGGACGATGCACACATCGTCCCCTACTATATAATATAAACGGAATGAAAGCTGGCTTAGAGCTGACGCCCCAGAGCAAATGCCTTGCGGTTGATATCCAGAACTTTGGCGGGCACACAGGCTTCGATGGCATCTTGCCAAGCATTGTCAGGGAAATCAAACTGCTTGGAGAGCAGACCCATGAGCACCAAATTGACGGCTTTGGCATTGCCTGCTTCAGTCGCAGCGGCGAGGGCATCCACGGCAGTGACAGCAAAGCCCTTTTCTTCGATGAGGGCGACAATGTTCTTGGGATATTCTGCCTGCCCGACCAGAACAGGCATGGGGTCAATTTCTTGGGTGTTGACAATGACCTTGCCCGTGGGCTTGAGGCAATCCACCCAGCGGGCGGCTTCGAGGGTTTCAAAGGAGACAATGAAATCCGCTTCGCCCTTGCCGATGATGGGGGAGTAGACCTTTTCGCCGAACTTAACATAGGTGACCACATTGCCCCCACGCTGGCTCATGCCGTGGACTTCGGAGACCTTGACATCCAAGCCCTGCTGTACGAGCAGATAGCCCAGAAGTTTACTGGCGAGGAGCGAACCCTGTCCGCCGACGCCGACAATCATAATATTGGTAGTAGTAGACATGCTCTATTCCTCACTTTCCCATGGCATCGAATTTGCAAAGCTGTTCGCAGACCCCACAGCCGACACACAAGGTCTGGTCGATAATCGCCTTTTTGTCACGGAAGGCGATGGCGGGACAGCCAATTTTCATGCAGGACTTACAGCCCACGCATTTTTCTGCATCGACACGGATGGGGGGCTGGGTTTTGACCTGCTTGAGCAGGACGCAGGGACGGCGGGTGATGATGACAGAAGGCTCATTGGCGGCGAGTTCTTCTTTGACCACTGCATCGCAGGCATCGAGATTGTTGGGGTCGACCACACGCACACGGCGAATGCCCAGAGAATGACACAGGGATTCGAGGTCGATTTTATTGGTGGGTTCGCCACGGAGGTTGAAGCCCGTTGTGGGGTTGTGCTGGTGACCCGTCATGCCCGTGATGGAGTTATCCAGAATAATGACGGTGGAGTTACTGCCGTTGTAGGCGATGTTCGCCAGACCCGTCATGCCAGAGTGCATAAAGGTAGAATCGCCAATGACGGCAACGGTTTTGCCTTCGGTCTGTTCGCCCAGTGCCTTGTTGAAGCCGTGGATGGAGCTGACCGATGCGCCCATACATTCTGTGGTTTCGATGGCATAGAGGGGGGCAATGGCGGCGAGGGTGTAGCAACCGATATCGCCCAAGACCGTACATTTATTTTTCACGAGGGTGTAGAACAGCCCACGGTGGGGACAGCCGGGACACATGACGGGGGGACGA
Organism: uncultured Ruminiclostridium sp.; assembly: GCA_964611025.1. Taxonomy (GTDB): domain Bacteria; phylum Bacillota; class Clostridia; order Oscillospirales; family Oscillospiraceae; genus Evtepia. The sequence goes on from CAZSWQ010000096.1 coordinate 2,784, forward strand.
CCTGGGATGTTGACATCCAGAGAACAGGAAGCGGGCAGGGGCATGTCAAAGCGTTCTTTCAAGATGCTCTGGGAAAATTCATCTTCCAGAGGGAGAACATCTTTGCCCGTGACGACCAGACCCAGATTTTTGCAATGGGTTTCAATGATGGGGTCGAGTTCTTCGACAATGATGAGCTGGTCGACCTTGGCGGCGAAATCCAAAATGAGCTGTTGGGGCATGGGGTGAATCATGCCGAGCTTGAGGACGGAGACGTCTTCGCCAAAGGTTTCACGTACATATTGATAGGAGATGGAGGAGGTGATGATGCCGATTTTGCACTCTCTCAGCTCCATGCGGTTCAGAGGGGAGGTTTCGGCATAGTTTGCCATGTCGCGCAGACGCTGTTCCACAATGGGGTGACGGGGGCGGGCATAGCCGGGCATCATGACATACTTGGCGATGTTTTTGACATAGGGCTTTGTGGGGATTGCCTGACGTTCGCCCAGTTCCACGATGCTTTGGGAGTGGGAGACACGGGTACACATTTTCAGGAAAACGGGGGTGTCGAACTGTTCGGAAAGCTCGAACGCAATTTTGGCAAAGTCACGGGATTCGGCGCTGTCGGCGGGTTCGAGCATGGGGATTTTAGCGGCGATGGCGTAGTGGCGGGAGTCCTGTTCGTTTTGGGAGGAGTGCATGCCAGGGTCATCGGCAACACAGATGACCATGCCCGCATTGACGCCCGTATAGGCGATGGTAAAGAGGGGGTCGGCAGCGACGTTCACGCCCACATGTTTCATACAACAGGCGGAACGCTTGCCCGCCAGACAAGCCCCGAAAGCGACTTCCATGGCGACCTTTTCGTTGGGTGCCCATTCGCAATAGATGTCGGGGTACTTGGCGGCTTCCTCGGTGATTTCGGTGCTGGGTGTGCCGGGGTAGCTGGAGATGAGGCTGCAACCTGCTTCGTAGAGACCACGGGCAACAGCGGCATTTCCCAATAAGAGCTGTTTCATGATAATCATCCTCAGTGTTTCAAAGTTTGCCGTGAGGCAGATGAGAGTGTGCGTATCGTTTGTGTTCATTTGGCGATGGTTTGGGACAGTGCCACTGTCCAATCATGTGTTTGTAAAGCACATGCCGATAGGCTCTCAAATTCTCTCTATCATACCGTATTTTATAAACAACTGCAACAAGAATATTTTTGCTTTGTGGGGGGCTTTGTCGAAAGGGGGCTGCGGGCAAATTTGATGGCGGATATGGGTCTAAAATATGTATTTTTAAACCATTTTTAACAAAAAGCGGTTGATTCCGACAAAGCCCCAATTTAGAAATAAGGATTTTTGGCATTTTCCGCCGTAAAATGTTTATTTGTTGCAACACAATGTAAATCTTTTGTCACTATTACGGGAAAAAATGTGAAAAGTTATTCCAGTATTTAGTAAAAATTAACTTGCATTTGTTGTCTCATTGTGGTAAATTATGGTTAAGCAATCCAAAGCACAAAAACCCCGCCCGTATCCTGAAAATCGAGAAAACATTCATCTTTATGAAAGAAATGAGGGTCTAATCATGGAACAAAAGAAAAAGATTTTGCTGGCAGATGCCAATGAAGAATTTCGCAGTATTTTGGGCGAAGCATTGCGCCGAGAAGAAGACTTTGAGGTGGTTGGTGAAGTGGGTGACGGGCAAGACGCAGTTCGTATGGTTTTGGAATTGCAGCCCGATGTTTTGATTATGGATTTGGTTTTGGGGCGCATGGACGGGATGGATGTTCTGGGGGCATTGCCCGACCAGCAGTGCAGTGTTTTGGTGCTGTCGAGTTTTTCGCAGGGGGCAGTGGCAGATGAAGTCGCCCGCCGTGGGGGCAGTTACTACATGATGAAGCCCTGCCGTCTCAGTTCGGTCATTGAGCGGGTGCGTCTGCTGTCGGTGGAGCGTTGGAACTTGGAAGACGAACGTTTGCCTCTGCGTCACCCTGGCATTTCGGTGCGTCCGAACTTGGAAGCCATGGTCACGTCGATTATCCACGAAATCGGCGTACCTGCCCACATCAAGGGCTATCAGTATTTGCGGGAAGCCATCATGATGACGGTACACAACATGGACGTTATCAATGCAGTGACGAAGGTTTTGTATCCCGAAGTGGCAAAGCACTTTGGTACGACTGCCTCCCGTGTGGAGCGTGCCATCCGCCATGCGATTGAAGTGGCATGGGACAGAGGCGACTTGGAGACCCTGCAGAAGTATTTTGGTTACACGGTGAGCAACAGCAAGGGCAAGCCCACCAATTCGGAATTTATTGCGATGATTGCCGACCGTTTGGTCTTGCAACGCAAGCAGGGCTGAGGGCAGTGCTAGGGCATGAGAAACTGTAACACAAAAGGCGAGAGACCGCCGTCCCGCAGGGACGGCGGTCTCTCGCCCTTCATCGTGCATCACTCTAGCCACGGGAAATCATGGCGGGATAACGAACGGCATATCACCATCAGGCTTCAGGCAAAATGATGTTTGAGTTCTTCCCACCACTCTACCGCCTGAAAGCGTATCACATACGGTGCGCTGTCCTCCAACATCAGAAAAACACTCTGGTCTGTCAAGCCTGCCTCTTGGCTCAAGTCTGTGACTTCTTCCTGCGTCACTGCTGAACACAGGGGCGGGAAGGCAACACACCACCAATTTTGTCCCTTTGCCTCCCCAATGCACACCCGCAATGCCCGATACTCGCCAGCGGGCAGGGAAAAATTTGGGTAGTGCCGTGTGGGAAACCAAGTATTTTCCAAGGAAACCGCTACGCTGTCCGCACAGCCCTCTGCCCGCAAGACCCGCTCGGCAATCTGTTCTAATGCGGGCAACTGTGCTTGGGCATCTTCCGCAAAGGCGGTCAGACTTTCGTCTTCCAAAGTATCCACCGCCGTCAAAATTTCATCCCGCACCCGTAACTTCAATGCTTGGTCTTCTTGGCTGTCCGAATTTGCCAAGACATGCAGGCGGATGACCTGCTCTGCCAAGGCATTTTGGCTCTGTTCCAAATACAAACACAAGCCGAAGACCAACAAACACAAAAGCCCCAAATATTCTCGCCAAGTCCAAGTCCGAAGCCATGTTTTTCTGTATGTACGCATCCTGCGCACCCCCCTCTTTTCTGTTGTTCAGAGTATAAACAGGGTGCTTTTCTTTTATACACAGCGACAGCAGAAAACTTGGGTGTAGATTTTACGCAACTGTTCCGTGGCACTTTGCGCAAGAGCTTCCTCTGCAAACAGACCAAAGACCACCGAGCCTGTGCCCGTCATGCCACTGCCCAATGCCCCCAAACGCAGAAACTCTTTTTTGATTGTCTGGACAATGTCCCGCTCTGCTGGGGGCAAGACCTGCTCAAAATCATTGTGCAGTGCTCGGGCGATGCCAGACAAAGACCCTCTTGCCAAAGCCTGTGGCATGCGTTCGGGGTCGGTATGGCACAAATCAGGTGAGGCATCCACCGCCCGAAACAGGGCAGGTGTCGACACCGAAAAATCGGGTTTGCACAGGACAAAACAGCAGGGGGGCAAGTGTGGCAGGGGGGAGAGTTTCTCACCCCGTCCCTGTGCCCGCTGTACGCCACCTAAGACGCAGTATGGCACGTCTGAACCCAAGGACGCACCCATGACGGCAAGCTCCTTCAGCGAAAGCCCAGCGTCTAAGAGACGATTGCCACCACGCAAAACGGCGGCGGCATCACTGCTCCCGCCTGCTGTGCCCGCACAGGAGGGAATGCGTTTTTCCAAGTGAATCGACAGACCCACGTCCGTTTTTCCCAAGTGTTCCAGCAGCAATTTCCCCGCCCGCACCGCCAAATTGTCCTCATTTTTGGGGATATCTCTGCTGGCATTTTCCATAGAAAACACTACCCCTGCTTCTTCCTGCAAGCCCAGCGTCAGCCTATCCGTCAGTGAAACCGAAAGCATCACCATGTCCATATCGTGAAAACCGTCGGGGCGTTGTGCCCCGACGGTCAAAGTCAAATTCAGTTTGGCAGGGGCATATTCGACCACTTGCTTCATCGAATTGCACGGGCTTCCATGTAGAAGCGTTTGTCGTGGGCTTCACCCATAGAGAAGGTCTTGCGGGGCAGTGCACCGTCAAAAATGACCGTGGGGAACAACTGCTCTTTTTCCATGCAGGGGAGCAAGAACCCAATGCTCTGGGGCTGTTTGCAAAGGTCACGCACCACGTCTTCCCCGTGGATATAATCCACCTTGCCCCCGTGCTCTGCCAAGTAGGCATCCAAGAAGTTCTGGAGCGTACCCACTTCGAGTTGGGCTTGGGGGTTCGCAATGGTGATGATACCCTCTTGCTCACCCAAGACGTAACGGAAGCTGTGCCCCTCCCCTTCGCCCTCCTGTGCGCCAGACTGTGCCAGTAGTGCCTGCAAAAGTGCCTGAGGGTCTACCTCAAAGACAACACGGTGAATGGCCTCAAAGTCCAAGGACGTATCATGCAAA
>CAZSWQ010000097.1:0-2061 GCA_964611025.1 uncultured Ruminiclostridium sp.
ATGGGTTGCCAAGCGGGCAGGGGCAGACGCTGCATGCTCCGAAAGACGTACTCTTTCAAATTGGGGTACTGCTCCTGCAAGTTGCGTATGAGGGTTTTCACTTCTTCCCGCTTGGTCTTGCCATTGGCAGGGCAGGGGTTTTCCACAATGGGTACTTGCGTGCGTTGAGCAGCCCCCCGCACCATGCCCTCACTGCAATAGAGCAGGGGTCGAATTTGGTGTATGCCCGTTTTGTCGAGGTCAGTCACGGGCTGGAAGCAGGACAAGCGTCCCTCATAAAACAGCGAAAGAAAAAAAGTCTCCACGGCATCATCATAGTGGTGCCCGAGGGCGACTTTGTGAATGCCCAGACGCAGAAGCTCCTCATGGAGCGAGCCACGGCGCATTTTGGCGCAGAGCGCACAGGGATTTTTCTCCTTGCGGTGTTCGAAAATGATGGCATTGATTTCCGTTTTGACCATATGAAAAGGCACGTTTAGGCTTTGGCAGTATTGGGCAACGGGGCTGAAATCCATGCCTGCTATGCCCATATCGACGGTGACGGCATGCAGGGTGAAGCGTTTGGGATAGAAGCCTTGCAATCGTGCCAGAGCGGTCAAGAGTACCATGGAATCCTTGCCCCCAGAGACACCCACGGCGATGGCATCCCCCTCTTGTATCATGTCATAATCCTCGACACAACGGCGGGTATAACTCAGAATTTTTTTCATGAAATGCCTCCTTTCTGGGCGGGTTCTGCGAGAAAACAGCAACAATCCCCCCACAAAGCAAAGGGCAGTATGCACAGGTTTTGTCACAAAAACAAGAGAAAAATTTAAAAATTGAAGTGGAGCATGCGAGAGCATATGCGAGAAAAACAGCGTAAAAACGAGCGTTTCTATTTCTAAATGAAAAAGATGCAAAAAAGCGTTGACAGCGTAAACTTCCCGTATTATAATACAAACGCTCTCAGTCGTCAACTGAGGGCATTCCTATTTGTAAATCATTTGATTTTAGATATTATTTTTTGGAGGTTTGACCATGTCCACTTTTATGGCTAATCAGGGCAACGTCGAACGTAAGTGGTATGTACTCGATGCCGCTGGCGTTCCCATGGGTAAGACCGCTGCCACCGCTGCTACTCTGCTGCGTGGTAAGCACAAGCCCGAATACACCCCCCATGTTGACTGTGGCGATTTCGTCATCATCATCAACGCAGAAAAGGCAGTTCTCACTGGCAAGAAGCTGGAACAGAAGTACTATCGTACCCACTCCGGTTATGTCGGTGGTCTGAAAGAAACCAAGTACCGTTTGCTCATGCAGAGCAAGCCCGAACTGGCCATGAAGTTGGCTGTCCGTGGCATGCTGGCAAAGAACGTCCTCGGTCGTCAGGAACTGACCCGTGTGAAAATTTTCCGTGGTGCAGAACACACCCACGCAGCACAGCAGCCCGAAGCTTGGACTGCATACTAAGAAGGAGGAACAAGACTATGTATAAGAGCAAGAAGCCCTATCATTACGGAACTGGCCGTCGTAAGTCCTCCGTGGCACGTGTTCGTGTTTTCCCCGGTGGCACTGGTGCTATCACCATCAATGGTCGTGACATCGACGATTATTTCGGTCTGGAAACCCTGAAGCTCATCACCCGTCAGCCCTTGGCTACCACCGAAACCTTGGGCAATGTTGACATCATCGCAACCGTCACTGGCGGTGGTGTGACTGGTCAGGCAGGCGCACTGCGCCACGGCATCAGCCGTGCCCTTTTGGAAATGAATGCAGAATACCGTCCCGCACTGAAGGCCGCAGGTTTCCTGACCCGTGACCCCAGAATGAAGGAACGTAAGAAGTACGGTCTGAAGGCCGCTCGTCGTGCGCCCCAGTTCTCCAAGAGATAATTTTTTGTTTCTGTCCATCAAAAAGGCTTCCCAAGCGGGAAGCCTTTTTTTCGTGTTTATTTTGGGGGGCGGTTTTCGGTCATTGTGGGGCAGGCGGTTTTTTGGTTTGGGACGTCGGGATGCCGTCCCCTATGGTTTTTCTGGGACAAATATGGAATTTGTCCCTACAGACCGCATGGTTTTCATT
>CAZSWQ010000097.1:2161-7000 GCA_964611025.1 uncultured Ruminiclostridium sp.
CGCATGGTTTTCATTTTTCACTGTTCATTTTTATTTTTTCATTTGGGCGGGCGGATAGTATCCGCCCCTACTTCCCTACGCAGAAGCGTTCAAAGATGCGGTTGGTGATGTCTTCACGGAGGGTTGTCCCGCTCAGTTCGCCCAGAGCAGAGAGGGCTTCTTCCACGTCGATGAGGAGCAAATCGGGGGGCAGACCCTCAGAAAGTCCCGTGGAGGCACGTCCCAAGGCTTCCTTTGCACGGGCGGCTGCACCGTATTGTCGGACATTGGTCAGGAGGGGTTGGGCGGCGGTCTGCGAGCCTGTGGGGAAACGCTGGGTGATTTCCGCCTCCAGAGCATCCAGCCCCTGTCCTGTTTTCGCAGAGATGGGCAAGATGGTGGCAAAATCCAAACTTTTATCGGCTGACCAGACGGGGTTTTTATCGGCTTTGTTCAAGAGGCAAATGCACTGGGGCAGGCTCTTTGCCAAGTCAATGGCGGTTTTGTCCTCGGGGCTGAGCGGGCGGGAGGTATCCAAGAGGAGCAAACCCAGCTCTGCCATGCGGGCGGCAGCGTGGCTGCGGGCAACACCCAACTGCTCCACGGGGTCAGTGCTCTCCCGCAAGCCCGCCGTATCGACCAGACGCAAAAGCACCCCGCCCAGCGTCACACGGGATTCCACGGTGTCACGGGTTGTGCCCGCCAGCTCGGTCACAATGGCCCTTTCGTAGCCAGAGAGCAGGTTCAAGAGGGAGGACTTGCCCACGTTGGGCTTGCCCAAAATCACGCAACTGACCCCACGGGTCAACTGCCGACCACGGGAAAAACTCGCCAAGAGGGCAGAGGTTTTTTCCTCTGCCAGACGCAGTGCTTGGGCGATGGTCTCCGCACGAAAGGCGTCGATGTCCTCATCGGGGTAGTCCAAAACGGCATAAAAATGCGCCATCAAATCGACCAGCCCATCGTAAATATCGGCAACGTGGCGGGAGAGTGTGCCCTCCAACTGTGAGACGGCTTGGCGGGCGGCACTGGGTGTTTCGGCATCAATCAAATCAATGACCGCCTCCGCTTGCATCAAGTCCAGTTTGCCATTCAAAAAAGCACGTTTGGTGAATTCCCCCGCTTGGGCAGGTCTTGCCCCCAGAGCAAAAAGATTTTCTAAAATCAAGCCCAGAAGCAGGGGCGAGCCGTGGCACTGCAATTCTGCGGTTTCTTCGCCTGTGTAGCTGTGTGGGGCATGGGCGATGAATGCCATACCTTGGTCGAGCACTTGTCCGTCCTTGTCCAAAATCCGCCCGTAGACGAGCTGGCGGTCGGGGCGTTTGTCCAGTGAGACACCCCCCTGTACTTGGAAGATACGACTGGCGGTGGCGATGGCATCTGTTCCAGACAGACGCACAATGCCCACCCCTGCGGGCACAGAACCCGTGGCGATGGCGGCAATCAAATCAGGCATAAAAAGCCTCCTTTTTTCCTCGGTCAAATCGGTGTGTTTGGGTCAAAAAAGTTTTCCCCAAGGTGGGGATACGATGTGGATAACTTTGTGGATAATGTGGAAAACTTCTGAAAACAGGGCTGTTTCCCACGGAAAAACAAGGCAATTTTTTGTAAAAATGACCAGATTGCCCAAGTAGTGTTTCGCAAATCTGCACCAAAATAAGCAGTTACTGGGGGGCGGTGGGGCGCAAACTATCCCACAAGATTTCGGGACAGGCTTCCACGGAAACCCCTGTATAGTACCAAGATAAGATTTCTTTGTAGGTCTTGCCAGATTTCGCCAGAGCGTTTGCCCCGTACTGGCTCATGCCCACACCGTGCCCAAAACCCAAGACGGAAATTTCCAAGGAGTTATCCACAATGCTGGTGTGAAAATTGGCAGAACGCAATCCGCAAAGACTGCGAAATGCCGCCCCACGCATGAAAACACCCCCGACAGAAAGGCTTTCGACAGAGCCACCCGCACTGCGGGAAATATCCGCAATCCAACCCTCGGGACTGCCTGACAAATCCGCTTCTGGGTAAGTGGCAAGGCAGGTCTGGCGGAACTCCTCCAAGGGGATGCGGACGGTGGAGGAGAAATTGGGGACATCTTCGCCCTCGGGGCTGTCCACAGCGACCAGATAGGGCACGGCATTGCCCCAGACCTGCACGGCATCGACGGTCTGCCCTGCGGAGCTGGAGTGGAACAGGGCAGAGATGAGCTTGCCCTCATACAGAATCACATCCCGCTCGGTCTCCTGCACAGCGGAGAGAATTTTTTGCGTATTGTCATAGGCGGAACTGCCCCAGTTCAACAGGGCTTCTTGGGGGGAAATATATGCCTGACAACAGCGGTAGTCCATGCAGACGGCAGCATCGGGATGGTTTTGATTCTGTGCCCCGATGCGGTTCATGGCATAGGTACGGGCGGCGACTGCCTGTGCTTTGAGGGCTTCCATTTCAAAGCTGGCGGGCATTTCCGCCGCCACCACACCCCAAAGATAGGCATTCATATCCATTTGGACGGTCGTCCCGTCTGTTTGACGTACTGCCAAGGTCGCCCCGCTTTCCAACTGCGTGACGGCTTCGGGCGATGCTGGGGTGGGTGCGGGTGTTTCGGGGCTTTTGTGTAAGGTGAGCCACAGCCGAGGCAGGGCAAAACACAAAAGCACCAGCAAAACACCAAAGGTCAACAAGCGACGCATAAAAACCTCCTGTATTTGTCATGAAAAGAGAAGAATGAACAGCAAGGGCAATGAAAAGTGAAAAGAGAACAATGAAGAATGAAATCCCCCTCCGTCTACGACGGTATCCCCTTTGGCAAGGGGGATGAAGACCATGCCGTTTGTAGGGAAGAATGAATGGTGAAAAATGAACATTGTGCATTATGAATTATAAATTGTGAATTGTTGGGCGTTTGTGGCAAATTGTTTGCGCATGAGTTTGCCGTTGTCGTTGCGGGGGAAGTCTTGGACGAAGTGCAGATGGCTGAGTTTTTTGTGTCCCGAACAACGGGCATTGTACCAAGAGAGGATTTCCTTTTGCAGGGCTTTGCTGGGCGGGATACCCGCTTGCAGACGCACGAAGCCCTCCAGATGATTGCCGTAGCGTACATCGGGCACACCCAGCACCAGACACTCATAGACGGCTTGGTGTTGGGAAAGTTCGTTTTCGATTTCAAAGGGGCTGACCCGATAGCCACGGGTTTTGATGAGTCCATCTGCCCGCCCCAGAAAATACAGAAAGTTGTCCCCATCTCGGTAGCCTTGGTCGCCTGTGTGGAAGATGTTCCCATCCCAGAGTGCCTCTGTCGCTGCGGAGTCGTGCCAATAGCCCATGAGCAAACCAATGGGACGCTTGCCCCCGTCGGCAATGAGGACGATTTCGCCCACACCAAAGGGAGGTGCAAAACTGCCGTCGTCCTGTAGGATTTCCACATGGTATTTCGGCAGAATTTTCCCCACAGAGCCATCCCGCCGCCCTGCGTTTTTGCTGCTGGCGGCGATGAGACCCGCTTCCGATTGGGCATAGCCCTCATAGAGAATTTGTCCCATTTGTTCCCAAACCCCTTGGGCAATGTCCTCGGTGAGCTTTTCGCCCCCCACGGAGAAGCTCAACAACTGCGAGAGGTCGTATTTGTCCATACCGACTGCCAGAAGCGCACGGTAGACAGTGGGCTGTGCCATCATGGAGGTGACACGCACCGCTTCCAACTGCTCCAAAACCGCCACGGGGTCAAAGCGTTCGTAGTCGTAGACGAAAATACAGGCTTCGCAGAGCCAAGGTCCATAGAATTTCGTGCCCCCGATGACCGACCAAGCGGTATTGCCCGTGGCAAAATGCAAACTCTCGGCGGAAACGTCCTGCATATAGCGGGCGGCGAGGGCAGAGGACAGCGGGTAGGTGTGGTCGTGCAGGACGCCTTTGGGTTTGCCCGTTGTGCCCGAGGTGAAGTAGAGCAAAATCGGCTCGTGGGCATTGGTCTCATAACGTGGGCAGTAGCTGGGAGCGTTTTCCAGAAGCGGGGTCATGTTTTGAAAGCCTGCGCGGGTTTCCTGTATGCTGTAGAGGGCACTGAGCCCCACTTGTGCCGCCGCTTCCCGTACACGAGCGGGGGTTTCGCCTTCGTGGGTGCAGAGAAAGAGCTTCGCCCCCGATGCCTCCATGCGATAGATAAAATCTTCCACGGACAGGAGGTGGAAGACGGGACAGAGTATGACACCCAGACGGTGTGCCCCCAGTGCCCAGTACCAGTATTCGTGGTGGGTTTTCAGGCAGACCATGAAGACCTCGCCCTTGTGCAAGCCCAAAGACAAAAGCACATTGGCGGCCTGTTTGGACAGGCGGGCAATCTCCCCAAAAGAAAAACGGGCTTCCTCGCCCCGCTCGTTGCGCCAGAGCATGGCGGGCTTTTGGGGCTGTTCCTTTGCCAAAACGTCGATGACGTCATAGGCAAAATTGAAATTGGCGGGGTGATGCAGTTTTGCCCCCTGCAAGACCCCCTGCACGTCAAATTGTTCTGCGTAAAAGCGCTGGTATATCATGCACATTCTCCATTTCTCTCTGCAAACATCTTTGTTGTTTCTATTATAGACAAGCCCTTGCCCCTTGTCAAAGTATATTCCAGCTGTGCCGAAACATACGCTGGCACTTGCCAAGTCGCCTTCACTTGGATACAATGGGAAACATGAAAAGGGAAATCCCCCTGTCATCTGCGATGACATCCCCCTTTGAGAAGGGGGATGAGACCAGACGGTTTTCCATGCGACGGTAGGGGACGGCGTCCCGACGTCCCACAAAATACCGTAGGGGCGGATATCATCCGCCCAAATAAAAAATGGAATCCCCCTCCGCCTACGGCGGTATCCCCCTTTGACAAGG
>CAZSWQ010000098.1:0-6945 GCA_964611025.1 uncultured Ruminiclostridium sp.
AGTTTATTTTTCTAGGGGAAACCGTGTAAGGGCGGAGCGTATCCGCCCTTACGGAGGATGCGGACATGGCTTGCCATGTCCCTACTTTTGCAATATAGGTCTTATAATTTTTGCAATTCCTGCAAGGTCTCCTGTATGGTCTGTTGCGGTACATAAGCGGACACCAATTTGAGGATACGTTCTAGGGTCAAATTGCCCGACATGGCGACAATGGGCAAATGGATTGCCTCGGGAAACCGTCGTTCCAAGACTGCCTTTGCCTTTGGCTCTGCCAAAAGCTCCCGCAGGGTAATATGATTGTTTTTCAAATTCATCATGCCTCACCTCCTCTGTATTCTATGCAAAGCCTCAAAAAATTGTCAGTCCTTGGGTGTATCCTTTTTTGCTTTTCGGGCTATACTAGCCCTAGACCAAAAACAAGGAGGCAAAACGCCATGAATCAGAAACAAAATAGCGCCTGCATTTGTTGCAACGTCTGCGATTGTGTCCACCACAATCAAGCACACAACAGCTGTAACCTGAATGAAATTCAGGTCGGTTGCTGTGGTCCTACGACCAACAGTTGCTCCTGCACCGAATGCAACTCCTTCCGCAAGAAGTAAAGAAGACCGCAAACAAAGAAAAAACGGAATGGCAGTTGCCATTCCGTTTTTTTCGTACATGAGGGGGAATGTGAGAAGGCTTACTTGGGGTCAGTAATCTTCTTCTGTGCGGGGCGTTCTGCCTGCTTCTGCATTCTTTCCGCAGGGGTATCAATGCCCTTGTTAATGGGTGCATTTCTTGCACCGTCTGCAACGGGCTTTGGCTTTTCTGCGGGTGCTGCTGCGGGTGCTTCACCAGCGGGAGCGGGCTTTGCGGCAGCAGGTGCTTCCCCAGCGGGCTTTGCGGCTGCGGGTGCTGCTGCACCGTCCGCTGCGGGCTTGGGCTTAGGCTTGGGCTTGGGGGGAGGTACGACACCATCGACGGTGATGGTGTGTCTGGGACAAGCCTGCGCACACAGACCACAACCGATACAAATATCATAGTTGATTTTTGCAAGGTTATTTTCGACGGTGATAGCACCTTCACGGGGACACGCCTTGACACAGAGCTTACAGCCGATACAGCCGTCGTCACAGGCATTGCGGGTCTCAGCGCCCTTGGCGGAGCTATGGCAGTTGACAGCCACATGACGCTTCGTCTTGAGGGGTACCATTTGAATCAGATTTTTAGGACAGACGTCCACACACTGACCACAGGCGACACAGGCTTCAAAATCCACCACAGCGACACCGTCAATGACATGGATGGCATCAAACTGACAGATTTCTTGACAAGTACCGCCACCGAGACAGCCAAAGTTACATTGCAGGTGACCTGCGGAAACTCTCGCCATCGCACGGCAGTCGGTCAGACCTTCGTAGTCATAACGGGTCTTTTCACAGCCGTGACCGCTACAGAGGACTTCCGCCACTTTGCGCGCGCCCACTTCTGCTTCCACACCCATGATGCTTGCAATCTGTGCGGCAAGGTCTGCACCACCAGGGCTACAAGCGTTGACAGGGGCAATGCCCTTGACGACTGCGGCAGCGTAACCGCTACAACCAGGGTAGCCACAACCGCCACAGTTTGCACCAGGCAAAATGCCGCCGATTTCTTCTTCACGGGGGTCTTTTTCCACCGCAAAGACCTTGGAGGCATATGCAAGAATGCCACCAAACACGATACCTAAGGCACCCAGAACAATGGGAGCCATGATCATTGTACTCATTCGTTTATGCCTCCCTTACCAAATTTTCAAACCAGAGAAGCCCATGAATGCCAAGGCGAGCAGTGCCGCTGTGACCAGGGCAATGGGGAAGCCTTCAAAGCTCTTGGGACACTCTGCAAATTCCAGACGTTCACGGATGCTTGCAAAGAGCACGATGGCCAGCAAGAAGCCGATACCGCCCGTGATACCATAGGTCAAGCTTTCCACGAAGGTATAGCCCTTCTGGGTGTTCTGGAGCACGACACCCATAACCGCACAGTTGGTGGTGATGAGGGGCAGGTAAACGCCCAGTGCTTCATACAGAGAGGGCATAGCCTTCTGCAAAAACATTTCGACGAACTGAACCAGAGAAGCGATGACCAAGATATAAACAACGGTCTGCATGAAAATCAAGTCGTTGGTTTCCAGCAGATACTTATTGATGGGGTAACAAACCGCAGCCGCTACACCCATGACGAAGATAACTGCCATGCCCATGCCCAGTGCGGTATCGACCTTCTTGGAAACACCCATGAAGGGACAGATACCGAGGAACTGAGACAGGATGAAGTTATTGACAAGAATTGCACTTAAGGCAATCGCCAGCAAACTGGTAATACTCATTCCTTACGCCGCCTCCTTCTTTGCTTTCTTGGGCTTGTTGACAAAATACTGGAAGGCTGCAATGATGAAGCCCAGCGTCAAGAAGCCACCTACGGGGAGAATCATGCCCAGAGCAGGGATGCCTGCGGGCAAGATGGGGATGCCAGAAGCCGTACCGATTGCAAATTCAAATGCACCATTGGCATCAAAGCCGATGAGACCTGCACCGAAGGTGCCTGCGCCGAAGAATTCACGGATGATACACATGATGACCAGAGCGACGGTGTTACCGATGCCCTGACAGATGCCGTCGACGGCAGATGCTGCGATGCTGTTCTTGGAGGCGAAGCCTTCGGCACGACCCAAGATGATACAGTTAACAACAATCAGGGGGATAAACAGACCCAGACTTTCGGACAGAGCGGGCACAAAGCCTTTCAAGACCAAGTCGACGATGGTAACGAAGCTTGCGATAACAACAATGTAACAAGCAATACGCACCTTGGAAGGGATGATTTTACGCAACATGGAGATAACCACGTTTGCACAGGTCAAAATGATGATAACGGCAACACCCATGCCCAAACCATTGAACAAGGTCGTGGTGATTGCCAACATGGGACACATGCCCAGAAGCTGAACCCAGACGGGGTTTTGCGAGATTAAGCCCTCAGAAAATTGTTTCTTAAAATTCATCGTCTGATTCCCTCCTTAAGCCACTTCTGCCACAGCCTTGAGGGCGGCATTGACGCCGTCGCAGACTGCACGAGAGGTGATGGTAGAGCCAGTGATGGCTTCGATTGCGCCACCGTCCTTGGTGACCTTAACTTCGCCTTCCCCACCGACAAACTGTGCTTGCCATTCGGGTTTGGTTGCGTTTGCACCCAGACCAGAGGTTTCAGCGTGACCAATGATATCAATGCCCGTGATGACACCGTCCTTGTCGATACCAGCCATCATTTCGATTGCACCACTGAAGCCAGACATGGGGGTGACCAGCACGACATAGCCAGCGTCACCCGCTGCGTACATGCCCGTGACCAGAGGGTCACTGCCGGTGTATTCCATTTCGGTATAGGCATCGGCGGGCAGGACTTTGTTCATTGCTTTTTCGGTTTTTGCTTGCTTGTTGGCTTCAATCGCAGGGGCAGTCACGTTATTGACCACACCCAAGAGGAATGCCATGACAACACTGATGGCAGCCAAGACGATGACCAAGGTCGCCATACCAGGTTCTTTCTTCTTTGCTACTTCACTCATGCTTTAGCCGCCTCCTTTGCCTTTGCTTTTTCTGCTGCACGCATTTCCTTCGTTACACCGTAACGGTTGGGCATGCTGTACTTGTCAATCAGCCATACGCAGATGTTCATGATGAGGATAGCGTAGCTGACACCTTCGGGATAACCGCCAAAGTAGCGGATGAAGACGGTCAAAAGACCACAGCCAATGCCGTAGATGATTTCACCCTTGGGGGTGTTGGGGCTGGTGACATAGTCGGTTGCCATAAAGAACGCACCAATCATCACACCACCGCCGAGCACTTCATAGAGCATCCAAGTCAAGTTGCCGTCGCCTCTGGGGAAGATGAAGGTCAGAACAGCAACGGTCAAGATGAATGCCAAGGGAATACGCAGACGGATGACACCACGGATGACCATGTAAATGCCACCCAAGAGAAGCATGAGGGCAGAGACTTCACCGACACAACCGCCGACGTTGCCAATGAACATATCCCAAACACTTGCATCGGGGAGCATGCCACCCTTCATGAAGTCAGGGGCGAGGGGAGTTGCACCCGTTACAACGTCGGTGACGTTGCCCAGAGCAGCTGCGCTTGTCCAGTTTTCCATGCCAGGCTTGACCCAAGTGGTCATGGGCACGGGGTAGGAGAGCATCAGGAAAGCACGGCCTGCCAGTGCAGGGTTGAGGAAGTTTGTACCCAGACCGCCAAAGAGTTGCTTGACGATGATGATGGCGAAGAAGTCGCCCAGAAGAATCATCCAATAGGGCAGGGTAACAGGACAGACGAAGACCAGCAAAATGCCCGTGATGACTGCGGACATGTCGCCGACCGTGTTGGGCTTGTGCATCATCTTTTCATAGAGCCACTCAAAAAACACACATCCAATGACGGAAACCAGCGTGGTAGTCAATGCACGAGGGCCAAAGAAATAGACGCCCATTGCCAGCGCAGGAATCAGTGCGATGACAACATCCATCATGAGGTTTTTTGTCCCAACGGGCGAAGATGCGTGTGGAGAGGAAGCAACACTCAATCTCAATTGTTCATTCATAATGTCTCCACACCTCACTTTTTCATCGCCATCTGGCGAAGCTCAAATTTAGCGGTACGGAACTGCTGTACCAAGGGGATTCTTGCAGGACAGATGAACTGGCAAGAGCCACATTCCATACAGTCCATGATGCGCAAGTTTTCAGTCTCACGCCATTCTGTCTTCTTGGCGTAGAGGTTCATGTAAACGGGGGTTAAGTGCATGGGACAGACGTTGACACAGCGCGCACAGCGGATACAGCTCTTCGTTTCGCTGGTGGCAGGCATTTCCTTCTTGCTGTAACAAAGGATACAGTTGCTTGCCTTACCCAAAGTCACGTTCAGGTCATACTGGGCAAAACCCATCATAGGGCCACCTGCAATGACACGGGAGGGGGTTTCAGCGAAGCCCTCTGCCTCATCAATGAGGTGTTGGAAGCTCGTGCCCAAGGGGGCGAGGAAGTTTGCGGGGTTCTTGATTGCCCCGCCGGTCACGGTGACGACACGCTTGACCAAGGGCATGCCCAGAGCAACGGCATCATAGACCGCCTTGACGGTTGCGACGTTGAAGACACAACAGCCCACGTCCGCAGGAAGCTTGCCAGGAGGCACTTCACGGTCGGTGATTCTCTGGATGAGTTGCTTTTCTGCACCCTGGGGATAGCAGGTGTGAAGAGCTTCAACCATGATGTCTTTCTTTTCTCCGACCAGACTCTGGAGATTCTGGACGGCATTCATCTTGTTGTCTTCCACGCCAATGTAGGCAGTGGACAAAGACAGGGCTTTCATGATGAAACGCAGACCTTGGATGATTTTCTCACCCTGTTCGAGCATCAAGCGGTGATCAGACGTGATATAGGGTTCACATTCTGCGCCGTTGACGATGATGGTGTCTGCCTTCCCGATGGCAGAGCCGATTTTGACATGGGTGGGGAAGCCTGCACCGCCCATGCCCGTAATGCCAGCATCACGGATGATGTCGACCAATTCGGCGGGGGTGAGTGCGTCCACGTTGTCACGGGGCTTGCAATCGGGGTGTACGGTGTCTTGGAAATCGTTCTCGATGACAACGCTCATGACGGGGAAGCCACTGGGTGCAGGACGGGGCTCGACTGCAATGACTTTACCAGAAACGCTGGCATGGATGGGTGCGCCCAGACCTGCCATTTCGCCAATCTGCTGACCGATGGTTACCAGATCGCCTTTGGCTACAATGGGTTTACAGGGAGCACCGATGTGCATACTCATGGGAATCACTACTTGAGCGGGTGCTTTTGCCAATGGTGTAATTGGCTTTTGCTCCGTAGCGTCCTTGTGTTCGGCGGGATGCACGCCACCATAAAACTTATGCTTCATAGCATCACCTCTGTTTTTCCTTACCAAAAAAATTCTCTTATTCCCCCATGTCGATACTCCACGAAAAAATACCGACACACTTTGTTCATAATAACGGGTTTTATTGAAATTGTCTAGTCTTTTTGAAAAGAAATTCATACAAACCGTGAATTTTTCGCTTTTTGTATGAAAAAAAGCCCTATTCCCCTTTTGTGGTGTTTGTGTTACACTAAATAGGAGGGATTTCCCCCAGATTTTTACGGGTACATTTCACCAACCGAAGGAGGCAGTCACACATGCATACCACTACAATTCCTCAGCCCAAGGTCTCTGTTTTGGGCGATTCCATCAGCACCTTTGGCGGTATCAGCCCCGCAGACGGGGTCTATTATCACGCCGATTTCGCCCTGCAAACGGGCGTCGCCAGTCCCGAAGACACTTGGTGGCAACAGGTCATCACCGCACTGGGCGGGACACTTTTGGTCAACCATTCTTACGCAGGCAGCAGCATTTGTCGGGATGGTTATCAGCCCGCTTCCTCGCCTTGGCGTCTGGCAAAATTGCGTCAAGGCGACACGCTCCCCGACGTGATTTTGATTTGGTCGGGTCTCAATGATGTGGCAAGTTATCGCAAGCCTGAAGCCTTTGGGCAGGATTACCGAGACATGCTCGCCACGCTCCAAGCGCAGTATCCGCAAGCACAAATCCACTGCGGAACGCTCTGTGAGGGTGTCTTGCCCAACCCCTATATCGCACCTTTTATGAATTTCAAACAGTGTACACCTTTGGGGGAGTACAACGCAGAAATTCGTGTTGCCGTTGCCGAAGCTGGGGCGGTGCTGATTGACCTCGCACAGGCGGGGGTACGCTATGCCTCTCTGGATGGTGTTCATCCCAAGGGTGAGGGCATGGGGCAAATTGCAAGGGCATGGCTGAATGACCTGCGCCTTACCCAAGCATAAGAACAAACGCACAGAGACCAAATAAAAAAACGGGCGACCTATGG
>CAZSWQ010000099.1:0-6891 GCA_964611025.1 uncultured Ruminiclostridium sp.
CTTCGCACGGCGGGCGGGGTCTATCCTTGCAGTTAGTAGGCATATCCGCTCGAATTGATGAGCTCATAGGGGCTGAGGTTTTCTGGGTGCAAAAATGCGTCAATCATGTTGCTGTACAGTTGCACGTCTTGTATGCCGGAAATGCGGTCAATTTCCTCGCAACCCTGAAAGACAATCACCGTGGGAATGGAATACACACCCAGTTCCAAGGCACGGAAGCCGTTTTCATCGGCATTCATGGCGCAGATGATGACATCTTGCCCCTCATATTTCTTGCCCAGCTCCTCCATCATAGGGGTCGACTCCAGACAAATTTCGTGCCAGTCCGTCCAAAAATAAACCATGACCAAAGAACCCGTTCCGATTGCCTCGTCGAGCTGGTCGCTGTTCACAGGAATCAAAGCCACAACATACATCCTTTCTTCTCCGCACCATAGGCACTTGCCTTGGGCGGTTTTTCTTAGCGTTTCCGTTTTATTGTAGAAGATACAAGCACTTTCGTCAAGAGACTTCTTGCAATTTATCGCCCAATCGGTGTATAATATAATATTATGACTGCACGGGGGGTAGCTTGCTTTGCCCCTCGTCCGCTTCGTTTGAATTGAACACAGTAAGGAGAGACGATTCATGGCAACAGAAGAAATGAGCCAGAATTTTATTCACGATTTTATTGACGAAGAACTCGCCGAGGGCGGTCGCTGTTTCGGGGAAACCGTACACACCCGCTTTCCCCCCGAGCCAAACGGCTTTTTGCATATCGGTCACGCCAAGGCTATTTTTGTCGACTTCGGCACGGCGGATAAGTACCACGGTATGTGCAATCTCCGCATGGACGACACCAACCCCGTCAAAGAAGATGACCTCTATGTCAAAGCTATCCAAGAGGATATCCAATGGCTGGGCTACCACTGGGACGACCGTTTCTATTTTGCCTCTGATTACTTTGAAAACATGTACCAGTTTGCAGAAGAACTCATCGGAAAAGGTCTCGCCTATGTCTGCCAGCTCACCCCCGACCAGATGCGCAGCATGCGTGGCGACGTCACCCGACCCGCCGAAAGCCCCTACCGTGACCGCCCCAGCAGCGAAAGTCTGGATTTGTTCCGCCGTATGCGTGCAGGCGAATTTCAGGACGGCGAAATGACCCTCCGTGCGAAAATCGACCTCGCCTCGGGCAATTTCAACATGCGTGACCCCGTCCTCTACCGCATCTCCCGCCAGACCCACCACAGAACGGGCGACACTTGGTGCATCTACCCCATGTACGACTACGCACACCCCATTGAAGACGCACTCGAAGGCATTACCCACTCCCTGTGCAGTCTGGAATTTGAAGACCATAGACCCCTGTATGATTGGGTCATTGCCAACGTCTCCGCCCCCAGCCGTCCCCGTCAAATCGAGTTCGCCCGCCTGAACATCAACTACACCGTCATGTCCAAGCGTAAATTGCGTCAGCTGGTCGAGGAAAACCTCGTCTCCGGCTGGGACGACCCCCGCATGCCCACCCTCAGCGGTCTGCGTCGCCGTGGCTACACCCCCACAGCCATCCGCAATTTCTCCGAACGCATCGGCGTCTCCAAGGCTAGCTCCACGGTCGAATACGGCTTTTTGGAATACTGCCTCCGTGAAGACCTCAACCTCACCGCAGGGCGTGTCATGGCGGTACTGCACCCCGTCAAGCTCACCATCACCAACTACCCAGAGGGCAAAGTCGAGATGTTCTCCGTGGAAAACAACCCCAACAACGAAGCCGACGGCATGCGTGAAATTGCCTTCTCCCGTGACCTCTACATCGAAGAAGACGATTTTATGGAAGTGCCCCCCAGCAAGTACCACCGCCTCTACCCGAACAACGAAGTCCGCCTCAAGGGAACGTATGTGGTCAAATGCACGGGCTGTGTGAAAGACGAAAACGGCAAGGTCGTGGAAGTGCTCGCAGAATATGACCCCGACTCCCGTGGGGGCAATCCCGCCGACGGCAGAAAAATCAAGGGCACGATTCACTGGGTCGATGCCAGCACTTGTGTCGATGCAGAAGTGCGTCTCTACGATAACCTCTTTACCGATGCCGACCCAGACGGCGGGGACAAGAATTTCTTGGACTACCTAAACCCCAATTCCCTGCAAGTGCTCGAACACTGCAAGCTGGAAGCCTGCTTGCAACATGCCAAGCCAGAAGATGCCTTCCAATTCATGCGCACGGGCTATTTCTGTGCTGACCGCAAGGACTCCCGCCCCGATGCTCTGGTCTTCAACCGCACCGTCAGCCTGAAAGACAGCTTTAAACCCAAAAAATAATCCTTGGTAGTAGGGGACGATGCCCACATCGTCCCGCCTCTTTTCAATGACGGAGACGCAGGGTATATCTTGCATCAAAACGCATGTCTTGCTTGACAAAAGCCAAGCACTGTGATACCATGTCGGTATCATGGTTTTTTCTTCAAGATGGTGATTGAATCGAGAAGATAGAAAAAGGCGTCTGGGGAGTGGTGTCCCCAGACGCCTTTTTCATGCGTATTCACAGCTACCTTACTTGCGACACATGTGCCCTACACAATGCCCCCATCATCCCGCCCGCCAAATGCCCGCCCAGAATTATCAAACTCCGTAGGGTCACGGCTTGCCGTGACCGTCCCCTGTATATCCCCAAAACCCTGCATCACCACCACAGATAAGCAAAAACGAGGAACGCAAACAGCGTTCCTCGTTTTTTCATTCGCCCTCGCTTGCCAGAAATGCCAGCAGTTCGGGCAGACGTTTTTTTGCCTGATTGCGTCCGATGTTGTAGGCAAGTTGTAACTGCTTGGGGTGTTTTTCCACCCGATGTACGGGCAAGGCTTCTTCAGGACGAAAGACCAAAATTCCCCCCCGTGCCTCTTTTTCCGCAAGTTCTGTAAGGCTCTGGTTGTACAGCTCGTGGCGGTGACGCATCCGCTCGAGCAGTTGTGGATAGGGTTTGTACCGCTGTTGCAAAATGGGCAAAAGCCCACTTTTCTTTTTTTGATAGTCCGCAGGGCGGGTCAAAATGACCACATTTTTGGCATAACCCAGACGCTCCGAGGCAACGAGCGGGATGGGGTCGGCTATGCCCCCGTCCAGCAATTTGTACCCATTCCAAGAGACAATCTCAGACACCAAAGGCATGGAAGCCGAAGCACGCAAGAGGTCAAAGCCCTCCTCAGGTCTACCAGAAAACAGGGGATAAATCGCCTCACCCGTCTCAACATCGGTACAAACCACATAAAATGGCACGGGGCTTTTTTGATAGGTTTCAAAATCAAAGGGGTCATGGAAAAAGGGAATTTCTCCATAGCAAAAGGCACTGTTGTATAAGTTCCCTGTACGCAGGAGCGAACTGACACCGCAATAGCGTTTGTCACGGCAAAATTGCAAATTGTAGCGTAAAACCCGCCCCAGCTGTTTGGATTTGTAATTACAACCAAAGGCTGCACCTGCCGATACCCCGATGATGCCATCGAAGCGACAGCCCGCCTCTAGCATGACGTCCAAGATACCTGCCGTGAATAAGCCACGCATCGCCCCGCCTTCTAAAACCAAACCTGTTGCCATAGACTTCCCTCATTTCTGTGTGTTTGCTTAAAGCATAGCAAAACACAGGTGGGCATGTCAAGCGATTTTTCCCGCTTGCCCCATGGTTGGGTGACAATTTTTCTGGGAGTTTCGGAGAAGATGAAGGACAATGCACCAAGACAGGAAACACCCCGCCAATGGGTTCGGCGGGGTGTTCTTCGGATTTGCCCGTGCTCTTGGGGGCTAGCACAATGCGCTTGATATGTTATTTCAGGTTTTCTACCATGCGAACTGCGATAACCAGTGCCTGCTCACGGGTAGCGTTGGCATATCCTTGGGCACTCTGTGCAGTTGTGACATTCTTCGGAGCAAAGAGATTGTTGCCTACCCCGCTGATAATGCCATTGGCAGCCATAAAATACACACTGTCCTTGGCGTAAGCAGAGATATCGGCGTCGTCTGCAAAGACAGCGGGCTTTGGATATACCAAAGGAAAGTCTCCATCTGTTCCTTGCGTCCATCCGGGCATAGACACCCGCTTAAACACACGGGTCAGCATGGTGGCGGCCTGTTCTCGGTTGAGCAGGGTGTTGGGTGAGAAGGTGCTTGCCGAAGTACCCGCCGTAATGCCCACATTGTATGCTTTCAGCACTTCCATGTCATTGCAGTCGGTAAAGGGGTTTGTAACAGCGGGGATTGCGTCCGTGCCAGATAGGGCTTCGTATGCCTTGACGGCTACGGCGGCGAACTCCAGCCGTGTAATATCCGCAGTCAGATCGGCGGTTTTCAGTACCTCCGGAATCAGCCCCAGCTCATCTGCTTTTTGCAGCGTTTCTGTTGCCCAAGGGGAGGACTGCCATGCATCAGAGCCGAAGCTGAGTGGTGTAGACCAGTCAGAATACAGTTCAGAACCTTCGCCATTAAACCAGTGATAGCGTGTGCGGAATTCGCAAGTACCGCCCAGCACAGTGGTATAGTCGCCTTGGGTGAGATTGGGCATATAGCCGGTGTACGTTCCGTCGGTGACGGCTGCCCAGCTTGCGCTGCCAATACGGATATCCTGCCATCCGCCGTTGTTCACATTGACCTGCCCCTCAATGCCCAGCGTTGCCCACAGGGCGGTGGCACGGGCGGCTAGTTCTGCCACGTCGGCAGGTACTGTGAGGTGATAGGTGAAGATGGGATAACCATCGTCTACCGTTCCATCGTTCTTGGCAGCACCCACGGCGAAGTTGGTCACAGTAGGCACGGGCAAAGCGGTAGGATACTCCACAGTGGCAACTCCCTTACCCACAGAAGCGATGGCAGACCATGGGGAGAGAATATAATGGTAGGAATATTCCTCGCCATAGGCAGTATCTACATCCACACCTCGCAGAGAGGTCAGCATACGCACCCGAATGTCCACCTTATGGCGGGTTAAGTCAAGGTGCATATACCCCTCGTCGGAGACGGTCAAATCTCCTGCCCCAGCGGCGGTCATGGCAGTTTTCCAGCCCTCGTAGTCGCTCGACCAGTTCTCCTGCGTAGGCAGACGCAAAATCATCGTGGAGCTGGCACGCTCATCGTAATAGGGACCAAGCTCACGGTAATAATAATAGGCATCAGCACCTTCTCGGCTCTCGTTGCCACTGTCCCACTCTTGGCTATAGTGCCACGCACCACCATCAATACGCCAATCCAACTGAATATTGGTATCGTAATAGACGGCATCTGTGAGTCCATATTTGGCATAGTTTTCTTGATTGGCAATGTCATCGACAAAGGTGGAGTGGTCAGCACCTACGGTGTAGCTGACCATCAGGTTAAATTCGCCAGCACCCTCGGTGTTGTTGATAACAGTCACATGAGAAGGGGCCGTCCATTCCTTGGGGATGCTGCCCACATTGGCTGCAAACGCAACGCTGGGCATGATGCTGAAACACATGGCAAGTGTCAGCAAAAGAGCTGATAATTTCTTTTTCATTGCAATTCCTCCGTTTCCTCCGTTTTATTTGAAATCTCATACCTGTGAACCCTGTGAACACAAGCACTGACCACTGACATGCACTGAGCTATATTCTGATGCATCATGTACATATGAACTCTACCTTTTCCATTGCATCATTGGTTTTATTCCCTACATGTTTTCCCTTTCATTGCACAAAAAATACCATATCCAATCCTCCTTTCTTTCATCGTTTCACAACCATTGACTGTGTCAATATTTTCTACTATACTAATAGGTATTATCACATCTTGCTGTTTACACCTCAGATGCTTTTCATGTACAGTTTACTGGAAAATTTTTATTTTGTCCCCACCCCAAATGCCCAAAAGGGTGGGAAAATCAAGGTTTTTTTATAAAATAGCGTGGGAAAACGGGTGGGATACCACCAAGAAAGGAGCAAATCTATGAAAAAATTTATTTCTCTGGCTCTGGCAGCATTGCTGCTCATGACCTGCCTTGGGGGCTGTGGAAACACACAAATCCTCAACCCGAAAAAACCTGTGACTGTTTCCATGTGGCATAATTATGGTGGGGATATGCAGGAAGCGATGGATTTTCTCATTGACCAGTTCAACTCTACAGTAGGCAAAGAAAAAGGAATACGCATTGATGTTACAGCAATATCGTCAAGCTCGGAATTAAACGAGAGCCTCACGATGATTGCAAACGGAGAACCTGCTGCACCTAATATGCCTGATATCTTTACCGGCTACCCGAAAATTGCCATGCAATTTGTAGAAAAGGATATGCTTGTAAACTTAGACAGCTATTTTTCCAAAGAAGAATTGTCAGAATATGTTTCCCCTTTTATAGAGGAAGGCAGATTGTTTAATGATGGCTTGTATGTTTTTCCTCTTGCAAAATCCACAGAGATTTTATATCTCAACCAAACTCTTTTTGATGTCTTTGCTACTGAAACAGGGGCAAAAAAAGAACAGCTCAGTACCTTTGAGGGTATAGCTGAACTTTCTAATTTATATTATCAATGGACAGATGAAAAAACTCCTGACATTCCAAATGACGGAAAAGAGTTCTTTGCAGCAGATTCTTGGTTTCATGTTGCCTTAGTGGGTATGGAACAGCTTGATAGTAGTATCTTTAATAAAGATGAAACCTTGAACCTAAGTAATGAAACCTACACACATATTTTTAATACTTTATATACTCCTTTGGCAAAGGGTGGTTTTGCAAACTATGACGGATATTCCTCTGATTTATCAAAAACAGGGGATCTTGTCTGCTCCACAGGTTCTTCAGCAGGAATTTTATTTTACGGAGATACCATTACCCACAAGGATGGAAAAATAGAAAATGTAGAATACAATATTTTGCCATACCCTGTATTTGAAGGGGGCAAAAAGGTTGCC
>CAZSWQ010000100.1:0-6882 GCA_964611025.1 uncultured Ruminiclostridium sp.
GAGTCCCTTCTGCCGTGCCAAGTCTCCACGTTCCGAGAACGTGGAGACTTTTTTTATGCCCATTTTTCCAGTCCCATGTTCTGGGCATGAAAATAGCGTTCTATCTTTGTCCTCCCGCACATAAGCATCTTTCAGGACAGCGGAAAGGCGGGGGTGGCATTGGCAGACTTTCGGGTGGGCTTATACCTGCGCACTTCCGAGGCAGGGGCAGAGGGACGCTTGGCGGGACAGGAAGCACTTTTGCGTCAGCACCTCGCAAAACAACATGGCTTTGCCATTGTCGGGGTCTTTGCCGATGCGGGGGTCAGTGG
Organism: uncultured Ruminiclostridium sp.; assembly: GCA_964611025.1. Lineage (GTDB taxonomy): Bacteria > Bacillota > Clostridia > Oscillospirales > Oscillospiraceae > Evtepia. The sequence goes on from CAZSWQ010000100.1 coordinate 312, forward strand.
ACGGCAGATGCAACGCCCTGCACTCCGTCGTCTTTTGGCGGAAATCGAGCGGGGCAACATCAACTGTATCGCCGTGAAAGACCTCTCCCGTTTTGGACGGCACTACATCGCCGTGGGGGACTACTTGGAAAACTACTTTCCCCAGCACGGGGTGCGTGTGCTCGCCGTGAATGACCACTACGACAGCTTCGACCCAGAGGCTGACCTCCTGCATCTCTACCTCACAAACCTAGCAAATCACCTCTACGCACAGGATATTGCCAATAAAGTGCGTCCCGTTTTGCGGGCAAAACAGCTGCGGGGGGAGTTCATCGGGGCATGGTCGCCCTATGGTTATCAAAAATCCCCTGAAAATAAGCATCTGCTTCTCCCAGACCCAGAAACCGCCCCCACGGTACAAGCCATTTTTTCCGCACGGCTGGCGGGGATGTCCTGCGGGCAAATTGCAAAGGCACTCAATGCCACAGACACGCTTTCCCCCAGCCGTTTGCGTTACTTGCGGGGGCAGGTGCAACAACTGCGTTTTGCCGAGGCAGAGTGGAACAGGGCAGGGGTGCAGTATATCTTGCAAAACCCCGTCTATCTGGGGCACATGGTGCAGGGCAAGCGACAAGCGAGCTTTGATGGACAAAAAGCCGTCCCCAAAGCCCAATGGCACACCGTGGAACACACCCACAGCGCACTGGTGACTCCTGCCCAATTTGCTCAAGTGCAAGCCCTCTGGCGGGTTTGAGTATGCATTAAAACCAAAAACACCCCCCACTGCCTGTGCAGTGGGGGGTGTTTTTTTCTCTCCCCTGCGAAACAGAGACTAGACGGGAGGGCTTGGCTTTTGTATACTAGGAGAAAGAAAGGGGGCTCTCCCATGCGTATCCAACAAAAATTATGGCTGTCCAATTTGGCAATGGTGCTTGTGCCCGCCTGCTTGTCGCTCCTGTGTTTGCTCTGGCTGTTCGGGCAGTTTGGCAACCGCTACTGGTTGCCCCTAGAGAAGATGTTCCAAGAAAACAATGCCGCCTACTCTGCCCAAAGCCTACTCTATGCCTACAGCGAGGACATATTTGGCTACGATTGGGCACAACACAGTGCAAGCGAACAGGCACACCACCAACACGCAATGGCAGAACAGAGCACCCTCATGTCAGAGGTCAAAGACGAGCTTTTGCGTATGGGCTATCACTTTGCCATACAGAAAAATGGCAACTTGGTCTATGATAATTTAGAAGACCACGACCGTGACGTACTGGCGGGCTTGGTGGAACAATCCAAAAATGCCACCAAGGTCGTCATGAGCACTGCCGAGGTCTCTTTCATCAAAAATACCCTCACAGGCTCGGCGGGTTCGATTGAAATTTTCGTACTCAGCCACCTAGACGAACAGCAGGACAACACCAGCTATTTGCAAAAATACATCACCCGTTTCATCGCCCTGTTTTTGCTCTTTGTCTTGGGTGTGGTCGCCATCATGGGTGCTGTGCTCGCCCGCTTCCATCAAAAAATGTTCCTCACCCCCCTTTTGCTGTTGGAAAAAGCCACTCGTGAAATCAGTGCAGGCAATTTGGAGGTGGAAATTTCCTATGACAAGGCGGACGAGTTCGGCACGGTCTGTGCTTCCTTCAATGACATGCGACTGCATCTGCAAGAAGCAGTTCAGGAACGCTTGACGCACGAAGCCCACCGCAAGCAACTCATTGCCGATATTTCCCACGACCTGCGTACACCCCTGACCATGATACGGGGCTACAGCGAGGGTTTGCTCGATGGCATCGCCAAGACAGAAGAAAAACGCCAACACTACCTCCATGCCATCCACGACAAAGCCCTGCACATGGAAGTCCTAGTACAACAGCTGGCGACCTTGTCCAACTTGGAACGAGCGGGCTTCGCCTATCACTTTGCCCCCGTGGATATCGGCACATATTTACAAAGCTGGTTTGCCCAGAACCAGCACCACGAGTCCCTGTCTTTGACCTATGAGAACCAGCTCGAACGCCCGTGCGTCCTTCCACTGGACAAAGAGGCATTTGGGCGGGTTTTAGAGAACATCTTGGAAAACAGCCTGAAATACAAAACCGCCTCCAAGGTTGCCTTGCATCTTACGCTCTCCCTGATGGGCGAAGCGGTGGAACTTCGTTTGACGGACGACGGTGCAGGCGTCCCAGAGGAGGCACTCCACCAGATTTTCACCCGTTTTTATCGCAGTGACCAAGCACGGAGCAACCCCAGTCAGGGAAGCGGTCTGGGCTTGGCGATTGCCAAGCAAATTGTTCTGGGGCACAAAGGCGAAATTTTCGCCAAAAATGACAGGGGCTTGTGCATCATCATCCACCTGCCGATACAGACTTAAAACGCAAGACAAGAAAGGGGTTTCTCCATGAAAAAAGTATTGATTATTGAAGACGAGTTGGGCATTGCCGAATTGGAAAAGGACTATTTGGAAGCCTCCAATTATGAAGTTGCCATCGAGACGGACGGCAAGGCGGGCTTTTTTCGTGCTCAAACAGAGACCTTTGATTGCCTGATTTTGGATGTCATGCTCCCTGGCATGACGGGTTTGGAAATTTGCCGTGCCCTGCGTTTGGAACAGGATTTGCCCATTTTGCTGGTCACTGCCAAGGGCGAAGACCTAGACAAACTGCGTGGGCTTGGGCTGGGGGCAGATGATTACATCGTCAAACCCTTTTCGCCCGCCGAGCTGGTCGCCCGTGTCAAGGCACACATACAAATACACGAGCGTCTGCTCGCCCGCCAAACACCCAAAGCAGAAAACTGCATCACCCGACACGCTTTGCGTCTGTACCCCGCCTCCCGCCGTGTTTATGTGGGCGAACGGGAACTTTCTTTGACCAACAAGGAATATGAGCTTCTGTATTTTCTCGCCAGCAATCCGAACATTGTCTTTTCCAAAGCGACCTTATTTGACCGCATTTGGGGCATGGATGCCCTAGGGGACGTCGCCACCGTGACCGTACACATCAACCGCCTGCGGGAGAAATTAGAGGACTCCTCCAGCCACCCCCGCTACATCGAGACCGTTTGGGGGGCGGGTTACCGCTTCGCCACGGAACATAAATAAAAAATGAAAAGAGAAAAATGAAAAACCATGCCGTTTGTAGGGACGGATACTATCCGCCCGACCCCAGAGCACCAAAACCCAACAATGAAAAAATGTTAGAAATTGTTTAGAAGTTCTTGTCGTGTTTGTTATCTTCTTGGGCTAGACTGAAAAAAACGGGGGAAATCCCTCGAAGCATTCAGAAGAAATGAGGCAAACTATGACAATGACTTGTGTATCTCTTGCCCCCGCCCGCATACAAAGCCCCCGCTTGACGGCAAACAGCCTCAAGTGGCTTGCCTTGTTTTGCATGGTCTTAGACCACACCGTCACGGGATTTTTGTCCCATGAGACCCCGCTCGCCATGGGTTTGCATGTTCTGGGACGGCTCGCCGCCCCCATCATGTGCTATTTCATTGCTGAAGGCTTTTACCATAGCAAAAATATCCATGCCTATCTTAGACGCCTGCTGGTCTTTGCACTCGTCTCCCACCTGCCCTATGCTTGGTACTTCAAGCAGTCTCCTTGGGCAACCTCCAGTGTGATGACTGCCCTGTTTTTGGGGTTGTTGGCACTTTATCTAAGCAAAAGCCCACGTCTGCCCCTTTGGGCAAAGGTCGTGCTGGTCTTGCTCTGCTGTCTGCTCGCCCGTCCTGCCAATTGGAATTATGTCGCCGTTTTGTGGATTGTGGTCATGGGACAGTTCCACGGACAGCCCAAACGGCAAATGTGGGCACTGGCGGTCATTGGACTCCTGTTTCACTTTGTCCCAACCATTTTGAATCAAGGTTGGTCGCACTGGTACCAAGCGGGTTTTCTGCTCGCCATTCCCCTGCTTTTGTGCTACAAGGGCGAGCGGGGTTCTCGAAACAAATGGGTACAGCGGGGCTTTTATCTCATCTACCCCTTGCATCTGCTGATTTTGCTCTGGGCACGAGATGTCGTATTGCAGTTTGTACCCGCTTGAGGATAGGAAAGGATTTGATTTTGATGTTGCGTCAATTAGCCGTTTTGGCACTCTTCTTGTGCCTTTTGACCGCTTGTGGCGGAGAGGAAGCCAGCACCCCCAGCACAGAAGCCCCTACACCCGCAGTACCCACCACACCGCCCCACGTCACCCAGATGGAACACAGCCATAGCCTCCTAGGGTTGGGTCTGGAATTGCCTGTGCAGGGGGCAACGGGCTATACGGGCAGTCTCTTGAACCTGCGCGATGCCCCAGACGGCAACAAAATCGGACAAGTGCCAGCGGGGACTTGTTTCCGCATTATGCAGGAAGTGGACGCTTGGTGGGAAATTTTAACCGAAACGGGCGAGCGGGGTTATCTCGCCAGTGCCTATTGCTTGATTAACCTGCCCGACGTCATCCCCTCCATTGTCTATGACAATACCAACACCTATGCCTCTCGGTTTCTCTCCTCGGGGCAGAGCATCCCCAACTTGAGCCAACTGCCCCTCTACGATGCCCAAAGCCACAACGTGCGTTTGGGCAAAGAACAGTACATCATGCCCGTGCTGTATCCTATGGCCAAAAAATTGTATTTTGCTCAGGACGCCGCCCTCTTGCAGGGCGATAGCATTAAAATTTATGAGGCATACCGCCCCTATGAAACACAAGTACGGGTCATTGAGGCATTGGGCGCACTGGCGAACAGCAACCCCACGGTAAAAGATGGCATCAGCACCGCTCCTTGGAGTGTGCCGTGGTTCATCAATACGGGTGTGTCCAACCACCAAAAAGGCTTTGCGGTGGATATTTCCTTGGTGCGGATTTTAGAGGCGGAAGATGCCTACATAGGGGAGCATACCTACCACGACATTCTGGACTATGAAGAATACACCATGCCCTCGCCTTTCCACGAACTGAGCATCGCTTCTGCCATTTTCACAGCACCCGTCAATTCCTCCGACCGCAACGCTTGGCGCAACAGCAGTTGGAGCGAGGGCATGGCAAACTGTCCCCCCGCCCAGAAGCTACAAAATTATTGCACCAGTGCGGGCTTAACGCCCTTGGCGTCCGAGTGGTGGCATTTCAACGACTGGGACAGCGCACCCACTGCAACAGGCAAGGGTACATTCATCCCCAACCGCTGTATGAGCATCCCGCCTGCATAATGAAAACCAATGAAAAATGAAATGAATGGTGAAATCCCCCTTTCACAAGGGGGATAGGGTTTAACCTCCCTTGTCAAAGGGAGGGGAACCACGAAGTGGTGGAGGGATTCTCCCGCCAACCAACAAAAAAGCACTGTGGAAATCCACAGTGCTTTTTTGATGTAGGCTTAGGCTTCACGGATTTGTTTGCCCGTCATTTGCTCGATGTGCAGGGCGAAGACGGCAACATGCTGGAAGGATTTTTCCATGGCAGCGTCAATCATTTCCGCCTTGGGGTAGTATTTTTTCCCCAGTTGACAGAGGGCAGACCGCATCTCGTCTGGGTCGCAGAGGCGTTCCATCTGTCCAAAGACAATCACGCTCTGGAGCTGGGCTGCCCAGTCGTCTGCTTTGGGGGCAGTTTCCGTGTAGAACGAAAACGAGACCTTGGCACATTGGGCGAGGGCATCGCACTTGTGTCCCTCTTTGGCACTATGGAAATACAGGACATGTTTGGCTTCCTCGTAATAGAAATTCATGGGGACGCCGTAAGGATAGCCGTCTTCACCCAAAACGGACAAAATGCCCCGTCCTTGCGCTTGCAGGAGTGCATGACACTGTGCCTCCGAGAGGGCTTGTTTGCTTCTTCTCATGGCTGGAAACATCAAAAAAACCACCTTTCTTCCAGAGGATATCTTGCGTCTCTGGCTTCTGTCTTTTCATCATAGCATAGATGGCTGCAAAAATACAGCAGAAGATTTTCCTCAACATCAGATGCCGACATTTTTTCACAAAAGTGCTTGACAAAGCACAGACGATAGTTTATACTAACAATCGTTAGCAGAAGATAACAAAAAACTTCCGTCGCTGTTACGCACCCTCTGGGTGCTTCCATTTTACCTGTATGTTAGTTTTTTCTAACAAAGAAAGGAGTCGCTCACATGAGTATCACCATCATCGGTGGCAATGACTGCATGGTGCAAAATTATAAGACACTATGTAAGAGCTACCATTGTAAGGCGAAAGTCTTCACCCAGCCCGCAGGTGTCAAAAACCAAATTGGCTCGCCCGATTTGCTCGTATTGTTCACCAATACCGTCTCCCATAAAATGGTACAGTGTGCCCTTGCCGCCACAAAAAACCAAGATTTGAAAATTGTGCGTTCCCATTCCAGCTCCATGTCCGCCCTGCGGAGCATTCTGGAAGAACATGCCAGCTGAGAGGAGCGGTTTTGTGTCCAGCGCCCTCATCATTCGCCACTGTGCCCCGACCTTAGCGGGCATGAAAGTAGGCAATTTGTTCTCCTATCATTTCCAGAGCAAAGAAAGTCTCTTTGATGCCCTCGAGAAACACAATGCACTTTTGAATGCAAAAGGTATTTTTTTCATCCTCTTGCGCCTGTCGGAAACCTCAGCCTTGGTC
>CAZSWQ010000101.1:0-6723 GCA_964611025.1 uncultured Ruminiclostridium sp.
AATGGAAGACCAGACGGACAAATGCATGTAGGGGCGGATAGCATCCGCCCGACCCCAATAAAAAACGAAAAACGAAATCCCCCTCCGCCTACGGCGGTTTCCCCCTTTGGCAAGGGGGATTGTAGGGACAAATTCCATATTTGTCCCACGCCAGCGGGACGATGTGGGTATCGTCCCCTACCAAATCGCATTGACATAGGGTGCGGCGTCCCCGACGCACCGAAACCCGCCCGACCCAATGAAAAAAGCATCTTCCCACAAGGGAAGATGCTTTTTTGTGCTCAACCGACGGTGTTTTTGAGGTCGCCTATGCCCTCGATGCGACAGAGGACTTCATCGCCCACTTGCAAAAATTTGGGCGGGTCGAAGCCCATGCCCACACCAGCGGGTGTACCTGTGGCAAGGATAGTCCCTGCTTGCAGGGTCATGCCCTGCGACAGCTCCGAGACAATGGCGGAAATATCCGTCATGAGGGAAGCGGTGTTGTCGTCCTGACGCAGTTCTCCATTGACATAGGATTGAATGGACAGGGCAGGGGGGTAGTCTATGGCATCGGCGGTGCTGATGTATGGACCCAGTGGTGTGAAGCCGTCCAAACTCTTGCCAAAATACCATTGCTTGTGCTTGGTCTGCAAAACCCGTGCCGACACATCATTGAGAATGGTATAGCCAAAAATGTACTCCTGCACCCGTTCTGGGGGGACTTGCTTGGCATCCTTGCCCAGAATGACCGCCAATTCCACCTCATAATCCAAACGCTCAACCAGCCCCTCGTGACGGCAGATGATGCCCTCTGGGTCGACCGCCCGCCCAACCCGCTTGGAAAAATACACGGCGGTTTGGGTGTTGCGGGAAAAGGCATCTTTTTCGTACTGCATGGATTCCTGAATGTGCTTGGCATAGTTCATGCCCAGACAAATCACATCTTGCTTGGGACGGGGGATGGGGGCGAGCACTTGCACACTGTCCAGAGCCAGACGCTGGCTGACCCCAGAGACCACGGTGGGCAATTCCCCAAGGGGACAGGTCTCAATGAGGGTGTTCATATCGGGGTAGGGCAGGGGACTGATGCTGGTTTCGTCTGGGGTCAAGACACCCACCGCCTCTACACCCGCTTGTCGATACGTCAATACTTTCATCTCTCACCTCTTACAGTGCGCGGTAGTATTCACTGCGGATGCGTCCCGTGCCCCCCAGAGCATCGTCAATTTGTTTCAAAAATTCCGCTCTCTGTTCGGGCAAAGAGCCTTTCAGTGCGAGATAATTGGAAGCATGGTTGCTGGTGAAATGCAGGGGGTCGATTTGCAGACCCTCCACCAGCATACGGGTTTCCAAGAGGGACTCCTCAGCGTTCAGCAGTTGGAAACGTCCCGCTTTCACATCATCGTAGAGGGGTGTGTCAGGATTGACCATGAGCGTGAGGGCAGAGAGGTGACGGGGCTTCATGACATTCATCATTTTGACCGTCTCCTGCATGTGGCGAATCGAGCCTTCCCCAGAGCCAGCCAGCCCCAGCAAAATCATGACCCAGAGGTCAATGCCCGACTCCCGCAGACGAATGCCCGCCTGAAGCATTTCCTCTGCGGTACAGCCCTTTTGGATTTGTTGCAAGAGGGCATCCCAGCCCGTTTCCACACCCAGATAGGCACGGGTCAAGCCCGCTTCCCGCAACTGCTTGAGCTGGGCGGGGGTCTTGGTCATGGTGCTTTTCGGCCCTGCATAGACCGTCACCTGACGCAAATCGGGAAAGGCGGCATAAAGGGCTTCCAAAATTTCCAACAGTTGCTCCTGACGCATGACAATGGCATCGCCGTCACAGAGAAACACCTTATCGACCCCATCGGGGTAGTAGCGACGTGCCATGGCGATGTCTTCCAGAATTTCCTTCATGGGACGCACCCGAAATTTTTTGTCCTTGTACATGGCACAAAAGGTGCATTTGTTGTGGGAGCACCCAATGGTGGTCTGGAGCAAATAGCTCCGCCATTCCCCAGGGGGACGGTAAATATTGCCGACATAACGCATATGAAAAACCTCCTAAATTTTGTCTGTTTCCGCAGGGAGACGGCGTTTGATGCTTTTTTCTACTTTTTTCCGCAGGAGGAGCACCTCGTGCCCGCAACCCTCGCAGCGCAAGCGGACATCCATCCCCACCCGCAGAACCTTCCAACAGCGACTCCCGCAGGGATGTGCTTTTTTCATTTCTAAGGTATCGCCCAGTAAAATTTCCATGCTGTGTTTCGCCTCCTTGTTTCGTTTTTTTCTGAGGACAAGGCAAGTCCTCGTCCCATACTGCATATAGTATGCCAAGTTCGCCCGTTTTGTGCAAGAGAAAGGAAGGGGTTTCTATGCCATTTTTGCCCGAAGGAACACGCATCGACAGCAAGGAAAACCAAGATGCCTGCCAAACGCTGGACACACTCCAAACCGCCATGGAGGAGGGAAGAATTTTGGAGGGCATGACGCTCTTGTGTACCGCTACGCATGATTTGCTCATCTCTCTGGGGGAATTTACGGGCACGATACCCAGAGAAGAAGTTGCGTTGGGCATACGAGAGGGCACGACCAAAGAAATTGCGATTTTGTCCCGTGTGGGCAAGCCCGTGTCCTTTGTCATCACGGCGATAGACAGGGCAGGGGAGACCCCGATTTTGACCCTTTCCCGTTGTGCCGCCCAAAAACAGGCACTGGCACACTTGCGTACTCTGCCACGGGGGACGATTCTGCCCGCCGTGGTGACGCATATGGAATCCTTCGGGGTCTTTTTGGACATTGGCTGTGGCTTTGTCTCTATGGTCAGTTTGGAGCAAATTTCCGTCTCCCGCATCAGCCACCCACGAGACCGCTTCCAAGTGGGACAAGATGCCTTTGTGGTCTTTCAGGGCATGGACGAACAAAAGGGGCACGTTTTGCTCTCGCATAAGGAACTGCTGGGCACATGGGCGGAAAATGTCCGCCACTTTGCCACGGGCATGACCGTCTCTGGCTTGGTGCGGGGCATCAAGCCCTATGGCATTTTCGTGGAATTGCGTCCGAACTTGACGGGCTTGGCGGAATACAGCCCCTATATCTACGAAGACCAGCGGGTCAGCGTCTACATCAAGTCCATTGTGCCCGAGCGGATGAAAATCAAATTGCTCTTGATAGAGGGCTTGGAGGGGACAGTATCGCCCACAGCTCTGCCCTATGTGATGACGCAGGGCTGTGTGGACGGCTGGCAATATGCCCCAGAACAGGAAAAATCAAATACTTTTTTTCAATCCAGCCCACGGATGCTCGCCCAGTATTGACGGGCGGCCTGTTCGTGTTTGTTGTCCCCGTGCTGGTAATAGCGTGTGCCCTGAAGGGCAAGGGGGAGATATTGCTGGGGGACAAAATGGCGGGGAAAATCATGGGGGTACTGGTAGGTCAGCCCCCGCCCGAGCTGTTTTGCACCTGTATAATGGGCATCTTTGAGATAGGGGGGGATGTCGCCTGTTTTGCCCGCCTGTATATCTGCCATGGCGGCATCTATGGCGGTGAGCACCGAATTGGACTTCGGGGCGGTGGCGAGCAAAATGACCGCCTGTGCCAGCGGGATGCGGGCTTCAGGCAGACCCAGCACCTGTGCGGTATCGACACAACTTTTCACAATGGACATGGCTTGGGGGTATGCCAGCCCAATGTCCTCACTGGCAGTGACCAGAAGCCGACGGCAGACGGACAGCAAATCGCCCGCAGTCAAGAGCCGTGCCAAGTAGTGCAAGGCGGCATCTGTGTCAGAACCTCGTATGGATTTCTGAAAGGCGGAGAGGGTGTCAAAATGCCCGTCGCCGTCACGGTCGTAGCGGAAGCCCGCCCCTTTGCTCAAAAGCCCAAGTGCGTCCACCTGCAAATGCCAACAGCTGTCCCCGAGCGGGCGGGATAAAAATAGGGCTTCGAGCAGGTTCAGTGCTTTGCGCACGTCGCCCCCGCTCGCCTGTGCAATGTGCTCTGCTGCGTTCTCCTCTGCTTCTAAGGTCAAGTTGTGTTGCTCGAGCAGGACGGAAATGGCACGGGAGACGGCTTCGGTCACTTCTTGTAGGGTGAGGGGCTGAAATTCCAAAACCGTTGCACGGCTCAAAACGGCACTGTGAATGGCAAAATAGGGGTTTTCTGTAGTGGAGGCAATCAGGGTCAATTTTCCATTTTCCATGGATTCCAAAAGGCTCTGTTGCTGTTTTTTGTTGAAATATTGAATTTCGTCCAGATAAACCACAATGCCTTGGGGGGCGATGAGCGTCCCAATGTCGTCCATGCAGGCTTTCAAATCGGAGAGGGTGGCGGTGGTGGCATTCAAGCGGTAAAAGGGCTTTTGGATGTGCTGGGCAATCAGCTCTGCCACGGTGGTTTTGCCCACACCAGATGCCCCATAGAAAATCAAATTGGGCACATGCCCGTGTGCTAAGAGACGGGGGAGAAAGCCGTCTTTGCCGAGGAGATGGCTTTGCCCCAAGACGTCTTCTAGGCATTTGGGGCGGAGTTGTTCTGCGAGGGGTTGGTACATGAGACGCACCTTCCTTTGTTTCCAAAAAAGAAGGAGGACGGGTATCCGTCCTCCTTCCGTCATAGGGCATATTGGTGTTTGGCTCAGTCGTAGAGGGGGTGCTTGGCACAGAGCGCAGCGACGGCAGCACGGATATCGTCCTGCTTGCTGTCAAAGGCAGTTGCCGTATCCCAAATCAGACCGCCGATGACCTTCATGTCTTCTTCCTTGAAGCCACGGGAGGTGGCAGCGGGTGTACCCACACGGATACCGCTGGTGACAAAGGGGGACTGGGTTTCGTTGGGGATGGTGTTCTTGTTGACGGTGATGTGGACTTCGTCCAGCTTCTTTTCCATCTCCTTGCCCGTGATGTTTGCCTTACGCAGGTCAACGAGCATCAGGTGGTTGTCCGTACCGCCAGAGACCAAATCAAAACCGCTTTCCTGCAAACTACCAGCCAGTGCTTGGGCATTGTTGATGATTTGCTGTTGGTAGGTCTTAAATGCGGGCTTGAGGGCTTCGCCGAAGGCAACTGCCTTGGCGGCGATGATGTGCATCAAAGGCCCACCCTGAGAGCCGGGGAAAATCGCCTTATCAATCTTCTGGGCATGTTCTGCCTTGGAGAAGATGACCCCGCCACGAGGGCCACGGAGGGTCTTGTGGGTGGTGGTGCTGACCACGTCGGCATAGGGGATGGGGGAGGGATGCAAGCCCGCTGCGACCAGACCTGCGATGTGTGCCATGTCTACAAAGAGATATGCGCCGACTTCCTGTGCAATTTCAGAGAAGGTCTTAAAATCCAGTGTGCGGGAATAGGCGGAAGCCCCTGCAATAATCATCTTGGGCTTGTGCTGTTTTGCAAGGTCACGCACCTGATCATAGTCGATGCGGTGGCTGACGGGGTCAACACCATAGGCGACCATATTATAGTTCTTACCAGAGAAATTGACGGGACTGCCGTGGGTCAAGTGTCCACCGTTGGCAAGATCCATGCCGAGGACAGTATCACCCGTTTCGCACAGTGCCTGATAGACGGCGAAGTTGGCAGACGCGCCACTGTGGGGCTGTACATTGACGTGGTCAGCACCGAACAATTGCTTGGCACGGTCACGGGCGATGTCTTCCACGACGTCGACTTTTTCACAACCGCCGTAGTAACGCTTGCCGGGGTAGCCCTCTGCGTACTTGTTGGTGAGGATGGTGGAGGCCGCAGCCAGCACAGCGGGGCTGACGAAGTTTTCAGAGGCAATCAGTTCGATGTTTCTCACTTGACGGTCGTATTCTGCCTTGACAGCCTCTCCCAATACGGGATCTTGTGCAAGTAAAAAGTCCATGGTTTGTTGAATCACAATGCCCACTCCTTTGGTAAAATTTCAATTTTGTTGCAGACAAAAGGTCTGTTTCATAGTGCCTATTATACCCTAGGAAAATTTTTTTGCAATTCCTTTTAATTCATTTTTGAAAACATTGTCATAGCGTAGTATAATAGGGGCAAGGAGGAGATGAATTTGAAACAGCCTGACGAAATTTTCGCCATTGTGGAGGCACTCAAGACTGCTTACCCCGATGGCATTTGCTCTTTGACCTATGAGAAAGATTATGAATTGCTCTTTGCGACCCGCCTTGCCGCCCAGTGTACCGACGAGCGGGTGAACCAAGTGACCCCCGCACTCTTTGCCCGTTATCCTACGCTGGAAGCCCTAGCGGGGGCAGACGTTTTGGAGGTGGAAGACTATATCCACTCCTGCGGATTTTTCCGTGCCAAAGCACGGGACATTGTCGCCAGCTCCCAAAAATTATTGCGGGATTTTGGGGGACGTGTGCCCGACACGATGGAGGACTTGCTCTCTCTGCCAGGGGTCGGACGCAAGACCGCCAACTTGATTTTGGGTGATGTGCATCATGTGACGGGGGTGGTCATTGCGGACACGCACTGCATGCGTCTGGCAGGACGTTTGGGCTTGACCGATGGCACAAAAGACCCTGCCAAAACGGAAAAGCAACTGCGTGCCTGTCTGCCACCGATGGACTCCAATGACTTCTGTCATAGACTGGTGCTCCATGGGCGGGCGGTGTGCAAATCCAGAAAAGCGGAGTGTCATGCTTGTGTTTTGGCGACGCATTGCGATTATGCCCAAGCCGAGCGGGCGACTCCCTGATAAGCCCCCCAGCCCCCCAAGGTCGGACAAGTGTCCGACCTTGGGGGGCATCGTATATCA